>JAHEXQ010000090.1 GCA_023252035.1 Actinomycetes bacterium
GGTCATGACCGTCACCACGTCGCTGTCCAGGGTGCGGCGCACCGCATCCATCAGGTTGCTCAGCACTTCCTCCTCACACAGCGTCGAATCGAAGAGCGTAGCGAAGTCGGACAACGCCGTCAATTCCAGCGTGCGCCTCTTCTTCTCCACGCGCTCGCGCTCGCCCGAGCGCGAGAGAAATCCCTCGAAGAGCGCGGCGAAAAAGATCAATGCCACGGGAGCTAACGTAGTTCCGGAAGCATTTTCCCAGGTCCACCTTCCTACGCCCAACAATATCACTATGTAGAGGGACGCCGAAACGCCGGCCGCAATGAATCCCTCTGTGAATCCACACCACATAGCCACCGTCGCAACCGGAGCCATCAAGAGAAAATCGAAGGAAAGGACCGGGTTCTGGCGGCAGAGGACTATGAGGGACATAAAAAAAGCCGTCTCGATTACGCTGAATACATAGATGAGAAGCCGCATGCGCGAATCATCGGCTTGGGTGAAAATACGGTCGCAGAGGATATAAAAGGCGCCTATTCCAGCCACGAGCGGAAAGTAAACGCTCAAGTTCAGCCGGTCCATCGCCAGCAGGACCTGCAGGGCGATCAGGCCGAAGAGCCCGACACGGGTCACCCGCATGAATCTCATCAGTTCAGTCTTGTAATCCGGCAAAAACCATCCCCACCTGGTTCGTCCACCGCGGGCGCGGCAACGGAAGGACCGTAGCAGATGCTCGGCCTCAAGGCCATCATACCTTATCCATTCCGCCCGCGTAATGGTTACAGCCGCTTCCGGCCTTTAAACATTTCAGCAAGACGGGACTATTTTCTTATCCGTTCTTATCGGTTAATAGCGCCGTTTTCTGAAGAATTGCGCAGTTCAGGAAGGGCAGAGCTGCTCATCTATCAAGAGGTTGATAACCTCCGCCCATCCCTCGTTCAGGAAGTGTTCCGTCACGAACACGTTGGGATAGTTGGGCAGTTGCTCAAGGATGCGGGGACTGGCATGCAAACCATTCCGTACCAGAAAGAAGACGCCGACCACTGCCGCAAAGGCCAGGTCTGCTTCCGCGTCTCCTATGGCGATGGTGTTATGGCGCTCGAACCCTCGCCGCTCCATGTCCCTGGCGACGGCCAGTTCCTTGGTGACGCCGCGCGGCATCAGGTGGTAAGCGCGTGTGTAGGAGACCCGCAGTGTGGGACTCTTCCAAGGGATGACTCCGTTATCCAGCAGGATAAGCCCGGGCGCGAACTCCTCCATCCGGAGGTTCAGTTCCGTCAGATCCACGAGTCCCCGGAAGATGGGCGTGCAGTCCCGGTTAGCAGCCCAGGGAAGGTGCGGTTCCAGTTGCCCGGGGTATTGCTCTTCCAGCCATTCGAGCACCCCCGTCTCGACTATCCTGGCCAGGATGTCCGTACAGTTCGGCCCGAAGGAGCCGGCATTGATCACGGTTTCCTCGCCCAGGTCGTAAACGGTCTCAGTGCCGAGCTCGGCGATATAGTTGCGCAGTCCCATGAAGCGAGCGTTCTCGAAGAGCTGGCCCTTGGTGCGGCCCGAGACCAGCACGATATCGAGTTCCGCTCGCAGCGCCCTTACCAGCGCCTGCGCCGATTCCAGCGTATATTCCCTCTGCGCGTTGAGAAAGAAGCAGCCTCCCGGCCCGGTGAGCGTCCCGTCGACGTCGCTGTAAACCACGGGAACGCAGGAGAGCAAGCTCTTGATGGTTGCGGGGTTGCCGGAGATGGACCTCTCCAGCGCCACCCTCTCGATAGCCTCGAGGTCGCGCTCTATTCCGCTGAAGGGATCGTCGACCGGCTCTCGCATCATGATGGCACCCTCCTAACGCGGAAGACACAGAGCGAGCTCGAAAGCACGGAGATTGGCATCCAGAGCCTTTTTCGGAACGTTCCGGCGGATGGCACGCTCCCAGACGTCCGGGCTGAACTCCAATCTCTTCGAAAGCGCGCCCAGCATTGCGGCCCCCGCTGACCGGCGATTTCCGGCCTGGGCACCAATGTCGGCCGCAGACAGCACCATGGTATCGGGCAGTTTCTCGGCCAGGAGCCGGTCTATCCCGGCTGGGTATTCGGCCGTCCCCGCCAGCACAGGCAGGGGGTCAATGCGCACGCGGTTCACGATCATGACGCCCCGGGGCGCCAAGTAGTGCACGTGCCGCAATCCTTCCAGCATCTCGAACGCCAGGATGTAATCGGCCTCTCCCTCCGGTATGAGCGGCGAGAAGACCTCCTGTCCCCAGCGCACCATAGACTGCACGCTGCCGCCGCGCTGAGCCATGCCGTGGACCTCCGAGGTCTTCACGTCGTAGCCTGCGGAGAGCGCCGCCTCCGCCAGGACCTGCGCCGCCGAGATGATCCCCTGGCCCCCGACGCCCACTAGAAGCACGCTAACGACCATCTAAGGGTCTCCTCTCGATAGCCTCCCGGCGGCAGAGTTGCTCGCAGAGGTCACATCCCGCGCAGAGTTCCTGGATGATGGCGGGCTTTTCGCCTTGCTTCGCCAGCGCCGGGCATCCCAGGCGCATACAGAGCCCGCAGTCGTTGCAAAGCTCATCGGAGATCTCGAGCCGCTCATCGCGCACGGGACGCTGTTTCAGGATGCAAGGGCGGCTGGATATTATCACCGAGGAAGTGGCGGAGGCCGCTTCCTCCTTTATTGCTCGCTCCGTTTCCTTCAGGTCCCAGGGGTCAATCACGCGCACCGACGCAACTCCCAGGGTTTTGCACAGTTCAACCAGGTCGAGGGCGGGATTGCGCTCACCCTGAAGGGTGATACCCGTTCCCGGGTGTTCCTGGAAGCCAGTCATGGCGGTGGTCCGGTTATCCAGGATGATAATTGTAGCAAAGGAACCATTGTAGACCATGTCCACCAGGCCGGTTATGCCCGAATGTATAAAGGTGCTGTCGCCCAGAACTCCCACCACTTTGCGGCTGAGAGCGGCGTTGGTTTCGCTGCGCGAAAAAGCCCTCTCCAAGCCCAGGGCCATTCCCACACCCGCTCCCATGCAGACCTGGCAGTCTATGCCATCGAGCGGCGGCAATACGCTCAGTGTATAGCAGCCGATATCCCCACTCACCACCATCTTCAACTTACTCAGGGCATAGAAGACGCCACGGTGCGGGCACCCTGGACACATGACCGGAGGGCGGTTCGGGAGGTCAACCGAGTTCAACCACGACAGGTCCACGGCCTCCTCCCGGGAGGATGGCCTGGCAGCGCCGCCGAGATCCACGGCGACGAGATCACCCAGCGCATCCGCCACGATCTTCGGCGTCAGTTCTCCATCGCGCGGAATCCGCTCCTTCCCGATCACTTCGATACCCAGGGCGCTTATCGCCTCCTCGAGATAGGGCTCCAGCTCCTCCACCACGTACACCTTATCCACGTGATGACAAAATTCCCGGATGAGCTCCCGGGGCAGCGGGTGGGTGAAAGCCAGCTTCAGAACCGAGGTCTCCGGAAAGGCCTCGCGTACGTGGTAATAGGTGACGCCGCTGCTGATGATGCCCACCGCTCGCGAACGCATCTCCACGCGGTTGAAGGGGAACTTCTCGGCCTCGCCTTCCATCTCCTCGAGCCGGTGGATAAGCGCGGGATGGCGCAGTCGGGCATGCCCCGGAATCATGACTCGCTTGACGGCATCCTTACCGTAAGGGTAGTCCACCTCTTCCCTCCGCTCGGAATAACGCACCACCGTGCGCGAGTGGGATATACGGGTCTCGAGCCGCAGCATGACCGGCGTATCGAATTTCTCGGAGAGCTGAAAGGCGAGGAGGGTCATGTCGTAAGCCTCCTGGCTGTCGGCCGGCTCCAGCATGGGCACGTTGGCCATCTTGGCGTAGTAGCGACTGTCCTGCTCGTTCTGGGAGGAATGCATGCCGGGGTCGTCGGCACAGGCAAGCACGAGTCCGCCGTTCACACCGACATAGGGAAGGGTCATCCAGGGATCTGCGGCGACGTTCAAACCAACGTGCTTCATGGCTACCAGGGTGCGCGCCCCGCCGAGAGCTGCTCCTATACCCACCTCCAGGGCCACCTTCTCGTTGGGCGACCACTCCGCATAGACCCCGGGGCGGCGAGCGATGTGCTCGAGTATCTCGGTGGATGGGGTTCCAGGGTAGGCCGAGGCAAACCTGACGCCGGCCGCGAAAGCACCATCTGCTACTGCTTCGTTTCCGGATAACAAACGTTTCTTCAACTTGGTGTACCATCCCAAAATACGCCGGCATTCGAACGCCTATCCATCAACGCCGGCTGTGTTCCACTCCCTCGACGTACTAAAATTACGCCATCGGTCGAGCGCCTTGCCGGCGCGGCGCCTGGACGCTCTCGCTGCGTCACAATATTTATGGGAAGGGACACTTAGCTCCCGGCTCTCCAGATTCGTAAAGGCATCTCCAGACCTGGCAGGCCCCGGGGATTCCGGCTGAATTATAACATAACTCCCAGGCCGGCCGGTTGACCGTTGCCGCGGCCGTAACCGACGTTCCTACAGCATCTTAGGAGATGCTAAAATAGCAGGATGCGGCTCCGGGAAGAGGTATGGATGATGGAAAATTCGCTGAACCTCGGGGGGGGACTGACCGACGAGGCCCTCATCCGCGGTTTCCTGGACGGTTCGGCGGACTGCTTCGAGGAACTGGTGAGAAAACACGAAAACCAGGTGTTCAACCTGGCCTACCGCGTGCTGGGAAACCGCAGCGATGCCGCGGATGCCTGCCAGGAGACCTTCGTCCTGCTGCTGCGAAAGCTGCATACCTTCCGGGGCGAATCAAGCTTCTCGACCTGGCTGTACCGGGTATCACTCAACGTATGCAGGGATCATCTCCGCAAGCAGAAAAAACACCCGGCTCCTTTGCCGCCACCCGAGGAGGGGCCGCGGCCGGAGGATACGTTGGAGGCCGGCGTCGCCTTCGACCCCGAGGCGATATTCGAGCAGGTTGAGACGAAAGACATGGTTCAATCAGCTATAGCCCAGCTGCCACCCAGGTTCAAGGAGGTTATCTACCTCCATGACATACGGGGGTTCAATTACGCTGAGGTGGCGGACATCCTGTCCGTGGCCATCGGGACTGTGAAGTCCAGGCTCAATCGCGCCCGCATCAGACTGGCGCAGGAACTCGGGGATCGGGAACCTTGATGCGCACAATTTGCATCGAATTTAAGTATCCACTATAGGGGTTGAATGATGAGATGTAAACAGGCTAGAAGGCTTTTCAGCGCACACCTTGACGGCGAGCTTGCCGCGGGCCAGGAGGAGCAGTTCCGGGCTCACCTGGTTACCTGCCCGGAATGTAAAACCCTGCTGGAGAAGGTCAGCGGGACGATCGCGGCCCTTCGCGATCTGCCCGAACAGGCGCTATCGAAGGAGGAGCGTGGGCAGATCCACCGGTCCTGGAGATCCAAGTGGAAGGATCTGAGTCGGGGCGCCCAGCCGGCTTCCAGAGGTCTCGCCCGAACGGCTACGGCTCTCGGCGCCGCGATGATCCTGGGCGCCGCAGCCGTCATCTCCTTGAGCGTACTACACCATCCGCAGGAAGTGGGCGAGAATGCGGCATCCACGGAAGCGGCCGCTGAAAGCGACACGGGATCGGATAGGAGCAAAACCTACACCGGCCATCAAGATCTCTCCACCAGCCTGACCCTCGGTGAGCGACTCCTGCCGCAGGTGGTGAGCAGCACCCGAGCCGTGGGAGCGGCGGACATGGAGGGCTACGGGGCGGACTACGCCCAGAAGCAGAGCTTCTACTCGGCCGTCTGGCAGCATTCAGCGGAGAAAGCTCGCCCCGATGCGGCTCCCGTCTATGACCTCGAGGCGCTCGGCAAACTGCAAGCGCAGTGCGCCGAGGACATGGTCGAGGCGGCGGAGAGCCTCGGTGAGGATGCGAGCGTTCTGCGCAACGCGCTCAACTCTGTGCTGGCGGCATCGGCTGATCAGCTCCCCTTGCTTCCCTGCTGGGCGGAGAAGGTCGTCTTTGAGGGCAAGGCCGCCTGGATCATCTCGCTGAGCGGGCCGCAGCCGGATGTGTCCCAGGGGGCCGGTACGGGCACCCCGCAGGGTGCTGAACAGCCTGTGGAAGGCGGGGAAGGGCTTGTGGGGAGCAAGGAAATACTACCTGCTCTGCCGCGGTATCTCTTTGTAGTGAACGCTCTGGATTTTCAGATACTCTTCAGGTAACATCCCGCTTTTCACGCAATCGACATAAGGAGGAGCCGTGCGGAAGTCCGGCTCCTCCTTACTCTTTTCAGGCCGGCGCTAGAAGCAGAATATTTGGTTCGGATCCACTTCCTCGCGCAGCACGCGCAGTTCCTCGGCCGTCGGCTTCGGGGTCTCGTGCACGTCCTTGTCGATGAGCAGCTCGAAGCCGGTGAACTGCTGGATGAGCTCCGGTGTCACGCCCGGATGGTACTGGAGGAGTTTCATGCGGCGGGTCTCCTCGTCGTAACCCATAAGGCCCAGGTGAGATATAACCCTCCAGGGACCCTGGCCCAGCAGTCCGGCCTTCTCCCTTGCCCCGGGACCGTCAAGGAAACCCGGCGTAGTAATATAGTCCACCCTCTCCGGGAACCTCTGCGGCAGGTGCAGCCCTATGAAGATGAGGCGCTGGCAGAGCGAGGCCATGTCGTTGGCTCCGCCCGAACCCGTCAGTCTCACGGACGGATGGTCGTAGGGGCCGATACAGGTCGCGTTGATGTTTCCGTACATGTCTATCTGCGCCCCGCCCAGGAAGCCGACATCGGCGTAACCCGCGCGGCTATGTCCGAAGATGCTGGACATGGAGAGGATAATGGGCGCCTTGTAGTAGGTCCAGGGGCAAGCCACAGACCAGGGCAACTCCCGCGGCTCCGGGTCCACGCCGCCGCATTCGTACAGCGGCAACATGTTCGGCGCGTGCAGCTTCTTGCCCAGGAGCGCCCCCACCAGCGGAAGACCGGTGCCTACGAAGACGCTCTCTCCATCCACCATGAGCCTTCCGGCTACGATGGCGATAAGTTCTCTTGGGGTATATTGGATTTCCTCGGTCATCTTACACTCCTTTCGAATCCCTCGAAGGCCGCCTAAATGAGCGGCTTCGCGTATTCTTCATACTTCCAGTCGCGTCCTCCACCGATACCCCAGAAGCCCGGGGCATAGTTGGTGGCGTCGAAGGCCAGTTCCTCCAGCCTCTTGACATAGTCGAGCAGGTGGATACCCTCCAGATCCGCGGCTATCTGCAGCATCTCATAGATGTTCTTAGTGCCGTAGATGAACTGCTCGATGAATTCCTTGGTCGCCTCGGCGGTCTTCCAGTACTCCCTTACCACTCGTTCCTGCAGGCGCCGGTCGAAGTAATACATGCCCGGCATGTCGCCCGGCCAAGCTCCGAAGGGCACCTCGCAGACGGCGTCCACGCAATAACTGGGGACGATGACCTGATAGGGATTCGTCCGGATATCATCCGTATCCACAATGCGCTCACAGGTCACGATGACCTTGCGAGCCGCCACAGCGATGGCGGTATCGTTAACGGTAGGCCCCCAGATGCGGCTATTGCCGAACTTATCCGCGTGATGCACGTGGATAACGGCCACATCCGGATAGATAGCGGGAACCAGGCAGACGGGCTCGCCCGTCCAGGGATCCTCGGTCACCTTGATGTAAGGGTTGGACTTTATTATGTCCGAGCCAAGCATGGATTTGCAGGCCACATAGTTCACGCCCTGCTCCGCCGCGCGGAGCGCCAGGGCCAGGCCGTCATGGCTCCAGTCCGCATAGACTTTGAGGGTGCCTGCCTCCACGCCTCTCCTGAAAGGGCTGATAAGGCCGCGCATCTCGACGCCCACATAGGCTACATGGCAACCCGTTACGCCGCCCTCTTCATGCCAAACATTGTTCAACCCACCCGGCGTGAAAATCCCTAGCAGGTCCTTCTTCTTCTGGCGTCCGATCTCCCAGTAAGCGCCGAAGGGACCTCGCACGTAGGCGAATCCCGTCTCGACGATGGAGTCTCCGTCGTCCACCAGGGTCGCAATGGCCTCCGTGAGGTCCATTCGCTTGTCCACCTTGTTTCGCGTTTTGTTCAGTTTCCATTCCCGAGCCGCTTGGTGGTCGAACAATCGCTCATTCGCAGCATCGCTCATCGAACCTTGCACCTCCCGTAAAAAATCCTTTAGTTCATCCCGCAGTACGAGTGGCAGCCAGCAATTGGGTTAATCGTGCGCGAAAGATTGAGAGTATCGAAAGAGAGTACGGCAAAAGCCGACCGTCCCCGCATCCACTTGCCAGCAACCTTTCTTCGATTAGGCTTCGAATCTTTCTGTAACATGCTAGGCCTTTGCCTGAAGTTATAACCTTCATATCACTGTCCAGCCCCTTTGTAAATGTCGTGGGGTCCCGTTATAAAACATCTGCAAAAGCATAGAGCTCCCGGCCAGCATCCGTATGTTGATGTTCGGTAAACCGACCGGTGAAAGGAGCCAGACCCATGAGAAGGATACCACCGAGCCAGATGCACAGGCCGCGAAAGCGCGGGCGGAAACAGGACCGACGGCCTTGCGGAAGAACTCACCCGCCTCGGTCCAGGAAGCTGGTCCAAGAACTGCTGGAGTGCGAGGCCACCGACTACCTGGGCCGGGGCCACTACGAGCAGGCTGCAGGTGACTTCCACGAATATCGCAACGGCTCCAAGGAAAGGCACCTGGACACCGCCGAGGGGCGCATCGAGGTCAAGCTGCCCCATCTGCGAGGGGAACCGAAGCGGCCCCCCTTCCGTCCCGAGCTCTGGGGAGCCATCAAGCGGCGCACCGGTGTGCTGGAGAAGATGGTGATGGTGATGGTGATGGAGATGTACGCGCGCGCCTGTCCACCCGGGATATCGAGGAGGCTCTGGCCACCCTCGCCGGAGGCGAGGACGGGATGCTCTCCCGCTCCACGGGTGAGCCGCATCACCGAGGTGCTCCGGGAAGAGTACGAAGCTTTCGCCGAGCGCGGCCCCTCTGGCTCCGGGGTCGTCTACCTCTTTGCGGACGCGGTATACGAGTCGCAGGGGCAGCAGGCCGGTATGCACGAGGGGATCCTGGTCGCCTGGGCCGTCTTTCGTTCCGTCGCCAAGGTATTCCTGCACATGACGCTCGGCAACCTGGAGAGCTACGAAGAGGGCTTTCCCACTTCCGGGACATGATGGAGCGGGGCTCAAAAAACCCGCTGCCCCTCAGCACCGGCAGAGCCCCGGGGCTCGCAAGAGCGGTTACCGCCATGTGTCCGGAGGCCGAGAGGATCCGCTGCTTCTTGCATAAGATGCGTAACATCTTGGACAAGCTGCCGGATCGGGCCCGGGCGGAGATCAAGCCCTGGCTGGTGGCGGTACGCGACGCTCCCGACCACGAGAGCGGCCAGGGTCTGGCGGAGAGGCTCGTCTCCCGTTACAAGCGGGACTTCTCCTCGGCTACGCGCACACTCGAAGACAACCTGGAGGCATCGCTTGCCCACGCGAAGCTGCCCGCCGCCCGCCGCAGTGCATCCGCACCACCAACCTGGTGGAGCGGAGCCTCGAGAAGGAGCGCCGGAGGGGAAGTCGCCTTTACCGATATCGAGCGCAAACAGTCGAAGAAGTATATCGAGCAGAAGGAAGCGGAGAAGAATGCTTGACAAATTAAGGAAATAGCGGATGCCGCATGACCAGCTCGCTATTGCAGACAATTTGGGACCTGACCTGTCGCGCGGATTGGCCGTTTTCGTGGTCTTGGGAGCCTGCATGTTGTAATATGGCGAGAGAAATCGAGGGGGATTTGCATGCACGAAATGGCCGTGACGGAGAGTATCATCGGCATATGCCTGAGACATGCTGAAGCCAACGACGCGACGCGCATCCGCAAGGTTAATATAGTCCTGGGCGAGCTGGCGGGGATCGTCGATCAATGCGTCACCTTTTACTGGGATATGCTGGCAAAAGATACCATAGCCGAAGGCGCAGATGTGGAATTTACGCGGATCGAGGTGCGAGCGATATGCCGCGCCTGCAACGCGGAGTTCAAAGTGCAGGAATTCAACATGGTCTGTCCGAGTTGCGGCTCGGGCCAGACCGAACTGATATCGGGCCGGGAATTCCGGGTGGAATCCATAGAGATCGAGTGAGACAAGGAGAAACGGGTCTTGGAGATCGACATCCTCGAAGGCGTATTCGACGCGAATGAGCGGCTGGCGGCGGAGAACGAGCGGGTCTTTAGGGAGAAGGGCACATTCGTCATAAACATCATGGCCTCACCCGGCGCGGGCAAGACATCCACCATCATGAATACGGTGAGAGCGCTGCAGGGTGAGCTGAGCATCGCGGTGATCGAGGGGGATATCGCCTCAAAAGTCGATGCCGAGAAGATGAAAGAGTGCGGGATTCCGGTGGTGCAGATAAATACCGGCGGTGCCTGCCACCTGGACGCCAACATGATCCACGGCGCCCTGGCCCACCTGGACCTCGACTCCCTCGACCTCATCATCATCGAGAACGTGGGCAACCTGGTGTGTCCCGCGGAGTTTCGCCTGGGCGAGAGCCTCAAGGTAATGCTGCTCTCCGTGGCGGAAGGCCACGACAAGCCCTTGAAGTACCCCTTGATGTTCGGGCTGGCAGACGTGCTCCTGGTGAACAAGATAGATATGCTGGAGCTGACCGACTTCGAT
>JAHEXQ010000091.1:0-8180 GCA_023252035.1 Actinomycetes bacterium
CGGTAGAACCGGCAGAAACCCGCATGGATAAGGAGAAAAGGGGGCTATCGCCCCCATTCGCACAGGATGGTGGGCCATCGTAGACGAAGTTAGAACCGCACTGAGAGAAGATTGTCATATCCCGATACTGGCTGCTTAGCTTCTCCGGGCAAGCCCTCGTGGAGGACGTTAGAACCATTTTAGTCCGGGATCTACAATGCTGTCATAATTAGCCGCTAATGTTTTGTGGGATTATCGGATTGATCGACAGAGGTCTCCGTCTTGACCCGGTAGGAGGCCCGCACTGCCTCTTCCATCTCCGATATCTCTTCATCCGAAAGAAAATCGAAGTGGGTCGATCTCTTCCGTTTCGCCAGCCTGCCATTGTTCTGCAAGCAGAACCGGATGAAAAGATCAACCAATCTATCGGGCATGTCGACGATTTCGCTTGTAGTCTTTTTGGCTTGATCGTAGTGTGCCAGGAAATCCAGTTCCTCGACTAATTCTTCTTGAATAGTTGTCTTCACGAATCCGAAAAGCGATTCGGCTTGAGGTGTCATGTCGATATATCTATACCAACGCGCCGTGTCATTTAAGACTCTCATGCGCCCTTCTTGGTCCATGGTGTAGTCGACAAATGCAAGAAGAGGCCGAGAGAACGCTTCCAATGAATTATCGTAATCATCCAGGTGTTGAAGCATTGACGGGGAAATTGGGAACAGCATACCCTTGAGCGCGAAGCCACGACAAGCAAGAATGTTGTGGATAAGAAATCGATGAATCCTTCCATTGCCATCCTCAAAGGGGTGCAGGAAGACGAATCCATAGGAAATTGCGGCTGCTTGAATGACAGCCTGAAGCCTGCTCTCCGTCATAAGTTGAGCAGAAGCGACTAATCCCTCCATAAGATCAGAAAGGTCCTCCGGTTTCGGTGACACGAAGTGCACCTTTTCTTGTTGCCAGGCAACCGCCTCTCCCACATAGTTTTGGTTTGTTCGGTAATCCGCCTCGCGAAAACGCGGCTCGACGATTTGATTTTGCGCTTCGATCAACTTCGTCTTCGTACAGAAGTCTTCCGTGTCGGCAAGCTGTAAAAGAGCAATAAACCGCACCGTTCGGGTCGAGCTCGGTGTAATGTGTTCAATCGCGAAGGAAGACTTGGTTTCTTTGAGATAAAAATATTGGAGCGCGCGATTAAGCAGTTCCTGTGGATAGTTGGACAGGATATCCCTGCATTGATCATCCAAGCGGGCAGCCTCAAAATCCGCAAGCAGATTCGTACGCCGAACTGTTGGGCAGAAGCGACTATCCCCGAGAAGATTGTTGATGATTCTTTGGCGTCGGACTCTGCAGCCAGGATTACTTGTGTAGTACCCGTTCGCATCCAGCAGGTCGATATAGTTCCCCGTCTTGATGTCAGCAATTGGGAGCGCTACTCCCCTTAAGAATTCGTACAAGAACCATAAACGTCGCGCGTATTTGCCAACCGGCTTGGAACGAACGTATGCCAGGAACTCCTCTTCATCGATAACTTCAAACAGCGTAGCTAGGATTCCGAGGTTTGTGCCATCATACTTAAGGGCAAATTCGAGATGAGCGCCTAGCTCTTCTCCTGGCCAATAATTGGAGGGGAAGATCTCTTCAACTCCAGCTCTCGTGGAGTTGACCCGGCGTATCGCGCCATCTGCCACTACAGAGCCGTGCCAATTCGGAATGGCGTCGATTCCATAACGACGAATGAGTTCGGAATATCCGGCGGGCCTGTGCACGGTTAATGTCCTTCCGTTTTTATTCCCCAAGACCACGATAAACGGTTACTACTGTGTATATTTAGTTATTATCAAAGTATAACTTCAATAAACTTTTATGATCCAACCTCTATTCATATATTTATTTATTATAGCCGATAATCGCTTGTACTCAAGCGAGATTGAACAAAACCACATAAAGCTCCCCCGTAATTACTTGCGTTTCTTCCTAGGAATCAAAATACCAGTAAACAGGGCTGGAGCTCGGGTTCGACTGAGATGTAAACTCTCGGCGGATTCCGTCTGGCGCGTCCCCGTTGGCCGCCAGCTACTGCGGGAACCGTTTGCACGCTCTCCTCGTCAAAGGTAGCATGGGTTGCAGGCATAGGGGGATGACCGGCATGAAATGGACAAGAAGTCTTCCGCTCGATATCATCTTCTCCACTCTCCTGGCGTTGGCCGCCTTTGGATGCGGCAGCATCGAAACTGCCGGCGATTTCCAGGGTGTGCCGACGCCCGTCGCGGAAGATGAGTTGCGCCAGGTTGCCGCCGCTCCGAACCCTGTCACAGAAGAGCCGCAGCCGGCAACCGACCTGGAGATATCGGGGGATGACGCCGTTCGCCTATACAATGCCTGTCGCGAGATCGTCGGCTTCGGCGATACGTACATCCCCGCTTCCGAGCTGTCCATCTCCAGGGGATACTCACCTCCCGAGGCCTGCAACGTCTATGCCCTGCATGGCCATAATCTCTCGCTCTGGGTGAGGGCTTTCGATGCACGAATCGTCAATATGGCCGTTCTCGGCTACCCGGAAGGACCGGGGATGCATACCGACCTCTCCGAGGAGGAGGCGCGTTCGATCTGCTCCTATATCTGGCACGAGTTGGACCGCGTAGAGAACGAGTGCATCGACCCCATCACGGGATTTCCACGGCAGCAACGACCCTCTTATGCCATAACAGGTGCCAAGCTGGAGAACCTGGGTCGCTGGAACGTCACCTTCGAACGGGCCTCGGATACCGGCATCCCCTATTATGGCCAGGCAGGGACGATGAGCCTGCAACCCGATGGCAGCTTTTATATGCTGGTCCTGCACGAACCCGACGCCTGTCATGGAACGGAGCCGGCCGTCAGCGAAGCCGAGGCGCTCGCGATCGCCCGCCCCCTTTACGAAGCGCAGATCGCCCGGAATGATCCCTGCTGGCAACACATGCCGGAGTCGGAGTTCCAGTTCGCAGATTCGGCCGAACTCGTTTACGCCGCGTCGCAGGGGCAGCGGCAAAACTGCCTGACCTGGCTGGTAAATAAACCGGAAACCCAGTTCTGGTGGCACATATACGTCGATGCTGAGAGTGGCGAGATAACCGAATGGAGCTTCCCGAGATAGGGGGGAGGGAAGCACATGAAGAAACCTAAGAAGATAATTGCCTTCCTGGCGATTGCCTTGGCCTGCTCGCTGGCGGTCGCTCTCGGAACGGACCTTACTGCTGAGCCACCGCCGCGAGAGCCCGAGCCGGTTCCCGTAGCCCGCCTTGCGAACATGGTCCCTGCGGACCGCCTATATCCCTATCCCGAGGAGGCAACCTATCCGGAGATATCCGCCGAAGCCGCGGTCCGCCTCTATAATCTCTGCCGCCCGGTCGCCGGATTGGAGGGCGAGAGCGCCATCGCCGATCTGGAAGTGATCAAGGCGCTCTCCTTCTCGGAAGGATGCAACGTCTATCACGTTAAGGGGGGCGGTCTAGAACTTGAGGCCCGCAGCTCGGATGCCCGCATCCTGAATCTGCACGCGAATGATTACTACCCGGCACCGCCCGGCCTGCTGCCCGTCTCAGTGGAGGAGGCGCGCCGCATCGGGGAAGAGATGTATCGCCGGCTGAACAACGCAGAAGATGATTGCCTCGCTGCTATCCCGGACTTCCAGGTCCGTGAGCGCGCCAAATGGGCCTTCGGCGAGGTCACGCTGCAACACATCTGCGATCTCGATGAATGGGTGCTGGGCCTCGAGAGGGTTTCGGAAACGGGAATCCCATATGCCGGCCAGGCTGGCTGCATTATGCTCCGTTTCGATGGTTTATTTATCAGCGCCGGCGTCCACGAGCCGGAGCCCTGCACCGATACTGAGCCGCTGGTGAGCGAGGAGGAAGCGCTGGCCATCGGCCGGGGAGCGCTCGACGAGCGGCTGGACGAGCAACACCCGGGCCTATTTCACAATGAGCAAGATATCGATTACCCTGACATGGCGCAGCTCATCTACATGGCAACCAGCATCTGGCCTGAGCCGGACCCCGATGCCTATGTGACCGGGGCGATTACCCCGGTGGAGTCCCGCATCAACCGGCTTACTTGGTTGATAACATCGGAATCCTCGATGTTGTCAATCACAGTCGATGCGATGACGGGTGAGATTGTAGATTTCTCCCTCGGATGACTGTGACATGGGGGCGCCGGTCGGCGCCATTCGATTCGGGACTTAAAGCCCGCCAGCGATGGCCGCTGAATGGGCGGCTGGGGCAATTTGGCAAATCGTAACGACATCCGGAGCGGGATTGCTAGAGCTCAAGACCGAACATCATGTGGCCTGCGAAAAAATTGGCACGCCCGGAGGGAGTCGGACCCCCAACCTACAGATCCGTAGTCTGTCGCTCTGTCCAATTGAGCTACGGGCGCGCGCAATAGCTATTTTAACTCATTTGCCATTGGAAGGGGCAGGGTTGGATAACGGTTATGTCAGGCCGCAATGACCAGGCGATCGCGGCCCGCTCTCTTCGCGTCATAAAGAGCCCTGTCCGCAGCCTGGACGCGTTCATCTCCAGCGCCACCATGCTCCGGATAGACAGCCAGCCCCTCTGAAATGGTGACGGGCCCGAGCTCCTGGCCATGGAAGGACACTGTGAAGTTCCTCAGTTCACCGCAGAGTTCCTCCGCGCGTCTGCGGCTCTCCTCAAGCGACGCTCCTGGAAGTATCACTACGAATTCCTCTCCTCCATAGCGGCAGACTACATCCTCAGCCCGGAAGTGCCTCTTCAGGAAGTGGGCCATCTCCTGCAGCATGACGTCGCCCGCCTCATGCCCGAACTCATCGTTGAAGTCCTTGAAGTGATCCAGGTCCAACATGATAACACTGAGCGGGATACGGCCCCGTTTCGCTTTGTGCAGTTCCCTGGCTAATGTCTCCTCCATGAAGCGCCTGTTGAATACTCCGGTGAGAGGGTCTCGCACGACTTGGTCGTGCAGGGTCTCCGAGAGCTTGAGATTGGCTAGAGCTAACGCTATGTGCCCGGCGAAACTTAGCGCCAGTTCCTGCCGGTGATGCCTGGCTGTCTCGCTTGCGCAAATCGCTCCCGAAGAATCCCCGGGTTTGCACTGCAGATGGAGCAGTCCCAGGGTCTCGCCCTGTGCCACCATCGGTACGCAGAGATAGCCTTGCGGCAGGTTCGCGCCCAGGTGCAGGCAGAGCAGACCGGATGATGTATCCTCCACCACGTGGGGCAGACCGCGGCGCAGAGCCCAACAGTCGTTGGGTGAGAAGATCCCCTCAACCCCGAGTTCGTCTCCCCACTCGATAGCTGACTCATAAAGGCCCGACCTCGCGTTGAACGAGTAAATGACCCCGGACGTCTCGGGGAAAAAGCTCGCGGTGAACTGCTCTATGACGATGTAGGCTTCTTTTATGGATTGACAGGTCTGCAGAAGATTGCCCATCTCGTTCAGCCTGGCCATCTCCAATCCCCGTTCCTCGAGCTCTTGGACCCATCCCTGGAGACGCCCGTGAGCCACCTGAAGATCCTCCTCCATGCGCTGGCGTTCCAGTGCCAGGGCGTAATGCGTGGCCATGCGTGAGACGAAGTCGAGATCGCGCTGCTCGTAGTCCCGGGCCGAGTTGGCCAGCGCTATCTGGCCAACGAATACGTATATCGCTTTGGTTACCGGCCGCCTCAAGTCGGAGCGATGGCCAGAGACCTGATACGAGCAAGGACCTTGGTGAAGGGCGCCCCGGGCACCGCCACCTCCGCCATCTGGAAGACCGTACTGCGGGCATAGCTTATGAGCTTGGCCCCTATCTTTGAGAGCTTGAGCTGCACGCCCGAGAGCGACCAGTGGGATACCTCCCGGGAAGGGCGACGCGCCTGAGGAAATTGCCTATGTTGTAGGCGAGAACGAATAGGGCCAGCCTCACCCGGTTGGAGGAGAACCTGGTGCAGGATACTTGGTCCAGGCCAGGGCATACTTGCCCTCCTTGACGTGGTTTTCACAGTTTCCCCGCTTGTTGTAGAAGCGCACCACGTTCTTCGCTACCCTGCTCAGGTTGGTGACGATAAAACCTATGTGTAAAGCATCCTGGACTTTCCTAACAGCCTCTCGGACCCTTTTTTCACGCTTCAGCCGTGGATGACCGGTGAGGCCTCCGGGTTGAAGGGATTGACCCGCACCGCCAGCGAATAGAGATACGGATAGGCCGCCTTCAGGTGTTTCATATAGTCCAGCCACTCGATGATCAGCAGAGAGTAGGCCCGGGCCATATCGCTAGCGAGGTGGGCATAGTCCGCCTCCGGCAACCCCTCGAGGGTCTCGCGAAAAGTCAGTTCCTCGGTGAGATGGTTGACCGCCCAGAGCAGGCCCGTGAAGGTCTCGTGCTCCAGCAGGTTGGAGTTCTCCAGGAGCCGCAGCAGGAAATCGCGCTTGTTCACCAGGTCGCCGCAGAACCTGTTCAGGTCGTCGGCGCGCGGATCCATGCGCAACGGATGCTTACGCACTGCGTCTTTGGCCTTCGCAAAATCCTGGGGGCTCCAGTCCACCCCGATCTGGAGCAAAACGGCCAGGTCACCGGAGGCCGGGTCGAACAAGGCGAAGAAGCCCAGCAACTCCGCGCCTATCTCGCTGAAGAAGGCGCCGATGACCATGTTCATCTTGTCCACGCGGATGCGCTTGTCGCGCTCGGCCAGCAGGACCCCCACCACCAAGGTGACCACTACCACCTCTATAGGCAGAAAGGCGAGGTCCAGCACAAGATACCGGTACACGAAGCGGGAGTCGCGGAAGATAGCCCAGTGTACCCCGTAGAGGATGCCCGACAACACCAGCAGGACCAGTCCTACCAGCAGATAGTAACTGAAGCGCCGGATAAACTTCACCAGAACTCGTCCTCGTCTCCCTCATCGTCAGCGCCAACAGCCAATTCGTCGTATTCCTTCTCCCTCTCCTCACCCTCTTCCTGCAGAATACCGACCACTTCCCCGAAGATAAAGGCGTCCCGCAGCGAGTCAAACGGGAAGAATCCCATAGCCATTCACCCTCTGGCGTCACCCTGCACAGCCAGTTTCTATTCTAGCCGAAGGGTGTGACAAAGAGGCCGGACGAGGAGGGCAACCGCACACGCCTTAAGGCCCGTAGGTGACCCGGTAGATATACCCCAGCACGTCGTCGGCTATATACAGGGCGTTCCCATGGAAAGAGACCCCCGCGGGCCTGCCCTTGTAGCTGCCGTCCGGTTGCATCCACCCGGTGATGAAATCCTCGACACCCTGATAATTGCCCTGGGCGTCGAGGCGGAAGAGCACCACCTTATCGCCGGTGGGCACGCTCCGGTTCCAAGAACCGTGTAAGGCCACCACCAGGTTCCCGCCATAGCCCTCGGGCCAGCCTGAGGCGGGGAAGAAGCCCAGGCCGAGCGGCGCTGAGTGCGCCTGCATGATGATATGCGCCGGCGTCTTCCCGGCGCAGGGAGTCGCGGAAGAGGGGTTCGGGTCGAACTGGCTGTCGTGGATATTCTGTCCGTAGCAGGTCGGCCAGCCGTATTCGTTTCCCTCGACGATTATGTTGATCTCGTCGGGAGGCACATCGTCGCCCAGCAGGTCGCGGCCCATCTCTGTGGCCCAGACCTCGTTGGTGCCCGGCCGGACGGTCATAAATCCCGAGTTGCGCAGTCCCGAGGCGTAAACCCCGGAATTGCTGCCGTCGGGGTTGCAGACGAGTACGGCGGCGCGGCGCGGATCCGACTCGTAGCAGACGTTGCAGTCCGAGCCCACGGAGACGAGCAGGCGGTCCTGACCCGGCAGGAGCAGGAGCGCGCGCGTGAAGTGCTGCCCGCCTCCCGGCAGGTCGAGGATCTTGGTCTTGTTCAAAGCCTTTAAGTTCTGCTGGTCGTAGTCATAGACGGCCACCTGGTCGGTCTCCGCGATGTAGAGCTGGGTGGTGCCGCCGGCGCTCGAGAAAACCAGGCCGTGCGGCTGGTTCAGGCCGGTCATCACATCGACCACTCCCCGGGCCACGCCGGTGTTCTGGGGGTCGGGCAGCGCCACTACCCGGCGCTCCGAGGGGATGCTCACGAGCATATTGCCGGCCGGGTCCCAGGCGATCACGCGCGGATCGACCAGCCCGCTCGCGAAGATGTCTATGGAGAAGCCCGGCTGTAGCGTCAAACCAATACCCGTCGTGTTATGGCCCGGCAG
>JAHEXQ010000091.1:8190-10657 GCA_023252035.1 Actinomycetes bacterium
GGGCTGGGGTTAGGAGCAGCCTGGGGCGCCGGCGAAGTGCTTGTTTTGTTGCCGCAGCCCGCCGCCGCGAACAAGAGCGCCGCGGCGGTTATCGCCGCAGCTACCCGCTTTCCTGCACGATATCCGCCCGTAGTCGCCTCCTCTTCGGCAGCCGCACTTCATAACTATTCAACCCCCGTAATCGGAAAGGTAAACCACCAGGTGCCGCCGGGTCTGCACCGATGGCTAGCGCCCACCCGGCAAGGGAATATAGCCAGCCTCGCGTTGCAAGATGTGAAAGGGGCAGACCGGATGGTGCTGGCCGGGGGAGATGACCAGGCGGTTGGGGGTGATGAGGATGGCCGTACCTGCCGGCTTGAGGACGCGGCGCATCTCCCCTATATCGCGATCGTGGTGGTGCAGGTGCTCCACCACCTGCAGAGATGTCACGACGTCGAAGCTGCCTTCCTGGTAGGGCAGTTGGTAGACGTCGCCGTAGTCGAAGCGAAGGTGCGGCGCGCTATACTCCCTCCTGGCGTGGTATATCGCCTCAGGCGCCAGGTCCAAGCCCACGGCTTCGGCCACCATCAGGCCCAGCAGCTCCACGCCGTAGCCATCACCGCATCCCAAGTCCAGTACCGGCTTCCCCTTCACCAGGGGCAGGATGTGTTGATAGGCGAAGATATGCGGCTGGAACCAGTAGTTCTCCCCCTGATCTGGGGGAGCGCCCTCTCCCCGGTCAGGGCGAGGGGAAGGTAGCTGTCCTGGGGTAAGTCTTGCCAGCTCGCTCCGCTGTTCATAGCATCAGTCAATAAATTCAGGTTTCTCTCGATGACCTACCCACAATAACACTCATCTACACCGAGAATGAGGTTTGGTCGCGAACTCTTTGACCGGCCCCCTGTTGCCCGATTGACTAGGAACCGGTCACCTATCTGGATATTGCGCCAGTCGATGTATGAGCAGGTTGCCCTGGAGGAAGCCGCATTAGGTCCAGTCACAATCATGCTTCGACCCTCCTCTTGACTTCAGCCAGCCGCACTGAGCTCCCAAACCCATCCGCGCGTCCCCGCTCTGATAATCAGGCATTATGCGTGAATATACTGGCACAACATGGTGTGGTATCCTGACTGCAGGTGCTAATAGTTTTGATCAAACAGGCTTTGGAAGGAGACCAAGAGGCTTGCGTAGATGCCCCGAATGTGGAGTACCCCTAATTATAAGGGGCGTTGGTCGCTGGATGCCCAACGGAACCCTCGTAAACCCCTTTAACCATTACATCAGGCACACCTTCGTCGAGGCCGATTTTATCCCCTCGATTCGTGATCTCGTTTCCCAAAAGATAGGGGTGAACGTAAACCCGATCTTCTTTGAGGCCCAGAGAAATGCGATCTGCCTAGTGGTCGAGCCCCTGCTCCGGGAGCAGGTTAGAAAAGCCATGGCGCATTTCAGTCCCCTCAAGCACTTGACAATGCGCTTCTTCAATAGCCTCGCCGCCGCCATCGGCATGGGACACTCGGAAACCGTGAAATACGAGCCCGGAAAACTGGGCGTTGCCCGAGTCAGGAATCCCTTCGATCTCGATCTTATGGGGGCGGTGGTGTGTGGGGCCTTTGAGGCGCTGGAAGGGAAGCCTTATGGGCCCTCCTGGCAAAAAAAGGACGAGGATTTTGTTCTCACCGTAAGACCGATAGCGCAGAAGCCGGAGATATCCTCGAGGTTTGTTGTGGGGGTGGAGCCGACACAACCGGGAGAATACACCATGCCCACCTGCCCCCATTGCCACCTTCCTCTAGAACTACGGCACTTGGAATGGATCCCCCGGGATGGGATAATCCTCGACCGCAGGAGGGGGGTCAGGATGATCGGCACGGATGCCCACGCCCCCTCCATGGTCATTCGCGAGATGGCAGAGGAATTGGGGTTGGAGGCCATAAAGCTGGCGCTGGAGGTATCGCGTGAATATACCGTTCGCCTTCTCCAAGACTTGAGGCTGGTTCCCGAAGACACAAAGGGAAGGGAAGAGGAGATATATTGGAAGCTCGTGGAGCTGATGCCCTTGCACGGACAGGGGCTGGTCACGCATATCGAGCGCAAAGCAGGATGCCGGCTCGAGATCACCGTCATCAACCCCTATGACCATCACCTGATCGCCGGGAGGCTTCAGGGCTACTACGAGCAGGTGGAAAAAATTCCCGCCAGCGTTACATATGATTTCCTGAAAAAAAACCACCTGAAATACAGCATAAACTCTCGCTAGCCCGGCATACTTTAGGTGCACCGCCCGGCTGTCCCGAAACGGTGGGCAAGAACGCCGGCAGGATCCGGCGAGCATCGGCACGCCAGCGCGGGTTCATGATCTCCTAGCTCGCCGAGTAGCGGGGGGGAGTCTCGCCCCCCCGCTCTCACAGAACCGTACGTGAAAGTCTCCCTTCATACGGCTCCTATCATCCAGCCTGAGCCCCCAGAAGCCTCCAGTGGGCGAATA
>JAHEXQ010000092.1 GCA_023252035.1 Actinomycetes bacterium
GGTCAAGGCCATCGGCCGCATCAAGACGCCCGAGACGGTGGCACTGCTGGTGGAAGCCACGCGGGACCGCGACGAAGTCGTGCAGCGCGAGAGCTGCGTGGCCCTCGGGCGGATCGGGGACGTCTCCACGGTGCCGGTGCTCCTGGACGTCATCAAGAAGGGCAACCCTTTCCGCTACCGCCGGCAGAGGCCTACGTCCGTGAAGGTCGCGGCGGTCTGGGCACTGGGCCGCATCGGGGATTTCTCCGCCGTGCCCGAGATCGGCCGGCTGCTCAAGCGGCGGCTCTTCGTGGTCAAGACCACCGAGCAGATGGAAGCCCTTCAGGTGGAGGCGGCCAAGGCCCTCTCCTCCATCGGCAGCCCGGAGGCCCTGAGCTTGCTCCGGCAGAGCGCTGACAGCGGTAAGGGCGCAGCGCGCGAGGCCGCAGCGCGCGAACTGGCAGCCTACGCCGTAAGGAACAGAGCGGCGTAGAAGACCGAATTCAGATAGTGCCGGAGATGGAAAAATCGGTCGCGGACCGAATTTCCCATCTCCGGCACTAAACGATTCAGCTCTGCTCTATCGGGCCTTCCAGGCCCGGCTAAGACCTATCCTCAAAATACACTCGCTTTACCGATGACCTCGCCGGTAATCGCATCGACCCATACTTCCGCACTGTATTGAAAAAATCGCTGATCGCCTAATGTATCGACTCCCACTACCCATGCCAGCCGGTTCTGTTCGGGTAGCGCGACCACTGGATACTCCAAAGAAGGCAGGCCTGGAGGATATTGATTGGGAATAACATAGGCGAGTTGTGCGGAAGCGGGTTGCGCGTGCCATTCGTACTCCTCGGCAAAAACGGGCTTCGCGATGTCCAGGGCCTGGGTCTCATCAATGACAGCTTCGGTTTCATAACATCTCTCGCCCTCGCGCGTCTCCGCATTCAGAAAAAGCCCGTCGGGACGGAGTCGCAGGTAGGACATCTGCTGGTAATAAGGTATCGGCGAAACACGATCCCATTGGGCGTACCAAGCATTGCTATACATGGCGGGTGCATTCCTGTCGAGGAAAGAAAGCTTATAATCCGGTTGGTCGCGGGGAGGCAACTGAGGACTGTCTTGCCTGGCGCTGTCCACCGCAGCCATGAAACCGGAGAACATCAATTCCGCCAGTTCGCGGGCTTGAGTCTCGGATAGCTCGGCAGACACAGGATCCGGCGTTGCGGTCAGATTCGTCATGCTGACCACCTTGGCATCCTTGGTCCGCACAATGATGAGGAATTCCGAGTCATTCACCCGTATCGTATTGGAGCTTCCTCCCTGCCCGAAAGACATCTCTCCAAAGCTCTTGAAGGTGCCGACCTCGCTTTCGATCGCAGTACCGCAGCCAGCCGCGATCTTGCAGTCCCGGAACAATTGAATGGCAACGTCCGCGCTGATCTCCGGGTAGTCCGCAACCTCGGGCAGGGCAATGCCGTTTTCGATTTGTGGATACTTGATGGGCTCGGGCTCTGCCCGTTGCACCGGACCGGATTCTGTGCTGACCGGTGCCCCTTGGCAACCGAACGTGAGCAAAGCCAGGATGATTATCGAGGATAAGCAAATGCTGGTGATTGTGACCTTGCGCATGGAACCACCCCCTGAAAAACCGCCCTGACGATTCCCATTGTATGACGGTTTTAGTGAAGAGGTTGTTCCGCTGGGTCAGGCGCGGCGCAGCAGGATATGGCCGGGCTTGGCGTCTCCTTCCAGAGGCAGTCGTAATTCGCGCCGTTCCAGAAGCTTTGCCGTGCCCTCCATGTCCATCCAGTAACCCGGGGTGAGGTTGGGTCCGCGCGATACCAGACAACCGTCCCGTGAGATGACACGTTGCGGGGGCAGGGTCCAGGCACGCACCTCGGAACCGGCGAGGTGACCCGCCCGGGTGAGCGAGACCAGGAGCGGGGGCGGGGCTTCCGCGAGACCGTAACATTCCAGCAGGGCCGCCTGCCCTCCGCTGAAGCGGCCCGCACATTCCTTATCCAGGAAGCCTCCCCAGCTCACGAATAGCCGGGTGCGGGGAAAATCACGCAAGCCCAGGCCCACTTCGACCATCTCGCGGTACTGTTGGGGCGAAGCGACCAGAACCTCGGGCACGGCTACATCCTCTGAGATGGCCTGCACGGCCCAGCCCGCCATTAGACACGACGTCCACGCGGCCAGCCCTTCGGGTTGGCTGAGGGACGGGGCGATCACCGCGCCCACCGGGGCACCACGCAGCAATCCTGCCATGAGCGCCGCGAGAAACCGCTGCGGGCCTACCAGGTTGGCGTTGCCGCTCATCACGCCGCGGCATCCGGGTCCGTCCAAGTAGCTGATGGCCACAGCATCCACTCGCTTCAAGGTGTAAGGGATGAAGAAAGTATCCGCATCCTCCAGGCCCGCCGCGAGGTCTTCGGGGAAGACCTGCGTCCCCGTTTCACAGGCCAGAGGCTCCTGCGCGATAATCACATGGGGGCGGCTGCTTCCAGCGATGGCCTCCAGCCGCTCTGAGCCGGCGCCCAGCGGCGCGGCTACGGCCAGGGCGCCCGCTTTTACGGCCCCCAGCATGAAGAGGAAGAGGGCGCGCTGGTCCTCCGGGTTGAGCAGCACTCGCTGGCCCTTCTTCAGATCCAGGCGCGAGATGAGGTAGTTGGCCAGGCGGTTGCCGGTCTCGATCATCTGGTCATAGTTGACCGCTTCGTCCCCCGCTTTACCAGTACCGCTCGTGGCCAGGTCGGGCAGGAGCGCGGGCCGCTCGCCATAGGTTTCGCGCAACTTCTCGGCGAGATTCGCCAGCGTGACGGTGCGGTCCAGGGCCAGCTTAAGGGTGGACAACAAGGACGCCTCCCTGCGCATCAGAGCAGCATTATCCGCACGCGCGAACCGGCCTCCAACCGGCCGGCTTCTGAGGGCAGCATGGCCAGGGCGTTGGCCAGCACCATGGACCTGAGTATGCCGCTCCCCTGCGGGCCGGTGACCCTCGCGTGGTACTCGCCATCGCGCCACTCGGCGATGACACGGATGATCTCCATCCTGCCGATCTTGCGCCCCATGGGCGTGTCGATGACGGCGTCGGCCTCGGGATGGAACAGCTCGAGATGGCCGCCCATCTTGCGCAGGGCGGGATAGGCGAAGAGCTCGAAGGAGACCATCACCGAGACGGGGTTGCCCGGAAAGCCGAAGAGCGGCTTGCCCAGCACGCTCCCGAAAGCCTGGGGCATGCCCGGGCGCATGGCCACCTTCCAGAAGTTCATCTCCCCCATGCCCGCCAGGACTTCCTTTACCACGTCGTAGTCGCCCACGGAGACTCCGCCGCTGGTGATGAAGGCGTCCACCCGGTCCCCGTGCTGGGTGAAGACGCGCCGCAGCTCCTCGGGACGGTCCCGCACGATGCCGATGCGCAGGGGCACCGCGCCCGCCTCGGCCACCAGGCCATAGACGGTATAGCTGTTGGAATCGTGTATCTTGCCTGGGGCCAGGTCCTCAAGCGGATCCACTAACTCGTCACCGGTGGAGATAACCCCGACCACGGGGCGGCGGTAGCATTTCACGCGTGAGTAGCCCAGGCTGGCGAGCATGCCCAGTTCCGCGGGGTCGATGCGGGTGCCTTCGGGCAGCACCGTCTCGCCCTTCTTCACATCCTCACCCGCGTAGCGCACGTTGGCCCCTTCTTTAAGCGCCTGGTGGATATTGACACCCTCGGGCAGGCGGCCCGTCAGCTCCACCGGCACGACGGTGTTGGCGCCGGCGGGCAGGGGCGCCCCGGTCATGATGCGTACGGCCGTGCCGGGGATGACCGTTGCCTTGGCGATGTAGCCGGCGGGCAGGTCCTCGAGCACTTCCAGCTCCGCGGGCGCATCGGTTGAGGCGCCGGCGATATCGCCGGCCTGAACAGCGTAGCCGTCCATGGCGGAGTTGTCGAAGGGGGGTATGTCGAAGCGGGAGACGGCCGGTTCCGCCAGGGCCAGTCCCAGGGCGCTGCTCAGCTCGACCTCCACCGGCTCCAACCGGTGGATGCTCTCCAATACTCGCTCGCGGGCTTCCTCAACGCTGATCATGCTCATCACCTCAAGAAGTTCGCTGATATTCTAACACGCCGGCCGGCTGGTCAGGAGCGGTTAGCAAAAGGTGACCCTGTCGTTAACCTAGTGGCGGATGACGTGCACGGCGGTCGCTTTGAAAGCCGCGGTCACTTCGTCGCCCACGTCGAGGCCCATCTCCGAAAGCGACGTCCGGGTGATATAGGAGACGAGGCGGAATCCGCAATCCAGCGTCACCTTCACCAGAGGCCCCAGGACGGCCATGCCGGTTATGCGAGCCTTGAAGCGGTTGCGGGCGGAGCCCGCCTCCGCGCTGTCGCGCAGTATCAGGACCTCCTCCGGGTGGATGACCAGCTTCAACTTCTCGCCCGTCCGGGCTTCGGCCAGCACCTGTACATCGACGCCGTTCACGCGCGCGCAGGTCAAGCCCTCCTTGCAGTGCACCGCGCGCCCTTCCAGGATGGTCTCCACACCGATAAAAGAAGCTACCGTCTCATTAACCGGACTGTTGAAGATATCTCCGGGCGTGCCCACCTGTTGGATGCGGCCTTCGTGGAGCACAGCGATGCGATCAGCCATCTCCAGCACCTCGTGATGGTCGTGGGTGACGTAGAGGGCGGTCACCCCCATCTCTTTGATAATGCCCATGATCTCGTTTCGCATGGCCATCCGGGACGGGTAGTCGAGCGAGGCGAAAGGTTCGTCCATCAGAAGAATCCTGGGCTTGAGCACCAGGGCCCTCCCCAGGCTGACTTTCTGGGCCTCGCCGCCAGACAGGCTAAGGGCGTCGCGGTCGGCAAGTTCCCCCAGGCCCAGAAGGTCCAACATCTCGTCGATCTGGCCCTTTCTTTCCTTCCGTCCCATGCCCCGCACTCTCAATCCATAGGAGATGTTTGCTCTCACCGTCCGTTTGAAAAGCAACGCGTCCTGAAAGACCATGGCCATCTGCAATCCCAGCAGCCGCCTCTGTTTGCGGGAGAGGTTCGCGAGGTGTGAACCGTCCCAATAGGTGATATCGCCTTGCCCGGGCCGCTCCAGGAGGTTGATGAGGCGAAGGAGGGTGCTCTTGCCGGCGCCGTTGGGGCCGATAAGGGCTAGCACCTCGCCCTCGCGCACGTCCAGCGCATCGATTTCCAGCACGGTATGGCCCTGGTAAGCGTGCTTCAGTCCTTCAATCCGGATGGCGACGGGGGTTTCGACTGCTGGGGCCACTCTCACGCCCCTTCGAATCGCCTAAACCACAGGCTGGCCTTCAGGCCCCGCAGCCAGGTGGTCTTTCCCCGGGCGTGCTGCTGGATCAGGGTCATGGGGATGATGATGAGCACGGTCAGCGTCAACAAGATGATGCCCAGCGCGATGGCCAGGGTGGAATCGCCGGAGCTGACGGCCAGAACGGTCGAGGTGGTGAGCGTGCGTGTGTAGGGGACCTGCCCCAGCATCAGGTTGCCGCCCACCATCATGGCCGCGCCCACCTCGGAGATTATGGCACCGAAACCGGCCATAACCGCAGCCATGAGCGACAGCCGGGATTCGCGCAGCAGCGTGAGGATGGACTTGAACGGGCTGGCCCCGAGGGACAGGGACTGCCAGCGCAGCTTGGGATCTACGTCCTGCAGGGCGGCCATGGTTATGCCGGCGATGAGCGGCATGGCCAGGATGACTTCGGCCACGAATATCGCCGCGGGTGTGTACAGCCAGCTCAGAAAGCCGAAGGGGCCTTGCCGCTTCAGGAAGAGGAAGACGAAGAGGCCGACGACCACGGGAGGTAAACCCATCCCGGCGTTGACCAGTATGACGAATATCTTCCTGCCTTTAAAGCGATAAAGTCCCAGCCAGGTACCGAGGGGAATACCCACCACAGTGCCGGCCAAAGTCGCCACGGCGCAGATGTACAGGGTGAATAGTGCGATCCGCATCACGTAGGGATCGAAGTGGATGATCAGGTTGAAAGCCTGTTTTATACCGTTCCAGATATCTCCCACTGGTTACCTCTTGCTTATTACATTGGACAGGGGCCGTTCCCTGCGGTCCGGCCCCTTGATTCTACAATACCTGCTACTGCAGCGCGTCGGGGAAGAAGAGCTGCTCCCCGTACTCGTCAACGCCGAAGGTGTTCAGGAACTCCTGCGCTTTTTTGCTGATACAGAAGTTGACGAAGGCCTCCGCACCGGCCACGTTCACGTTGGGATACTTTTCGGGGTTCACCTGCATAACGTGATACTGGTTGAAAAGCCCGGGGTCTCCCTGCTCCACGATCTCCAGGTTGAGCTGGTCCTTCAGGGAGAGCCAAGTGCCGCGGTCGGCCAGGGTGTATCCCTGCTTCTCGCTGGTCACGCGCAGGGTGTCGCCCATGCCCTGCCCGGTGGAAACGTACCAGGCGCCGCTGGGAGTTATCCCCGCCTTGGCCCAGATGCCAAGCTCCTTGGTGTTGGTGCCCGACTTGTCGCCGCGGGAGAAGAAGGAGGCCTGCGAGTTGGCGATGGCTGTGAAGGCAGCGGCCGAGGCGGTCGTGGACTTCACGCCCGCCGGGTCGTTCTTCGGTCCCACTATTACGAAGTCGTTGTGCATAACCACCTGGCGGTTTATGCCGAATCCGTCCGCCACCAGTTTCTCCTCGTCAGCCGGGCTGTGTACGAGCATGACGTCGCACTCGCCGTTGCGGCCCATGGTCATGGCCTGGCCGGAGCCGACGGCTACGACCTTGACGCTGTACGGATTGTCCGCCTCGAACATGGGGATCCACTGATCCAGAAGGCCGGTATCCTGCGTGCTGGTGGTAGTGGCCAGGATGAGGTCGGTCCTCACGACCTCTTTCTTTCCGCACCCCACGATAGCGGCTGTTGAAACGCCCGCCAGCAGAGCCGCTATCAGGATGAGTGCGATAACTCTCCTCTTGCCCATTTTCTCTCCTCTCTTCGAGTTTTCTACATGACTGTGGCTAGAAGCATCCTAGTGAACAGTTGATTATCTTGAGCTTGAGCTGGTTGGCGGTCTCACCCACCTTCTGAGTGGACACGCCTAGCTCCTCCGCGAGCTTTAGGGCTACGCCGCAGGGTATGCGCCCGTCCTTGGCTCGTTTCTGCAGCTCCTCGGCTATGCGAGCATCGGTTTCCTCCAAAAAATAGTCACCTCCCAGTTTGCCGACAATGCGGCTGAGGATGATGTTCCAGGCGGCTTCCCGGCCGCGATCGGCGCTGAAGAGGATCTTGAGGCGGGGATTGCGAACCTTGCAGAGGTGCTCCAGGCGCAGGGCTTCCTCTCCCGACACCGCCGTGTCGCCGTTTACGAGGACGACGTCGGCCCGCTTCAGGGCTTCCCAGGCCGATGGTTTGAAGTCGTCGAAGGTCGGGTTCATGATGAAGATGGCGAAGTCGGGCGCCAAGTGCTGGAGTATGCTGTTGCCCTCGAGCACCGCCACGCTGCTGTCCATGGATTCCAGCGTCCGGGCGATGTCGGCGGGCAGCGCCTCTTCGGTAGAGCGCACCCAGTACACCGGCCTCGCGCCGGCCCGGTACATGCGGGCGGTATCCGAGGCCGGGTCGCCGTCCGGCCCCTCGGGCACGATGGCCGGCCCCTCCGGCGCTTGCGCGTGCAAACTAAACTTCGCCGCCGCGCAGACCAGGCAGTGGCCTATGATGTAGGCGGCGAGGGAACTCTTGCCTATATCCTTGTTGGCGCCGGATATGGTGACTGTCTTCATTGCACGTCCTTCTCCCTTCCAGCTCTCCGCCACGAAAAAACCCGTCCGGAGAGGACGGGCATGCACAACCTTTCTTCCCCCTCCTTTTCAAGCACGGAAGGCCCGAGAGTTTCCCCTCGAACCCTAACGGCTCCGCGCCATAGCCTTACGGCCTTAGGCAGCGAAGCTCGGAGAGCTCTGGTGGAATTATAAACCGCCGAATCACGATTCTCAACGAGCGAGTGTCTCGTTTTCAACCGAGGGGTTAGTCAGCCTGTCCCATCAAGCGCTCTCGGGACGACGCTAATACCTCTCTCCGACATAAATTCTCTGAGCCTCTTGCAGCTCTCCCACTGCCACGCGGATGGATATCCCGGATCGACCAGGGACTCCTCGTGGAGCAGCGGCCATATGTGAATCCCGTGCCGCGTCACGGGATGATCGATGTGATCGCCTAGAACTGGCTCGCCTGGTGGACCACCCAGAACGTAATTAGCGGCTCGGAGGGCCCGCGCGCCAAAGGTAACGATCAATTCCGGAACACATAGTTCGATGGCCCGATAGAGCCATCCCTGGCTCAGACAGGGCTGCCAGCTTCTCTGCCAATCCGGCATGTCTGTGAACTGCCAGCAGAGCAGGCTGTTGCAGATAAATATATCCTTGTGGGAAAAACCCAGGGTGTTGCAGATGCCGTAAAGGGACAGCGCCCTGGTGTCCGGCGCCCTCCCCGGAAAATCTTCCTGGCTGACCGCCAGGCACCCGTGTTCCCGGTGATCCAGCAGGCTGGGTTGTTCCAGTACGAACATGACTTTGGAAGGCATCCGGAAACCTCCAGCGGGCCTGAGGAGAGGATCCGCCCGATTGACTCCTCGCATGCATCCTCCGGGGCAGTTCATGACCAGGTGCACGAATGCGTCGTATTCGATTTCTCCGATTCCGAACCTCGCTATCCGCGCGCAGCGTTCTTCAACTGACAGTGCGCCAAGATTTATGCATTCCATGTTCGAACCCCTTTGAGATCTAAAGTGAATATCCCCACGCCGCGATGAGGGAGACCGCCTCCGGCCTCCCTCGATCATCTATGGCGGGTTACTTGCGAAACACGACTCCCATCAGCGCCTTGCTCGCGGAGAGCAGGGCTGACAGGCGCTTGGTTAGCTTCCTTGCATACAGCAATGCGATCAGGCCCTCGAGCATCAAATCGGTATTGGGCCACATGGGATACCAATACACCTCGCGCTTGAGCGGGATCTTCGTCTCGGTTATCGACTTAACGTCGGTGAAGGACCGGATGCCGGATTTGCTGTGGTAGTTCCCAATGCCGGATTTCTTCACGCCTCCGAAGGGGAGCGATGGTATGGCATACGTCAGCAATACGTCGTTGATATTGACCGACCCCGTCTTCAGGCGATCCGCTATCCATCTTCCCTCCGCCATATCCTTGGTGAAGACGCTTCCCGATAGCCCGTACTCGACGCTGTTGGCGAGCTCGATGGCCTCGTCCAGAGACTCGTAAGGTATGACCGGCTTGAGCGGCCCGAAGGTCTCCTGGCTAAAGACGTCCATATCGGTGCTTACTTCGGTAAGCAGGGTCGGCACGAACCAGTTTCCGGGGCGCTGCGTATCTCCCTGACCCGTACAGGCGATGGTCGCCCCCTTGGCCAGAGCATCGGCCAACTGCCTCTGAACGATCTCGAGTTGGGCTGTCATGGTCATGGCCCCGACCTCGCCCGACTCCTTACCCAGCTTGAGTTGAGAGGTCAAGGCGGATATCTTCTCCAGAAAAGGCCGATAGACGGCCTTATCTACCAGGATTATCTCCGTGCCGATACATGTCTGGCCCGCGTTCGTGAAACACCCCCAGACAATTCCGTGAGCCGCTCTGTCCAGGTCGGCTTTCCTGGTTACGATAGAGACGTCTTTGCCGCCCAGTTCGAGAATGGTCGGGATAAGATGCTCGGCGGCCCTGACGTTTACTTCCCGTCCGACCTCCGTCGATCCCGTGAAGAAGAGCATGTCCAGGCCCTCATGTTCGATGAGGGCCTGCCCGGTCACCGAACCCATGCCGGTTATCACCTGGATAACCCCAGGGGGCAGACCGCCACTTTCCAGCACTTCTTTCACGATCAACCCGCTCCGGGTCGTCTGCGAAGAAGGCTTGAGAACCACGGTGTTTCCTGCCATCACTGCCGAGATGACGGGCGCGGCGGAGAGCGTAAACGGATAGTTCCAGGGGGAGATCACCCCAACGACGCCCTTCGGCTCGAACTTGTAATAGCAGCGGCGGAGCGGTGCGATGATTATTCCCGGAAGCCTCCGCACGGGTTTGAGATACTTCTCGGCATGGTGCGCATAGAATTTCATCAGGTGGGTTGTAGTGAAGATATCGGCAATAAGCGCATCGGTCCGGGTCTTGCCGTTCTCGGCGACAATCTCGTCGGCATAATTGCCGGCGTTTTCCGCCAGGAACGAGGAGGCTTTCAAGAGGATCCTCTTTCTTTCGGCGAAGGTGCTGTGCGACCAAGAGCCGAACGCTTGCCTGGCCGACCTGATAGCCTGGTCGACCTCTTCCCGGTACATCAACGGGTAGCGCGCTACTTCCGTTCCGCTGGCCGGGTTGTTGATAGCGAAGAGCCGTCGCTCCTGTGCGACCGGAGCTTGCTCCAAAGTCGTTTCAGTCATTTGAGTCTTTCTCCTTTCCAAGCACGGGAGGCACAGGCGTTTCCCCCTGCACCCTATCGGCCCACGTCCCCTAGCTTTGCCTTAGGTACGAAGGCTCGGAGGATCGTATAGGTTTTT
>JAHEXQ010000093.1:0-6335 GCA_023252035.1 Actinomycetes bacterium
GGAGGAGCGACGGCAGGTCATCGTCGCCGGTATCGCCAACCTCACGGCGGCGCGGGGGCTCACGGCCATGGCCGAACAGGCCATCATCGACGAGGTCACGGACCTCACCGAGGATCCCCACGTGATCATGGGCTCATTCCCCGAGCACTACCTGGAATTGCCGCGCGAGGTGCTGGTCACGGCGATGGAGGAGCACCAGCGCTACATACCGGTGGAGAATGCCTCCGGAGAACTGGCGCCGTCTTTCATCGTAGTCCACAATGGGGACCCGGCGGCGGAAGCCAATATCCGCGCCGGCAACGAGCGCGTGCTTCGCGCGCGGCTGGATGACGCCCTCTTCTTCTACCGGGACGACACGCGCGAGCCGCTGGAGGCGAAGGTCGAGAAGCTGAAGCACGTCGTATTCCAGGCGGACCTGGGAACCCTCTATGATAAAGCGCTGCGGTTGGCGAAGCTCAGCCGCCTCATCAGCGAGGCAGCGGGGCTGCCTTCGGAGGTGGCGCAACGCGCCGGGCGTGCTGCCCTCCTGTGCAAGGCGGACCTCGTCACCGATATGGTCATCGAATTCACCTCGCTGCAGGGGGTTATGGGCCGCATCTACGCGCTGGCCGCGGGAGAGCCGCCGGCCGTTGCCGAGGCTATCTCCGAACATTACCTGCCGCGCTTCTCCGGCGACGATCTTCCCGAAGGCCGTACGGGGCAAGTCCTCTCACTGGCCGAGAAATTCGACAATCTCGCCGGATCTTTCGGCGCCGGCTTGATCCCTTCCGGCAGCGAGGATCCCTACGCGCTGCGCCGGCAGTGCGGCGCCGTCTTCAACATCATCTGGAAAGCCGGTTTGCGGCTGGATATCAACGAGTTGACAGCGGCGGCGCTGGCCGGCTACGCGGAGGTCAACAGCCTGGAATTCGCCGCCGGCGTCCAGACGGAATTGGCTGACTTCTTCACCTCGCGACTCAGGCTGGCCTGGGGCGGCGAGGGCTTCCGCTACGACTTAGTGGCCGCGGTGCTCCCCTACGGGCTGGCAGATCCCGTGGATGCTCGGGCGCGCCTGGATGCGCTGGCGGCCGCCGCGGACGACGGGCGGTTGGGCCGTGTCTATACCGCTTTCGAGCGCTGCTACAACCTGAGCAAGGGGATGGAAAGCGGAGAGCCGGATCCCGGCCTGTTTACCGAAGGTGCCGAACACCGGCTCTGGAGCGAGCTGGGCCGCATCCGCGAGCCCTTGCAGACCCGCTTGCGGGCGGAGGACTATGCGGGCGCATTCGACTTGCTGTTGGAGATCGCCCCCGCTGTGGATCAGCTGTTCGATCAGGTCTTTATCATGGCGGAGGATATGACGGTGCGCGAGAACCGGCTGCGGCTATTGAAGGAATGCGCCACCCTCTTTATGGATCTGGCGGATTTCCGGGAGATAGTTCCCCAGGGTTAGGCTGGACGGACCATGCAACAAGTGGAGCGCTATCGGGGTGCGCTGCTCGGGCTCGCCTGTGGCGACGCCGTAGGAGCCACGGTGCAGTTCTACCTGCCCGGCGAATTCGAGCCCATGACGGACATGGTGGGCGGCGGGCACTTCAACCTGGAGCCGGGCCAGTGGACGGACGACACGGCCATGGCGCTCTGTCTGGCTGACAGCCTCATCGAGTCCCCGGGCTTCGACGCGCGCGATCAGATGGAACGCTACCTGCGCTGGCTGCAGGAAGGATATCTCTCCAGCCGGCCCTATGCCTTCGACATCGGCGGAACCGTGAGCTACTCCTTGGAGAAATTCGCGAGGACGGGAGAGACCTTCTCCGGTCCGGAAGACCCGCTGCGTGCCGGCAACGGCTCCATCATGCGCCTGGCGCCAGTGCCCCTCTTCTTCGCGCGCTCGCCACGCAAGGCCATGGAGATGTCCCGGGAGAGTTCGCGCACCACGCATGGAGCCCTCACCTGTCTGGACGGTTGCCGCTATCTGGGAGCACTGCTCGTGGGAGCCGCCAATGGCGTCGAAAAGGACGAACTGCTCTCCGAGAGCTACACGCCCACTCCGGGCTACTGGGAGGCGGACCCCCTGTGTGCGGAGATCGGCGCGATCGCGCGCGGCTCTTTCCGGCGTAAGCAACCGCCCGAGATTCGCGGAACCGGCTACGTGGTGGACTGCCTGGAGGCGGCACTCTGGGCCTTCTCCTCCACGGATTCCTTCGAGGAGGGTTGCCTCGCCGCCGTCAACTTGGGCGACGACGCCGATACCACCGCTGCTGTCTACGGGCAGCTCGCCGGTGCCTTCTACGGCGAGGCAGCTATTCCGGCCGGCTGGCGCACCAAGCTGTCCCGCCGAGAGCAGATCGAGATGATGGCGGAGCGCCTCTTCGTGCTCTCTCGCAACGCCTAGACCTCGAGTCGAGAGGGTTTCGTCCTGAGTGATTCTCACTATAATACAAGATAATTAAGAATATTGTTAATTAAGGAGTATTAAAATCAGAATAAAACCAATCGATAGATTATCCGCCAAAGGCAGCATCTTCACTTTCGACCAAGCAAGGGAGGTTCTGGGCACGGAGCCTTTCAACGCCCTCGTCTTTCTCACCTACAAGCCGGCGGGACGCGCCTCGCCCGGCGGGCGTCATCGGGCCAGGCCCGCAGCTCGAGCGCTTCATGCAACTCCTGGCGGCCCCGCAACGCCGGACCGCTCTCCAGTTGGGAGTGGATGCCTGTCTCAGCCCCCTGCTCCTACGCCGGGGAAACCTGGACGGCACCTTCTTCGGCAGTTGCGAAGCCGGTTTCCTTCTCCCTCTACATAGACGAGGAATTGAACGTGATGCCCTGCTCCTTCTGCAATGACCCGGCCCACGCCTTTAGCCTGCGGGCAACCGCTCTGAGCAGCGAGAATGTGCAGTGAAATGCCGTGGTACCTGCCCCTTCTATCCGAGCTCTTCCTGTGCAATCGTTTCGCCGGGCCGAAAAATATTTTATAATCCTCTTGTTTTTCAAGAGCTCACCGGCCAAGCAAATCTCAAGCCTATCCGCAGGCCTTCAGTGGCGATGCACATAAGATTCCGGCGGGCGCATTATCAGCAGCACACATTTTGACAGAAGGCGAGGGGAGTTCAGATGTCCGGTTCCACCAAGTACGTTTACGATTTCGACGAAGGCAACGCCAAGATGAAGAACCTGCTCGGCGGCAAAGGCTCCAACCTGGCGGAGATGACCAACCTGGGACTTCCGGTGCCTCCCGGATTCACCATCACCACGGAGGCGTGTAACTACTTCACCGACACGGGCAGGTATCCCGAGGGGCTGCACGAGGAGATCGACGTGCACCTGGCCAAGCTCGAGGCCAGGCTCGGAAAGAAGCTGGGCAACCCTGGCAACCCCCTGCTGGTGTCGGTCCGCTCCGGGGCGCCCATCTCCATGCCCGGAATGATGGACACCGTGCTTAACCTGGGCCTGAACGACGAGTCCTTGCAGGGCCTCATCGCGCAGACCGGAGACGAGCGCTTCGCCTACGACGCCTACCGCCGTTTCATCCAGATGTTCTCCGATATCGTGCTTGAGGTTAAGCGCTCCTTCTTCGAGGAGGAGTTGACGCGCAAGAAGCAGGAGCGAGGTGTAGGCCTGGACGTCGAGCTGACCGCCAAGGACTGGAAGGAACTGGTAGAAAAATTCAAGGCCATTGTGAAGGAGCGCGGCGGCAAGGATTTCCCCGGCGCTCCGCGCGAGCAGTTGGACCTGGCCATCCGCGCGGTCTTCGAATCCTGGGGGAACCCGCGCGCCAAACTGTACCGCAAGACCTATGACATCTCCGACTCCCTGGGAACGGCGGTGAACGTCCAGACCATGGTCTTCGGAAACATGGGCGAGACCTCCGCCACCGGGGTCTGCTTCTCCCGCGACCCCTCCACCGGCCAGAGGCGCCGCTACGGCGAGTTCCTCATCAACGCCCAGGGCGAGGACGTGGTGGCCGGCATCCGCACCCCCCACAGCATGGACCAGATGGCCGAGGAGCTGCCCGAGGTCTATGCTGAGCTGGAAGCGGCCATGGAGAAGCTGGAGCGGCACTATCAGGACATGCAGGACATGGAGTTCACGGTGGAGCGGGGCAAACTCTATATGCTGCAGACCCGCAACGGGAAGCGCACGGCCGCGGCCGCCCTGCGCATAGCCGTGGAGATGGTGGAAGAGGGCCTCATCGACAAAAAAGTCGCCCTCACCCGCATCCAGCCCGAGCAACTGGACCAGTTGCTTCACCCGCGGCTGGACCCCGAGAGGGACTACGAGGTCATCGTCACGGGCCTGCCTGCCTCCCCCGGCGCCGCCGTCGGAAAGGTAGTCTTCGACTGCGATGCCGCCGAGCAGAAATCGCAAGCCGGCGAGAAGGTCATCCTGGTGCGCTACGAGACGACTCCCGACGACTTGCACGGCATCATCGCCGCCCAGGGCGTGCTGACCAGCCACGGGGGCATGACCAGCCACGCTGCCGTGGTGGCGCGCGGTATGGGCAAGCCCTGCATCGCGGGCGCCGAGGCCATGAAGATCAACATGCAGGAACATATATTCGAGGTAAACGGCCTGGTGGTGCGGGAGGGCGACGTCATAACCATCGACGGAGCCTCGGGCAAAGTTATCCTGGGCGAGGCCGAGTTGATAGAGCCCAGGGTGGACAAGAACCTTGAGCGCATCCTCGGCTGGGCCGACGAGCTGAGGACCATGAAGGTGCGGACCAATGCCGACACCCCCGAGGACGCCCGGCGGGCCCGCGAGTTCGGGGCGGAGGGCATCGGCCTCTGCCGCACCGAGCACATGTTCCTCGGCGAGGACCGCCTGCCCCTGGTGCGCGATATGATCCTGGCGGAGACGGACGGGGAGCGGCAGGAGGCGCTGAACGCCCTGGAGCCCAAGCTGCGCGAGGATTTCAAAGGCATCTTCATGGCCATGGACGGCCTGCCCGTCACCATCCGGCTGCTCGACCCGCCCCTGCACGAGTTCCTGCCCAACCTCATGGACCTGCGGGTGGAGATGGAGGAGCTGAAGCACACCCCGGGCGAGCGGGCGGATTTCGAGGAGAAGGAAAAGCTCTACCACAAGGTGCGGGCCGAGCATGAGGTCAACCCCATGCTGGGCATGCGCGGCTGCCGCGTCGGCATCAGCATCCCGGGAGTGACCCGCATGCAGGTCCAGGCCATCATGGAGGCCGCCTGTGACCTGCGCCACGAAGGGCTGGATCCGCACGTGGAGATAATGGTACCGCTGGTTGGATTCCTGAAGGAGCTGCAGGCGGAGAAGGAGGAGATCATCGCGGCGGCCGAAAAGGTAATCGGGGAGCGGTGCGTAACCATCCCCTTCACGGTGGGCACTATGATCGAGCTGCCCAGGGCCGCGCTCACCGCGGCTGAGATCGCCACCGAGGCGCAGTTTTTCTCTTTCGGGACCAACGACCTGACCCAGACCACCCTGGGCTTCAGCCGGGACGACGCCGAGGGCAAGTTCCTGCCCATCTATCTGAGCAAGGGCATACTCCCCTACAACCCCTTCGCCACCCTGGACTTCGACGGTGTGGGCAAGCTGATGAAGATGGCGGCCGCGGCGGGGCGCGAGGTGCGCCACGATCTGAAGCTGGGCATCTGCGGCGAGCATGGAGGCGACCCGCAGAGCGTGCGCTTCTGCTATGAGATGGGGCTCGACTACGTGAGCTGCTCACCATTCCGGGTGCCGCTGGCCAGGCTCGCGGCGGCCCAGGCCGTGCTGGGCAAGGTGGAAGACGCCACCAAGTAATACTCCTGCTGGTGCCACTAACATGGCATGGGCGACTGACCCTTCTGCTGCATCCGGCGCTTGAGCTATTGACGTTGCCATCGGGTAAGATAATCCTGGAGACGGAGGTGTCCATATGTACATCCTGGCGATAAACGGCAGCCCCAACCGCACCGGCAACACCGCCTTCCTGCTGGAGAAAGCCCTGGAGGCGGCCGCGGAAGAGGGCTTGGAGACGAAGCTGCTGCACGTGGCCGACGCGCTCAAGGACCAGAAGCGGCCCTACTGCGAAGCCTGCACCAGCCCCTGCGTAGAGGCCTGTCACAAGGATACCCCACTGGGTGAGGCGATCGCTCTGCTGGAGGGGTGCTCCGGCCTCATCCTGGGCAGCCCGGTCTATTTCGGCATAGTCAGCGGCCAGCTCAAATCCTTCTGGGACAAGACGCGCGCGGTGCGCAACCGCAAATCGCTGGTGGGCAAGCCCGCCGGCGCCGTCAGCGTGGGCGCGGCCCGCTTCGGAGGCCAGGAAACGACGGTACGGGCGCTGCACGATATGCTCCTGGTCCAGGGCATGCAGGTGGCTGGTGACGGCACGGCGGATA
>JAHEXQ010000093.1:6345-10491 GCA_023252035.1 Actinomycetes bacterium
GCCGGCGGAGAAGGACGATTTCGCCATAGAGAGGGCGGCCATCCTGGGGCGGAGGATAGCCCGGGAGGCGGCGGGGAAAAGAGGTCTGGCCACGTGACGGCGCCGCGGCGTATGAGCCACCGCGAGGAAATCGAGAGATTGGAGCAAGAGTGGCTCTCGCCCCTCGCTCAACTCAGCGCCGAGAGCCGCGGAAGAGAGCGCGAGGAGGATCCCGATCCGCTGCGTACCTGTTACATGCGCGACCGGGATCGCATCATCCACTCCAAGAGCTTCCGGCGGCTCAAGCATAAGACCCAGGTCTTCCTGTCGCCTGAAGGCGACCACTACCGCACCCGGCTCACGCACACCCTCGAAGTGAGCCAGATATCGCGGACCATCGCCCGATGCCTGCATCTAAACGAGGACCTCACGGAGGCCATCGCCCTCGGCCACGATCTGGGGCACACCCCCTTCGGGCATGTGGGCGAGGAGGCGCTCTCCGACCCCGAGCTGATGCCGGTCCCCTTTCGCCACAACCAGCAGAGCCTGCGCGTGGTGGAGAAACTGGAATACGACCGTCGCGGCCTCAACCTCACCTGGGAAGTGCGCGACGGCATCCTCAACCATACCGGCCCGGTGGCGCCGGCCACGCAGGAGGGCCGCATCGTGAAGACCGCCGACCGCATCGCCTACGTGAACCACGACGTGGACGACGCCATTCGCGCCCGCATCATCAGCGGCGACGACCTTCCCCGGCGGGTGCGGGATACCTTGGGGGTCTATTATAGCAAGCGCATCGACACCCTGGTGAAGGACATAATCGCGGAGAGCGAGCGCGCTGGGGATATCGCCCTGAGCCCGCCCGTGGACGAGGTCCTGCACGATCTGCGCAATTTCCTCTTCGAGAGGGTCTATATCGGCTCGCAGGCGAAGCAGGAGCAGGATAAGGCCATGAACGTCCTTAAGGCCCTCTTCCGTTTCTACCTGGAACACCCTGAAGAGATGACCGAGGAATTCCACGACGAAGGAGAGGAGCTCTGGGTGCGGGTCTGCGACTACGTAGCCGGCATGACCGACGGCTACGCCCTGAAGAAGTACGAGGAATATTTCCTGCCCCTCGCCTGGGCGGAATACTAAAGCGAACAAAATCTTACCTGACCCCGAACGTGTTCGCTTTTGGGGTCCACACGAAGGAGCGGCTTTGGCCGGGAGGATAAAGGACGAGGACCTGGATGCTGTCCGCCAGCGGGCGGACCTGGTCGATCTGCTGGCCGACTACATGCAACTGAAGAAGGCGGGAAAGGTCTTCAAAGGGCTCTGCCCCTTCCACGACGAGAAGACCCCGTCCTTCACCGTGGATCCTGTCAAGCAGCTCTACCACTGCTTCGGCTGCGGCGAGGGCGGCGACGTCTTCACGTTTCTCTCCAAGCGCGAGGGGCTGGACTTCACCGAGGCGGTGGAGCGTCTAGCCCTGCGCTATGGCCTTACCCTCCACTACGAACGCGGGCCCGCGCCCAAGGAGCGGGAGGGCAAGAAAGAGCGGCTCTACCGGGCCAATGAGTTCGCCTTTGAGTTCTTCCGGCAGGCGTTGGAGAGCCAGGCGGGGGCCGGCGCCCGCCGCTACATCGAATCGCGGGGCTTTGGCGCCGAGACGGTGAACACCTTCGGCGTTGGCTATTCGCCGAGCCGGCCGGATGCCCTCTACCGCGCGCTCATCCAGAAAGGTTTCACGGCGCGCGAGACGGTGGAGTCAGGCCTCTGCATCGGCGCCGAGGGCCGCGTCATCGACCGCTTCCGGGGACGGCTCATGTTTCCCATTCACGACCTGCGCGGACGCACCGTCGGGTTCGGAGGCCGTGCGCTGGAGAAAGTCGAGCCCAAATACCTCAACTCCCCGGAGACCCCCATCTATGAGAAGAGGAAGAACCTATACGCCCTCGACCTGACCCGGCGGGAGATCCTGAAGGAGGGCTACGCCGTCCTGGTGGAGGGATACACCGATGTGCTGGGTCTCTACCAAGGGGGCGTGCGCAACACCGCGGCGACGCTGGGTACCGCCCTCACCTCCGACCATTTCCGGCAGCTGGCCCGCTTCACGGACCGGGTCATCCTGGTCTTCGACGCGGATGCCGCGGGTATCGCGGCGAGCGAACGTGGCTTGGATTTCTACCTGGAATTCGACCTGGACCTGCGGGTGGCTTCCCTTCCCGGGGGCACGGACCCGGCCGACTTCATGCGCGCCAAGACCCGGGACGACTTCCTGCAGGTGGTGGAGAGGAGCATGCCGCTGCCGGAGTTCTCCCTGCGCAAGGTCCTGGAGTCACATAACCTGCGCGACGCCAACGCCCGCTCCCGCGCCGTGTCACGCTGCATCTCCATCATCGCCAACCTGGAGCGGAAGGAATCCGTGAGCCTGTATCTCAAGATCGTGAGCGACCTGGCGGAGGTGGACCACGGCCTACTGGCCGGCATGCTGGACAAGGCTGCGGGCAAGGAGCGTCCGGGTGCCAAGACAACCCCCGCCCGCGGCGCTTCGCCCGGCCCCGTCCAGCAGTCGGAGCGGCCAGAAGCCGAGACCCCCCAGGCCAAGCTGGAGCGCCAGGCCCTGGCCATCCTGCTAGACCATCCCGTGCTGGCCATCGATTTCAAGGCCCGCCTCGGCGATGCGGAACTATCAGATATTCCTAACCGTCTGCTATTGGATGAGGTCGCCAGGCTGGCAGGCCAGGGCGCGGCTTCGGCCGACCAGGTCGTGGAAGCGCTGCAGGGGCGCCAGGAAGCCCGGAACCTCGCAACCTCCCTTATTTTCACGAAAAGCGGGAATACTAAGGAGATGAGCAGGGAAGAGGCTCAGCGTCAATTGGAAGATATTTGGAGGGCCTTGGAGGATTTGGACCTGGCGCGTCAAATAAGAGATAAGAAGAGGGCACTGGACGAACTGGTCAAATCCGCGGACCGGGATCACCGGAAAGAAGACGAGCTTTCCAGGGAACTCTTTCAGTTGGAAAAGCAGAGGCGCCAGCTGAGGAACGACTGAACGACTCCTGAGCGTGATTTTCGCTTGCTTTACGTATATAATGTCTGTTTTTGGACATTTCTGTGGACGAAAGAGTTGGTTGCTAATGGTTGACTGGAAAGATCTTGAATACGACGAAGTGAAACGGCTGCTCTCCAAGGGCCAGAGCCGGGGCGTCCTGACGCAGGACGAGGTTCTGGATACCCTGCAGTCGCTGGACCTCAGCCCCGAGCAGATAGACAACATCTACCTTCTCCTGGGCGAGTTGGGAGTGGAGATTGTGGAAGGCCCTTCGGCGGAGAGCCTCCAGGACCTTGAGGTTGAAGAGGAAGGGGAAGCAAGGGAGGAAGCCGAGGAAGAGGGAAAGAAGGAAAAGGAGTTGGAGAAGGAGCTGGAGGTCGCTCTGAAGGCTCCCACCAACGATCCTGTCCGCATGTACCTGAAGGAGATAGGCAAGGTGCCTCTGCTGACCGCGGCGGAGGAAGTGATGCTGGCCAAGAAGATCGAGGCCGGCGAGGAAGCTTCGGCCGGCCTGAACGATGCGAGCGTGAAGCTCTCCCGCGAGGAGAAGCGCCAGCTGCAGAGGACGGAACAGGAGGGCCTGAACGCCAAGAAGAAAGTGGTCGAGGCGAACTTGCGGCTCGTCGTCAGCATCGCCAAGCGCTACGTGGGCCGCGGCATGCTCTTCCTGGACCTGATCCAGGAGGGCAATCTCGGCCTCATCCGCGCGGTGGAGAAGTTCGACTACCGCAAGGGGTACAAGTTCTCGACCTACGCTACTTGGTGGATCCGGCAGGCCATCACGCGAGCCATCGCCGACCAGGCGCGCACTATCCGCATACCCGTGCACATGGTGGAGACCATCAACAAGCTGATCCGGGTGCAGAGGCAACTGCTGCAGGATCTGGGCCGCGAGCCCGTGCCCGAGGAGATCGCCCAGCAGATGGAACTGACTCCGGAGAAGGTGCGCGAGATCCTCAAAGTCTCGCAGGAGCCCGTCTCGCTGGAAACCCCCATCGGCGAGGAAGAGGACTCGCACCTGGGCGACTTTATCGAGGACGTCGAAGCGATCGTACCGGTGGACGCCGCCTCCTTTACCCTGCTGCAGGAGCAACTGGAGGGGGTGCTGGATACCCTGAACGAGCGTGAGA
>JAHEXQ010000094.1:0-2814 GCA_023252035.1 Actinomycetes bacterium
CCAGGCCGGCAATATCCACGAAGCGGAAGGTGGCCGGGACTATCTTGGCGGACTTCTCGAAGCCCGCCAGCACCTCCAAGCGCTCATCGGGCACCTCAACGATGCCCACGTTGGGATCGATGGTGGCGTAGGCGTAGCTGGCCACGTTCGCACCCACCCTGGTTATGGCGTTGAAGATGGTGGACTTGCCGGTGTTCGGAAGCCCTATGATTCCTACGTCGAGCGCCAAGCGCCTCTCCCCTCCCGTATTCCTGCCCGGACCGTATTATTATACGCTAGATGATAGCGGGGCTCTCTTGGTAGAATATGCTTTGGTTTGCATTTGGTTTGAGTTTCTTTCATGGGGCCGTGGTCCAACGGGAAGATGCATCCCTCGCACGGATGAGATAGGGGTTCGACTCCCCTCGGCTCCACCAATATCCTGCCGATTATCGGGGGTTTCAACGTGACCCTTGAACTTACCTAAGAAGAAGCGCTCCTGTGGCGGACTTGCTCTCACCTGCTCATCCCCGAACCCACTCAGCAGGCATCCGTCGAAGAGGTGGCGCGCCACATGGTGGGGCTGCAGGCGCAGTACTGGCAGGCGGCGCAGCTCGCGGTGCGGGCGCGCAGCAGCGGCCTCGAGGCGGGCGCCGTCGATAGGGCGCGCGAGACCGACCGCACGGTCGTGCGTACCTGGTGCCTGCGGGGCACGCTGCACCTGGTCCCGGCCGAAGATGTGGGGTGGCTTACGGGCCTGCTCGGCCCCGGCATCATCCGGGGGCGCCGGCGCAGGTACGGCGAGCTGGGGCTGGACGAATCCACGAGCAAGAGAGCGGTCCGGGTAATCAAGCAAGCCCTGGGCGAGAAGGCCCCGCTCACCCGCGCCGAGCTAGCCGGAGAACTGGCGCGCAGCGGATTGGCTGCGGATGTCTCGGGCCAGGTCCTGCCACACCTCATAAGCCGGGCTGCCCTGGAGGGTATCCTATGCCACGGCCCCTTGCGCGGAAGCGAGGAGACCTACGTCCTTCTGTCGGATTGGGTGGAACAAGCGAAACCGCCTGCCCGCGAGAAGTCGCTCGCCGAGCTGGCGCTGAGATATGTACGGGCTTACGGTCCTGCCACTCCCGATGATTTCGCAGCCTGGTCGGGCCTGTCGCTGCGGGACGCCCGCGCTGGATGGCAATTGTTGATATCGGAGGTCACGCCGGTCCGCATTGGAGACATGACGGCCTGGGTGAGCGCGCGGAGCGCGCCGGCAACTGCACCGCCGGCCTCCGGCACCCTTCGCCTGCTTCCAGCCTTCGACGCCTACCTGCTTGGCTACCGCAGCCGCGACCTCTTCCTTGAGCCGGCCGAATCTAAAAGGGTCCAGGCGGGCGGAGGCATCATCCATCCAACGATAATGCTCGACGGAAAGATCATCGGCACCTGGCATTACTACAGCAGCCGCAAGAACCCGGTCCTCAAAGTCGACTATTTCCAACCTTTTCCAGGCGAGCTGCTGCCCCGACTCCAGGAGGAGACAGTCGACATCGGACGCTTTCTGGGGGAGCTTCCCGCACTCGAAATGCCTGCTTAACATAAGTTTCACGGCCTGTTGCTTTCTTCGGTTTTTAGGGTATAGTGATTCTGTACAGTCGGGGAGCAAGGTCGAAGCCATAGAAACATGGATGTGCCGGGCCCTTAGGGGCCTTTTTCGTGGCAATAGACAGAGCCCCGAAAAGCGGGCCCGATCCCGCGGGTGATCGAGAAAGGAGCATTGAGGTTATGGCGCGGAAGCTTTATGTAGGGAATCTGCCCTACGAGCTGAGTTCCGAGGAACTCAACGAGCTGTTTGCCGCAGTTGGCGCGGTGGAGTCGGCGGAAGTCGTGTACGACCGGAACACCGGCCGTTCCCGTGGCTTTGGCTTCGTAGTCATGGCGGCCGATGAGGACGTGCAGACGGCCGTCACGCAGTTGAACGGGAAGAACATCGGCGGGCGCGATCTGGTGGTGAACGAAGCTCGGCCGCGTGGAGAAGGCGGAGGCGGAGGCGGCGGTAGCCGTGACTTCGGCTCCCGGCCAGGCTACGGATCCAGGTATTGAAATACCCTCCCGCATAGAGCCGGCCGCGCTCGCTGCGGGTCTGATAACTACAAACGCTAATGCGCAGATCATCCGGCGAGACGGCGCGTTGAGTCCTTGATGCTGCTCGCCGGTCTGCTTTATTGGAAGGATGTAGCAGGAAGATGCTGGGCAGGCAGGCACCCCGCAGGCGCCCTGTCCGGTCCCGGAGTCGCCCATGGACCCTCTGCTGGAGAAGCTGGACCGGTATTACCGTAAGACACGGAATAAGAAGATCACGGGTAATTACATCCGCGTCCTCTCAAAGGACCCTCGCGAATTCACCCCGCAGGAAGACGAGTTCTACCGCACCCGCATACTGCCCAACCGCGATTATTTCGTGAGCATGCTCTACCAGGCTTACGTGGACGAGGGGCGCCCGCTGGAGGAATGGAGGCAGTTCACCCTGAATTCCCCGCCCTCCGCCATCGAGCAGATAGGCAGGCGGGTCGTGGTCTTGGCTATCCAGGAGGCGGACCAGGATTAGTCCGGGTGAGGCGTTTCCAGGGCTCAGGCCTGCTCCTCAGGCAGGCAGCGCTCCCCGATATACTTCACGGTTTCGTCCCGGCCGACCCAGCCTTGGCTCCTGGTCTTCTTGGCCTCGAGTATCTTGTAGGTGAGGAAGAACTGCTCTATCTCGTTCAGCAGGTGGTCGGGCACCTGGTCGAGCTGGCGGACCTGGTTCCAGCGAGGGTCGTCCACGGGCACGGCCAGTATCTTGTTATCCCC
>JAHEXQ010000094.1:2824-5086 GCA_023252035.1 Actinomycetes bacterium
GTTATCCCCGCCCTTCTCGTCTTTCAGCTTCAGCATCCCTATGGGCTCCGCCTCTATCAGGCAACCCGGAAAGGTCGGCTCCTCGATGAGCACCATGATGTCCACCTCGTCGCCGTCCTCGGCCAGGGTGCCCGGGATGAACCCGTACTCCGCCGGGTAGTGGACAGCGCTGAAGAGGACCCGGTTCAGCTTTATCAAACCCGAGTCGTGGTCGAATTCGTACTTGTTGCGGCTGCCCTTCTGTATCTCGATGACCGCATGTAGCAGTTCAGGGAATCCATCGGGTTGCTTTACGTTCATGCATGCCTCCTCATTAAGCCGGCGCCGCGCCGCCGTTCCGCTTTGTTTGTTCATCGCTGCCGCGCAGGCCGCAGACGGCCCGGAGCCGGGGACCGTCCCTGGCCATGACCATCTTCAGGCTTGTAGTACCCCCGGAGGGACAACTGGGGAGCTTCACTGGTCCCTGCCTGGCCAGCTCCTCCGGGTTGGGGGATCCGATACATTCCTGGCCACGTAAACGTCGATGGCCGCCTTCAGCTCGCCCAAGTTGGCCAGACAGGTGGCGATGGCTGTAGAATCGCTCACGGCCTTCTTCTCGGATGCGAAGGCGAAGCGACAGATCATGAAACCACCCCCAGCCAGCAGAATAATCACCAGCGCTCCCACGCGCCAGGGCCAGGCCCGCCTCTTTGAGCGCGGCGCGGGTCGCTTCCGGGGCTTGCCCGCCCGCTGCGAGGCGCTCAGGCGCTCTGCTATGCCTATGCCCGGCAGACCGCCCTGTCCCCGCCTATGCCGCTCTCTCTCACTTGCCCCGCCTCAGTCGTAGTGCAATTATATCCCTAACGTGTGCCGCTTTCTCAATGCAAAACGCCCGGTTTCGGCCTCAGCGGCGCCGCGCCGAGCGGAAGATGATAGGAGGGGATGACATGAGCATCGCCGCGGAAATGGCGCAATGGCTTACGGGACTGCGCCGCGAGCATATACCCGACCGGGTGATGGAGCAGGTCAAGTGCCAGATGTTGAACGTGCTGGCCTCCATCCACGCCGGTTATCACACCGCGGAGGGGAAGGCCGTGCTGGAATCCGTGACCGGGAGCAACGGGATGGTTACGGCGCTGCCCACGGGCGTCCCCATGCACCACCTGGACGCGCTCTTCGTGGATGCCGCCCTCTCCATGACCCTGGACTACGACGACTATCTCTTCCTGGGCCATACGGGACACTCGGCCGTGGGCACCGCCCTGACCCTGGGAGAGTATTTGGCCAGCCCGGCCGAGGAGATCCTCATCGCCCAGCTCATCGCCAACGAGGTGGAGGGCCGGCTGGGTGCCGCCGTGGTGCTGGGGCCGCGCAACGGGCAGATGTGGTCCTACATCCACCATCTGGGCGGAGCATGTGCGGCGGCCCGCCTCCTGAACCTCAGCGCTTACCAGGCGGAGCAGGCCATTGCCATATCCCTCTACCAGCCGAATCTAACCCTCTTTCCTGGTTTTATGGGAGGCCAGTCCAAGGTGACCACGGCGGCCATTCCGGCGCTTTCCGGAGTGCGCGCCGCTTTCCTGGCCCAGGCCGGGATGAAGGGAGCCTCCGGCATCATCGAGGGGCCGCAGGGCTTCCTGGAGGAGTTCGCCTTCGCCAAGTCCCCCTTCTGGTTCACCGGATGGGGCCGCGCCTGGGTGACGGAAAGCCTCGCCTACAAACCCTACCCGGGGTGCGCTTACATCGATACGACCATCGATTCGCTCCTGGCCATCATGGCGGAATATCAATCGAGCAAGGGCGTTCCGCTGGATCCCGAGCAGGTGGCCTCCATACGCGTGAGGGCCAGTATCCTCACCATGGAGATGAACGAGCAGGCTCTGAAGAACCCGGGCGACGACCCGCTGGCCCCGGTCAACATCAACTTCTCCGTTCCCAAGAGCGCGGCCCTCGCCCTGCTGGACGGCAACCTCACAGGAGCGAGCTTCGCCGCGGAGCGCTTCGAGCGCGATAAGGACCGCATCCTGGCGCAGGCCGCCAAGGTGAGCTTGGAGCACGACTGGTCGCTCTCCGCCGATGTGGTGCGGGGAACCGACGCCTGCATAGATTTCGCCGCCGCTTTTGACCAGTACACCCTGCGGGAACTAGTGGCCGTCGTGAAAGGGCTGCGGTCGCAGGCGGGAGACCTCTCGCCCAAGGGTATATGGAAAGCGGGCGAGCGCATCCCGGCGCGGACCAAGGAGTCCATGAAGAAGGCCATGCTGTCCAAGCTGCGCCACCCCC
>JAHEXQ010000094.1:5096-10399 GCA_023252035.1 Actinomycetes bacterium
CAGAAGCAGACCGGCAACTACGCCTACGACCTGGGTGAGCGGGATTTTTCCACCTTCCGCATGCCCTTCGCGGCGGATGTGACCCTCACCACCAAAGATGGGGAGACCTACAACGCCATGCGGGATATCCCGCGTGGAGCGCCGGGAAGTCCCGGCATCTTGGAGACGGTGCGGGAGAAGTTCGAGCGGGAGGCCTCCCGGGCCCTGCCCGATGCGCAGGTAGCCGAAACCATCCGCATCGTGCAGGACTTCGAGGAGCGCGGCCTGGACAAGCTGCTGCGGGCGGCCTGCATCCAGAGCTGACGCTTGACATGCGGACAAGCGGTATCGGAAAGGAAAGAGAGCGCATTTATTATCCCAATACTTCCTTGACGTCACCGCTTGTCCGCATGTCAAGGCTAGGGGATGGGCGGCTGGCCCAACATGGCCAGGAGCAGGTTGACCTCTTTCCTGCCCATGTTGCGCGGCACAACGCCGCGGAAGCCGCCTGATTCCAGGATCATCTCCCTCGGCAGCATACCCCAGGCCAGAACGTAGTTCAGTGTGGGCATATGCACCCACGCCTCGAGCCGGTAGACGCTGCCCGTCCACTGGAGCTGCACCCGTCTGGGTGTGGACCAGAAACCGGTGCCCTTCTGGTAATACTGGCCGTACTGATCGGTACCTTTGAGCTCGTATCCATTCTGCTGCGCCCAGGCGGCTACTGCATCCCAGATATTCCCTGGGTACTGGAATTCCCTTACCGTCCTGCCCCTGAGCCCCTGTTTGGCCACCGGCGCGGTCGCCGACATTCCGGGGTCGGGCGCGGCCAGGTAGTCTGCCGGGTCTACGGGCTCACCTGGTGCGGCGGTTTCACCGCCCGGAGCCGGCGCGACCGGGCCTTCAACCTGAGCGCCGCAACGCTTGCAGAAACTATCCTGCTCCTCCACCGGTTGCCCGCAACGCGCGCATTCTGTAGCCCCTGGCATTCTATTTCCCCCTTCTGACCGATCCCGGAGTCTAACCCAATGCGATGCGCGATTATCAGAGCTTCTCGAACATATCCACGGGAGCGCCGCAGACAGGGCAGACCCAGTCCTCGGGCAGATCCTCGAAAGCGGTGCCTGGTTCCACGCCGTTCTCCGGATCCCCCACATCCGGGTCATAGATATATCCACAGACGGTGCATTCCCACTTGTCCATCGCTACCTCCTCTATCCTGGGCCGCTTCGCTCTTGTCGGCCGCTTGGTCCGCAAAATGACCGGCTGCAAGCCGTAACCATAGGTCGCTGCCATTGTTTTACTTACTTAGAACTCGTATTCTACATGCAAATATACCCGAGTGTAATCATTTGTAAAGATGGGTTTAAAAGAACGGGAGGTTAGTCCTTGGCCCTGAAGAGCAGCGAGAACGATAAACGGGTTGGCTGGTTCTGCGCCTATACGCCGGTAGAGCTGATCGAGGCGGCCGGCCTGCGCCCCGTGCGGCTCTTCGGCGACGGGGCCGATTCGGACGAGGCCAACGCCCTGCTGCATCCGGCCACTTGCCCTTATCTCCGTGCCTGCCTCGCTGCGGCGCAGCGAGAATCCGGTCCCCACATGCTGGTCTTCGCCAACTCCTGCGATGGGATGCGCCGCCTGCATGATGCCTGGAAGCATTTCCTGAAGCCGGACTTCTGCTTTCTGCTGGATCTGCCCCGCCGGGTTGACTGGGCGGGTGTAGGGCTCTACCACCGCGACCTGCTGCGCTTGAGGGAGGACCTGGAATCACTCACCGGCCGCGCGATCACCCCCGGGGCGCTCCGCCGGGCGGTGAGCGACTGGGAGGCGACCCGGCGCGAGTTGCGTGACTCCGCAGACGGCCTGGAGGGAGTTGAGCGGGTACGCCGCGCCGTGGCTCTGCAGGAGGAAGGCCTGGCTTGGAAGCCGGGAGATGCGCGGGGCGCGGCTCCACAGTCGGGGCGCCAGGGAAGGACGAGCGGCGTCCCGGTGGTAGTGACGGGCAACATCGTCAGGGCGGATGGCCTGCTCTCGCTTATGGAGGAAGCCGGATGCCGCCTGGTCGCAGCGGACATCTGCTCCGGGGACCGCTTCTTCCAGGACCTAGGGCTGAATGAGGCGGAGTTGGAGGGACTGGGGGTGGACGGGATGCTCCGGAGGCTGGCTGAGAGGTACCTGGCGCGAATTCCCTGCCCGCGCATGGTTGACAGCCGCCGGCGGCACGAGCACCTGTTGGAGACGGTGCGCCGCACCGGGGCGCGCGGCGTCATCTACGTCAGCATCAAGTTCTGCGACGCCTTCATTTACGATTTCCCTCGCTTGAGGGCAGCCCTGGATGCCGCATCCATACCCGTACTCATGCTGGAAAGCGACTACTCGGACCAGCACGAGGGGCAGTTGCTTACACGCATCGAGGCTTTCCTGGAGATAATTGGCGATTCCATGGCGGCGGGAAGGGGGCAGGTCTGATGGGCCTGGCCGAGGACCTCAGGGATAAATTCAAGAACGACTTATCCCCGGAGCTACTCCGCTCGCGCCTGCTCTGGCGGACGGCCAGGCGCCTGGCCCGCTCCCGCTGGAACAAGCCGGATTGGAGGGCCGACATCGTGTCCCTCTCCTTCTTCCTGGATAGGACGGAGCGGGCTTTCACGGGCAAGGGCACGGTCGTTTGGGCCAACCTGCTCTTCCCCCCGGAGTTGATACACGCGGTGGGCGCTTGCGCTTTCTACCCGGAGATGGCCTCCGCCGTGGTGGCCTCCCTGGGGTTGGCGCCGCGCTTCCTGGACGAGGCCGCCGCGGCCGGATTCACGCGCGATACCTGTTCCTTCCACCGTACCGCCCTAGGCGCAGCGGCCGGGGGGTTCTACCCGGCGCCGGAGATGTTGTTCTCCGCCTCCTACCCCTGCGATTCGGCCAGCCATACCTTGAACTACCTGGCCGAGAAGCTGGGGGCCGAATACGTAGGGTTGGATGTGCCCGCCCATCCCGATCCTGTGACCCTGGACATCCTGGCAGGCCAGTTCGAGGAGGCCGCGCTACGCCTTGGAGCACGCATGGGCAAGCGGGAATCGCAAGTGCTGGAGGGGTTGCGCGAGGCGCTAGTTCGCTCGAACCAGGCGCGATCCCTGCTCCTGGACATCGGGGCACTGAGACGGGAGAGACCCTGTCCCCTGTCGGGGCGCGAACTTCCCGGCCAGTTGAGCATGATAAGCGCGGCCTTCGGTACCGAGGATGGCGTACGGTTCTTCCAGATGCTGCGGGACCAGATAGTGGAGCGCCGCGGCGCCCCGAGCGCCGCGGCGCAAGAGGAACGCACACGACTGCTCTGGATGCACCTACGGCCGTACTACCCCAACGGCCTGGCCGACTGGCTTGAGGAGCGCGGAGCCCGCGTTGTCTGCGATGAGTTCGCCCTCTGCACCTGGGAGGAGCTCGACCCTGATGATCCCTACCTGAGCCTGGCGCGCAAGGTGGCCGGCCATTTCCTGGTCGGCCCCGCCGACCGCCGCGCTCGCGCCATGGCCGCGCTCGCGCGCGACTACCAGGTGGATGGCGCCGTACACTTCAATCACTGGGGCTGCCGGCAATCTTGTGCCGGCGCACCCCTGGTGCGTTCACACCTCCAGAATGAGGGTGTGCCCACCCTCATTCTGGAGGGCGATTGCGTTGATGAGCGCGAGTACCAGGAGGGCCAGATGCGCACCCGGCTGGAGGGCTTCCTGGAATCGCTTTAGCCTTACATTGGGGACAGGACTTAAAGTAAGGATAAATATCCTTACTTTAAGTCCTGTCCCCAAGTTAAGGATTTTCCTCACGTGGGAGCTACGAGATGGGTTGGCGGATGACCGTCTTCAGTTTCTCCGGCGCGGTACGACGCGGGTCGCCCATGTAGATCTCGTGGTGCTTGCCACGCAGGCTGTGGCCGCTCTCCTTGATGAACTCGTGCAGCCCCGCAATTGTTAAACCTTCTTCGGAGTAGGGGCCGATGTACATAATCTGGGCGCAGAGGCCTTCGGTGAAGGCCTCAAAGCGAGCTCGGTCCAGAGCGGTGGGGTTCTTCCTTTTCCGCAGTTCCTCGGAGGCTGCCGCCATCAACTCGGCGGTCACGGCGGGCGGCTGCATTATCATCAAAGTCCAGAGCCACTTATCTTTGGCCCCCATAACAAACACATCCATATCGGGACTCCACCAGAGCCCCTCCAGCGCGGGCACCACGTACTCCTCTCCCGTCCCCTGTTTCTTCAGCGCGAACTTGGCTGTGTAGCTAAGGCCATAGAGGACTTCGATAGCCTCCTGGAACTGCGTAGAGTTGTTGGGGTCGCCTGATCCGTCCACCATCACGAAGTTCATCTCGGGCACATCCACCAGTACAGGATTCTTCGACGGGGGAAAATAGAGTTCTTTCAGATCCTTCTTGTAATCGAACTTGGCCATGCGCACCAACGCCCTATCAATCAGGTCCGTACGATCAATCCGCTCTGCCCGGCCAGTTGGCCGGGCAGACCTTCTGGCACTCGCTGCAGCCAATCCAATAGTTATAACCCGCCGTGTTGGCCACCAGCTCCATGCTGTCGGGGCCCCATTCCTCCTTCAGCGTGAGCCGATAAATGGGATGGCGTATCGCCTTCCTCGTGCAGATTTGCCTCTGGAAGATACCGTCCTCGAAGGCCCCCGCCGGACAGGCCTTCCAGCAGGCGCGGCAGCTCTCGCCGCAGGGTTCGTAATCCAGCACGGGGTCGGCCGGCGGTTCTGCCGTCGTGATCACCGCTCCAAAACGCAGCATGGAGCCATGCTGCGGATGATAGACCAGCCCGCTTTTCCCGAAAGATGCTATGCCGGCGGCCACCGCCGCGTGCTTCAGCGAGATGATGCCTCGCGCCATGCCTTCCCGGAAGAGCAGGGGCGCGTACCCCGGTATCACCACGCCCAGGTAGCCCTCCTCCTCCACGATGCCCGCGAGGTCGAAGCCGACCTGGTCCAGGTAGGGATAGACGGTGTGGTAACTGCGGTGCAGGAAATGCAAGGAATAGCCCGGCGAGCTGAACGCGCCGCGCGGAACCGCGCGCCCATAGACTATGACGGTTCTCGCTCCGGGCAGGACCTGGGCGGGGTGGTGCCCCTCGAGCGCACCTTGGAAGCGGCCCACGGGAGCAAATCCAAAAGCGTCCACTTTGCCGGTCAAGAAATCCGTGACTATATCCCGCAGGTAATCCGTCATCGTCTTCCCCCCTTCGGAATTTGCGCGCCGCGGCACCGGCATGCCGCGGAACTTGCGCGATGCGTTTTGCCCCAGTATATCAACGTGGGATAATGGCCTGAAAGGC
>JAHEXQ010000095.1:0-4100 GCA_023252035.1 Actinomycetes bacterium
CTGCCCGGCCTGCTTCGAACAATTCGACCTGGGCCAGTTGGAGCTGAACCGCAAGAGAGGGTCGAAACACCAGATGCCGGTCCTTCATTACCTGCAGCTCCTGGCTCTGGCGCAAGGCGCGACGGCGGAACAGGTTGGCCTGGGGCGGCACAAGATAAAAGCGGACGCAATTGCGAAGGCGGTTTCCGGATGAACGAGATAAGGATACACGGTCGCGGCGGCCAGGGCGCGGTGGGAGCCGCGGAGATGCTGGCGCTGGCGGCTATCGGGGAGGGGAAATACGCGCAGGCGTTTCCGAGTTTCGGACCGGAGAGGAGAGGCGCGCCGGTGGTGGCTTTCTGCCGCATCGACGGCAAGCCCATCCTCACCCGCGAGCCCATTCGGGAGCCGGACATAGTCGTGGTGCTCGACCCCACGGTCATGCGCGGCACCGACGTGGCCGCGGGGCTCAAGCGCGGTGGCAAGATCGTCATCAACACGAGCCGGCCGGGGCGGGAGATCGCCGAGCAGTACGGTTTCACCGGCGTATCGCTCGCTACGGTGGACGCCTCCTCCATCGCCCGCAACGTGCTGGGCAGGCCTATCACCAACACGGCCATGCTCGGCGCGCTGCTCAAGGCCGAGAGCGTCGTGAAGCTGGAAGCCCTGTTTACGCAGATCACCGAGCGCTTCCCGGCTATCGCGGAGAAAAACATCAAAGCCCTCCAGTGTTCCTTCGACGAGACTCGCATCGAGGAACTGGCAGCGGCGAAGGAGAAGTGAGGCAGTGGAGCTTCCGACCTGGAAAACCATCAATCACGCCTGCATCGTCTTCGAGGCGGGCAACAGCAAGGAATACCTGACCGGCGACTGGCGCTCCATGCGCCCCGAACGGGAGGATGCCAAGTGCGTGAAATGCGGGGAGTGCTGGATGTACTGCCCCGACGCCGCCATATACCAGGATGAGCAGGGTTATTACGCGGTGGATTACGACTACTGCAAGGGCTGCGGCATCTGCGCCCGCGAGTGCAAACACGGCGCCATAACCATGGTAGAGGAGAGTGAGTGATGGGCAAGCTCACGGGAATCGAAGTATCCATCGCCTGCTCCGAGGCGGTCACCCTCTGTGATGTGGATGTGATAGCAGCCTATCCCATCACCCCCCAGACCCACATCGTGGAGCACCTCTCCGAGCAGGTGGCCGAGGGCCATCTGGACGCGGAGTACATCAAGGTGGAGTCGGAGCATTCGGCCATGTCTTGCTGCGTGGGCTCGTCGGCGGCAGGAGCCCGCACCTTCACCTCCACCTGTTCGCAGGGACTGGCCCTCATGCACGAGATAGTGATGATCGCCTCGGGACTGCGGCTGCCCATCGTGATGGCCGTGGCCACCCGGACGCTCTCCGCACCCCTGTCCATCTGGGGAGACCAGAGCGACGTGATGAGCGAGCGCGACTCGGGATGGATAACCATCTTCGCCGAGAACGGCCAGGAGGTCTTCGACCTGACCGTCCAGTCCTTCCGCATCGCCGAGGACGAACGCGTGCTCTTTCCGGTCATGCTCTGCCTGGACGGCTTCCACCTGAGCCACGTCATCGAGCCCATCGAGCTCGAGAGCAAAGAGGACGTCCAGGCCTGGCTCCCGCCCTATAAGGCCAAGTACCGGCTGGACCCGGACAACGTGCTCTCCATGGGCGCCTTCGCCATGCCCGACTACTTCTCCGAGATAAAGAAGCAGCAGAACGAGGCGCTGCGGGGAACCCTCCCGGTCATCAAAGAGGTGTTTAAGGATTTCGGCGACCGTTTCGGCCGCTACTACGAGCCTGTCACCCGATATCAGACGGAGGAGGCCGAGACCATCATAGTTATGGCCGGCGCCTTCGCGGGCACCGCCCGCCTGGCCGTGGATACCATGCGCGCCGCGGGCAAGAAGGTGGGCCTGGTCACCATCAAGGTCTTCCGGCCCTTCCCCTTCGAGGAGATAACCGAAGCGCTGGCCGGTGCGAAGACGGCGGTGGTTATCGACCGCGCCCTCTCCGTGGCGGGGCCCGGCGGCCCCATGGCCTCGGAGATACGCTCCGCGCTCTATCACGAGCAGAAGAAACCCGCCGTGGTGAGCATGGTGGGAGGCCTCTCCGGCCGGGATGTCTTCCAGGAGCAGTTCATCGAACTGGTCGAGAGGGCGGAGGCCTGCGTGGCCTCGGGCAAGATACCGCAATACGAGATGTTTGGGGTGAGAGAGTAATGGAACAGATCTTCGTCCCCCGGGTGCTGCCGGTAAAGGAGTATTTCGCTCCGGGACATCGCGGCTGCCAGGGCTGCGGACCGGCGCTAGCCTTCCGGCATATGCTGAAGGCCTTGGGCCCGCGCACCATCCTCGCCAACGCCACCGGCTGTTCCGAGATCATCTCCAGCCCTTACCCGCTGACCTCGTGGAGGATCCCCTGGATCCATGTGGCCTTCGAGAACGCCGCGGCGGTGGCCTCGGGCATAGAGAGCGCCTACAAGGTCATGATGCGCAAGGGCAAGATACCACAGGAGCGGGTGAACTTCGTGGGCATGGCCGGCGACGGCGGGACGGGCGACATCGGGTTGCAGGCCCTGTCGGGCGCCCTGGAGCGCGGCCACGACATGATCTACGTCTGTTACGACAACGAGGCCTACATGAACACGGGTATCCAGCGCTCCGGGCTGACCCCCTTCGGCGCTTCCACCACCACCAGCCCGGCGGGCAAGATCTCCAAGGGACAGCCCACCTGGAAGAAGGACATGCCGGCCATAGCGGCGGCCCACCACATCCCCTACGTGGCCACGGCCTGTGCTTCCTATCCCCTGGACCTCTACGAGAAGTTCGCCAAGGCGGCCAAGATCGAGGGTCCCAAGTACATCCACATCCTGGCTCCCTGTCCCACCGGGTGGCGCTGCGGGAGCGACGAGACCGTTGAGATCGGCCGGGCCGCGGTGGAGTCGGGGATATTCAACCTTTTCGAGATTACCAACGGGAAGAAAACACTGAGTCTGAAGGTGCCCGAGCGCCGCCCCGTGGCCGACTACTTCAAGCCGCAGGGACGCTTCCGGCACCTGAAGGAAGACGATATCGCGTACATCCAGAAGAAAGTAGATGAGGATTACGAGCTGCTCCTGAGCGAGGTCGAATAATGGCGGACAAGACAAAGAGCGTAGGATCGGCGCTGGTAGTAGGCGGCGGCATCGGAGGCATCCAGGCTTCCCTGGACCTGGCGGACTCCGGCTTCAAGGTTTACCTGCTGGAGCGCAACCCTTCCATCGGCGGGGCCATGGCCATGCTGGACAAGACGCTGCCCACCAACGACTGTTCCATGTGCATACTCTCCCCCAAGATGGTGGAGATCGGCAATCATCCCAACGTGGAGATATTGGCCTACTCCGAGCTTACGGGCATAACGGGCAAAGCGGGAGATTTCAAGGTTAAGGTGACGAAGAAGGCGCGTTTCGTCGATGAGGTGAAGTGCACCGGCTGCGGCGCCTGCGCCGAGGCCTGCGTATCGGGCAAGGTGGAGGATAGGTTCAACGCGGGGCTTAGCTGGCACCGCGCGGCTTACCTGCCTTTCCCGCAGGCCGTGCCCAAGCTGGTTCTGGTGGACAAGGACAGCTGCCTCATGCTCACCAAGGGCAAGTGCAAGCAGAAGTGCCTGGAGGCTTGCCAGGTGGGCGCATTAGACCTTGAACAGAAGGACCAGGAGATCGAGCTGAACGTGGGCGCGGTCATCCTGGCGGCCGGATTCTCGTCCCCGGATTCCGGGGTCCTGAAAGAGCTGGGCTACCAGTATCCGGACGTGCTCGACGCCATGGAGATGGAGCGCCTGGAGTGCGCCTCCGGCCCCACGGGCGGGGAGATACGCCGGGTCTCCGACGGCGAAGAGCCTCATAGCATCGCCTGGATACAGTGCGCCGGCTCCCGGTCGCAGAAGGCCCTGCCCTACTGCTCGGGCGTCTGCTGCGCCTTCTCGGTGAAGCAGGCCATGATCGTCAAAGACCATAACCCCGACATAGATTGCCACATCTTCTTCCACGACCAGCGTTCCTTCGGCAAGGGCTACGAGGCCTTCTTCCGGCGTGCGGAGGACGAGTACGGCATAGTAT
>JAHEXQ010000095.1:4110-10395 GCA_023252035.1 Actinomycetes bacterium
TAGTATTCCATCGCTTCCGGCAGCCCGTGGTGCGCGCCAAGGCGGGCAAGTACATGCTGGCCACCGAAGCCGGGGACGGGCGCGTGCAGCCCGTGCCCTTCGACATGGTGGTGCTCGCCACCGGCCTCGGGGCGCCGGAGCCTATGAGCGCCGTGGCGGAACTGGGCGTGGAGCACGATAACTACGGATTCATAAAGACGGGGCCTTTCGCCCCTGCCGATACCAGCGTGCCGGGCGTATATGCCCTGGGCGCTGCGGCCGGTCCCCGGGACATCCCGGAGACGGTGGCCCGCGCCACGGCGGCGGCGGCCAGGGCGCAAGCTCTGCTCGCCGGTGAGCGCAACGCGCTCACCGTGAAGAAGGAGTATCCCGAGGAGAAGGACGCCTCGGGCGAGCCTCGCATCGGGGTCTTCGTCTGCCACTGCGGCAGCAACATCGCGGGCACCGTGGACGTGGAGAAGGTCAAGCATCTGGCGGAGAACCTGGCAGGAGTCGTTTACGCCGAGACCAACCTGTACACGTGCTCGGCCGAGGGCTGCGAGAAGATCCGCGAGGCCATTGCCGCACACGACCTGAACCGGGTGGTGGTGGCGGCCTGCACGCCGCGTACCCACGAGCCGCTATTCCGAGAGACATGCCGCGAGGCGGGGCTGAACCGCTATCTCTTTGAGATGGCCAACGTGCGGGACCAGTGCTCCTGGGTCCACAAGGACCGGGAGCAGGCCACGAAGAAGGCCGCCGACCTGGTGCGCATGTCCGTGGCCAAGGCCGGGCTGCTCAAGCCCCTGCCCATGTACGAAATACCTGTGACGCCGGTGGCGCTGGTCATCGGGGGAGGCATCGCAGGACTGGCGGCGGCCGAGGCCATTGCGGCGCAGGGTTTTGAAGTGCACCTGGTGGAGCGCGAGAAGAACCTGGGTGGCAACCTCCTGAAGCTGCGTACCACTCTCTCGGGCGAGAACCCCTACGATAGGGCGGCCGACGCGGTCGCCAAGGTGGGCTCGAACAAGCTGGTGAAGGTGCACACCGGTACGACGGTCAGCGCGGTGAGCGGGTACGTGGGCAACTTCCAGGTGGAGCTGGACGCCGGCAGTAAGAAGGAGAACATCGCCGCGGGCAGCATCGTGGTGGCAACGGGAGGCCGGGAATGGAGTCCCGAGGGATTCCTGGCCGGCGAGGATGACCGCGTGATGACCTCCTCGGAGCTGGAGCGGCGTATCGCGGACGGGAAGTTCGAAGCGCAGCGTGTCGTGATGGTGCAGTGCGTGGGATCCCGCTGCGAGGAACGCCCCTACTGCAGCCGGGTCTGCTGCGGGCTGGCCTTGAAAAACGCCCTGTCCATCAAGGAGCAAGAACCCGGGGCCGAGGTCATCGTGCTCTACCGGGACCTCATGGCCCACGGATTAAAGGAAGATTATTTCACGCTGGCGCGCGAGGCCGGCGTGGTGTTCCTGCGTTACAACCCGGATGAGCCGCCCACCGTGAGTAAGGCCGGCGACGCCCTGCAGGTGCAGGTGGCGTCGCCTGAGGTGGACGAGACCCTGGAGATAGCCGCGGACCTGGTGGCGCTGTCGGTGGCCATCGTTCCCGCGGAGGGCAGCAAGGAACTCTCGGAGATACTGAAGGTGCCGCTGGACGCGGCGGGCTTCTTCTCCGAGGCCCACATCAAGTTGCGGCCCGTGGATTTCGCTTCCGACGGCATTTTCCTCGCGGGCGTGGCCCATTCGCCCAAGGAGATATCCGAGAATATCGCCCAGGCCCAGGCCGCGGGCGGCCGCGCAGCATCCATTTTGGCGCGCGGCGTCTTCGCCGCTGAGGGTGCGGTCGCCAAGGTGGACGAGGAGGCCTGCCGGGGTTGCGGCGTCTGCGTGAGCGTCTGCCCCTACGGAGCCATCAGCCTGGCGGCCAAGGGCGAGGCGCTGGTGGCCTCGGTGAACCCGGCTCTCTGCAAGAGCTGCGGCACGTGCGCGGGAGCCTGCCTCTCCACGGCGATAACCACGGAGCATTTCACCAACGAGCAGATCTTCGCCGCCATCGCGGCGAAGATGGAGGTAGTATAAATGAGCAAAGACTGGGAACCTTCCATACTGGGCATCTGCTGCAACTGGTGCGCCTACGCCGGCGCGGACATGGCCGGCGTCTCGCGCATGCAATACCCGCCGAACGTGGAGATCATCCGCGTGATGTGCTCCGGCCGCATCGACCCCGCCTTCATCCTGCGGGCCTTCCGGCTGGGCGCCGACGGCGTCCTGGTGGCCGGATGCCATGAGGCCGACTGCCACTACGTCAGCGGCAACCAGTCCGCCCGCCGCCGTGTGGAAGCCTTGGCCGACGTGCTGGACACCGTAGGCCTGGGCCGCGACCGCCTGCGTCTGCGCTGGATATCCGCCAACGAAGGCGCCCTCTTCGCCGAAGGTATCCGCGACTTCGTGGAAACGCTCAAGAAGCTCGGCCCCAGCCCTATCGAAGCCCCGAAGTTGGCAAAAGGGGTTACTACTCGAACCCAGGGGGGAGATGTCTTTGCGGGGGGAAGGTCCACCCGTAATCTCTCTAGGGGGGAGCTGCACGAGGGGGGCGGGAGCCCCCTGCGTGAGAGCGAGCTTGCGAGCGAGTCAGACCCTTCTGTCAACCAAGTGGATTTCCAGGCTCTGGTGGCGGAGACCGGCGTGCTCAACTGCCTCGAATGCGGCAAGTGCACCGCCTCCTGCCCGGTGGCCCGCCGGGACGAGACCTTCAGCCCGCGCCGCACCATCGAGAAGGCCCTGGAAGGACTGGCCGAGGATATCGAGACGGACCGGCTCCTGTGGTCCTGCCTCACCTGCCGCACCTGCGAGCAGCGCTGCCCCTCCGGGGTGAGCTACTCCGAGTTCGTGCGGGGAGCGCGGGCCGAGGCCAAGCGGCTGGGCCAGCAGGGGAGGACCTCCCACTCGGGAGCCAACCACGACCTCATGCGCCTGCAGGCCGCACCGAAGCTGAAGCCTAACCGCATGGCCGCCTACGAGGGTTTGAAGGTGAAGGAGAAGGCCGGCAAGGACGACTGGCTCTACTTCGCCGGCTGCGCCCCCTACTACCAGGCGCTCTATTCCGAGCTACCCGTGCAGGTGGGCAACATCCCGCGCGACAGCGTAGCCCTGCTGAACAGGGCCGGCATCGTGCCGGTGGTCATGGCGGCGGAGCGCTGCTGCGGGCACGACCTGCTCTGGAACGGCGACGTGGAGGATTTCGCCGCGCTGGCCAGGGTGAGCGCGGAGGCCATCAAGGCCACGGGCGCCAGGAAGATCGTAACCTCCTGCCCCGAGTGCTACCGCACGCTGGCGGTGGATTTCAAAGAGCACGCGGGACTCGACCTGGAGGTCAAACATATATCCGAAGTACTGGCGGCCGATGCCGGAGCGCTGGGGCTCTCCGGTACTGGCGAGGTGGTCACCGTACAGGACGCCTGCCGGTTGGGCAGGCAGATGGGGGTCTATGACCCGCCGCGCGAGCTGCTGGCCGCGGCCGGAGCGCAGGTGGCGGAGATGGCTCACACCAGGGGCGACGCCCTCTGCTGCGGAGTATCGGCCTGGGTGAGCTGCGGGCAGTGCTCCAAGTCCATGCAGGTGGCGCGCCTCAAGGAAGCGGCGGCCACGGGCGCGAGCACGCTGGTTACGCCGTGCCTGAAATGCTCCATCCACCTGACCTGCGCATCCAGCGGTGAGTTGCCGGTACCCAGGCAGGAAGTCGACGTGAAGATAATGGATCTGACCGCCTACTTGGCGAGAGCGGCGGGCCTTACGGTGGCGGCGGAAGAGCCCGAACCGGCCATGGCCGCCGCGTCCGATAAGGGTGATGCTTAGTGCTCCGTTCCATGAATTCGGTCGCATTCGAGCGCCTATCCATCCGCGCCGACTGCGTTCCGCTCCCTCGAAGTACTAAGAGTACGACATCGGTCGCGCGCCTTGCCGGCGCGGCGCCTAGACGCTCTCGGCGCATGACCGCACCCATGGAAAGGAACACTAGATGAGCGCTGCGAATGAAGTAATGGTCATAGGCGGAGGAGTCTGCGGCATCCAGGCCGCGCTGGACCTGGCGGACAAGGGTTTCCAGGTGCGCATGATAGAGCGCGAGCCCACCATCGGCGGGCGCATGGCCATCCTGGACAAGGTCTTTCCCACCAACGACTGCTCCATCTGCATCCTGGCCCCCAAGATGATCATGTGCTACAACAACCCGAATATCGACGTGGTCACCTGGGCCGAGGTCCAGAAGGTGGAGGGCAAGGCGGGGGACTTCACGGTCACCGTCCTGAAAAAACCCCGCTACGTGAAGGAAGAGGAATGCACCGGTTGCGGCGACTGCATAGAGGTCTGCACCCTCAAGGACGAATTTCCCAATAAATGGAATGCCAACCTGGGCATGCGGGGCGCGGTCTTCATGCCCTTCCTGCAGGCGGTGCCGCGCGTGGCCATAGTGGACGACGAGAAGTGCCTGACGCTCACCAAGCAGAAGTGCAAGATGCCCTGCGTGCGCGCGTGCAAGCGCAAGGCCCTGGACTTCAAGATGAAGCCGGAGACGGTGAAGTACAACGTGGGCGCGGTCATCGTGGCCACCGGCCTGGACGACTACGACCCCTCCGAGATCACCGAGTACGGCTACGGGCGCTTCACCAACGTCGTAAGGGCCATGGAGTACGAGCGTCTCATCAACGCCTCCGGTCCCACCGGCGGGCACGTCCACCGCTTCAACGACCACGAGCGCCCCAAGCGCATGGGCTTCATCCAGTGCGTGGGCGCGCGGGACCTGCGAGTGGACCACCCCTACTGTTGCTCGGTCTGCTGCATGTACGCCACCAAGGACGCCATGCTGGCGCGCGAGCACTATCCCGATATCGAGAGCTTTATCTTCTACACGGACCTGCGCGCCTTCGGCAAGGGCATGGATGAGTACATCCGCCGCGGGCGAGAGGAGTACGGCATCAAGTACATCCGGGGCAAGCCGGGCGAGGTGACCGAGGACCCCGAGACCAAGAACCTCTTCCTCTGGTACGAGGACGCGACCGATGGCGGCATCAAGTCGCTGGAGGTGGACTTCCTGGTGCTCGCCACCGCCTTCATCCCCTTCGAGGGAGTGGAGAACCTGGCGGCCAGCCTGGGCATAGAGTTGGACGAGTACAAGTTCATGAAGTCCCGTGACCCGTTGCTCCAACCTTTGGATTCCACGCGGGAAGGGATACTCGTAGCCGGCACCTGCCAGGGCCCCATGGACGTGACCGACTCTGTGGAGCAGGGCGGGGCGGCCGCCAACCGGGCGGCGGAGATCATCGCCCAGGCCTGCGGCGCGGCGAAAACGTCCAAGAAATCAGCGACGAGGAGTGCATAGATGAGCGATAGACAGAACGGCGAGATCCGGGTAGGCGTCTTCGTCTGCCATTGCGGCGCCAACATCGGCGGGTTCCTGGACGTGCCCGCGGTGGCTGAGTACGCGCGAGGCCTGCCCCACGTGGCCTATGCCGAACATAACATGTACACCTGCGCGGAGGATGGACTGTCCGCCATCCGCACGGCTATAAAAGAGCACAACCTGAACCGCGTGGTGGTGGCCTCCTGCACCCCGCGTACCCACGAACCCCTCTTCCGCGCCGCGTGCGAGGAAGCGGGCCTGAACAAGTACCTCTTCGACTTCGCCAACATTCGGGACCAGTGTTCCTGGGTGCACATGAAGGAGTGGGACAAGGGCACCGAGAAAGCTAAGGGCCTGGTGCGCATGTCCGTGGCCCGCGCCGTCCTGCTGGAGCCCCAGGAGGAGATCAAGCTTGACATTCACCCAGCCGCCATGGTGGTGGGCGGCGGCGTGGCCGGCATGACCGCGGCGCTCTCCATGGCGAACCAAGGTTTCGAGACCCACCTGGTGGAAAAGGAAACCGAGCTGGGCGGCATGCTGCGCAGCCTCTACAACATCTTCCCGGAGAACCGCAAGGCCGACGAGGTGCTGGCGGAGCTCAAGGGTAAGCTGGCGGGCGCCTCCAACCTGACGGTGCATCTCTCCTCCAAGGTGAAGCGGGTGGACGGGTACTACGGTAACTTCGACGTGGCGCTGGAGGGCGCGGCCGGCGAGGAGGTCGTCAAGATCGGCACCATCGTGGTGGCCACGGGGGCCAATGAGTTCGAGCCGGTCGGCCTGTACGGCTACGGGACCGATCCCCGCATCATGACGCAGAAGCAGTTGGAGACGGCTTTGAAGGAAGGCAAGCTGGCTGACGTGAAGCAGGCGGTCATGATCCAGTGCGTGGGCTCGCGCGGCGAGGTG
>JAHEXQ010000002.1:0-30147 GCA_023252035.1 Actinomycetes bacterium
GAAGATCACGTGCTAACGGCGCCGTTTCGAGTGAGCGGTTTACTTAAGTCTCGGCGTAGGCAAGGCTGGCCGAAGCGAAATTGCTAGAAAAGCTATCCGGGAGGGTGGGGAAAGTAAGCTGCCTTACCTCCACCAAGATCGAGTCGGTGATGAAGCGGGTGGCACGCAAGGGGTCCCGCGTGATAACGGACGGGCTCAGTTACTGGCCCCCGGCGCTTTCCCGCTTCGAGCACTGCCCCAGCGTGCTGGGATCCGGGCCGGCGGCCTCGGAGAAGCTCCCCTGGGTGCATATCCTTCTCGCCAACGTAAAGGGCATCCTGCGGGGGGTGCACCACGGGGTGCACCACGGGGTGCGCTACCTGCAGCCCTACCTGTCGGAGTTCTGCTGGCGCTTCTCCCGCCGCCACTTCGTGACCGAGCTCTTCGACCGACTGCTCTGCGCCTGGCTGGACTGCGGGCCCCACCCCGCCGGGGCGCTGGGGCTGGCGGCCTAGGGAGGAGGGATCGCATGACTTCCCGCGCCGAGTTGGGCCTTCGGTGCCGACCACGAGCTCTACTGCCTTTTCATCGCCCGCTACCAGCGCCACGCCACTGTTCCGCAAATCCGTCTGAGGCATGTCCCGAGGCAGTCCTCTGAGCGAAGGGGCTAATCGTTTAGATCTATGGCTTATGGCTTCACCGTGCAACCGATCTTGTTGAAGTGATCGTCGAAGGTGAAGATGCAGTCGGCTTTAACATCCCGCCCGATTTCGTAAACCACGCAATCAGTAAAGCTGGCCCCGTGCTCGAAGAACTTTCGGAACCAGAGCCAGGCGCCATCGAATAGTTTTTTATTCATCATGAATAGACGCATTGCCCCATGCTCGATGGTGCTCTCGATAAGATCATGAAACCTGTCTATGGTCTCAAGGCTTAAGCCCCTGGCCATTAAAAGCGTATAGGTTTCATCCAGTACGTAGTCCGAAACGACCAGGAGAGCATCTTCATCGGCTACGTTCTTCCAGAAACCAGCGGCGCGCTTATGCTGATCATCCTTCTTGTTCCCCAAAGCGACCAGCGCGGAAGCATCTACTACAACGACCCTCATCGTCTTCGCCTGCCGTACAGATATTTCTCGTGATTGGTGGCAAGATCTTTGGGCAGGTCGGTCTCTCCGAATACGCCTATAAAAGAAGCAAGCAGTTCCCTCTTCTCATTAACCGCCTCTCGCTTTTCGGCTTCCAGCTTGCGGGTGAGCTCGGAAATGATTGCGAGCGATTCGTCTGTCTTGCCCTGTGAGAGCAATTCGAGAACCTTGCGTAATGACGCTTCAATTCGAAGCTTACCCTTGAGCATGGCTGCTATTGGCTCTTCGCATATCTTCTCCAATTCCTCTAAGGGCAAGTTCTCTAAGGATCTGCGAAAGTAGTATTCCAGCGCGTTTCTCACTACCTCAGTTTCGGGAACAGCTTGGACGTACGCCTCCTGCTTTATCAGGTTATCGTCCTCTTTCGTTATATAGACTTGCTTCCGAACCATTTCCACTGCTTAACACCACCTCAGAAATAATGTCATATTAATAATAACACCAACAGATCATGTAGCCAAAGGAAATATTTTCAGCGTTTCTGGCTAACCGCTGGCTAAGAAGTCAAAGTAAAGCATGGCGAAACACGGGCAAACAGGGGCAAGACTGTCGTGTCATAATCGCAGCGTATGCATAACATCGCGTAACATCGCAAAACACCGTCAAAACTTCAGGCCATCCTTTCAAGGCGGCGGCGCGGATTCGAATTCCGCTGGGGGCACCAAATAACCTGCATTAAGAATTCACGAAGGGGTAAGCATGTTGAGCCGTCTCGTTGTTTGATCTTTCTTGGCGATGCGCTCTTTGCCCGGTGCGAAACGCCGGGCAATATCTTCCTTTGTTGCCCCCAACAGGAGCAACGAACTGACTAGCAAGTCTAGAGAGACAGTGGGATCTCCCGCTTCCATCTTGGCGACGCGGGATTGGCTCGAGCTTATAAGCTTAGCCACATCCTCTTGAGTGAGTCCCTTCTTCTGGCGGTACTCCTTGAGGCTATGACTCAACGCGAGTTTGAGCTCGATGTACGCGATCTCCTCGTTGGACAGCCCCAGGAAGTCCTGGGTGCTTCCCACCTTCCATCCCCCGGACTCCAGTTTCCTCTTCTTGGTTTCTTTCATCTCAAAACAACTCCCATCTTATGCGTCATACTGGGCCAATCTTCTCCTGCAATTGCCGACAACCCACTTAGGTGTCTGCGGCGTTTTCTTCGCAAACGCCTCCAGGATGATAATCGCGTCGCTGTCTATGCGATAGACAATCCTCCAAGTATTATCCTTGTCATTGATCCTTAACTCATGGCATCTTGCGCCTATCGTGGGCATTGGCCTCGCGTGGGGCAGCGACAAGACCTCGCCCTTCTGAAGCGCCCGCAGATAATAACCTGCCTCCAGCCTCGCCTCTCTTGAAAAAGGCGGCGTCTTGATTTCTTCATGCAGCCACACGAGTGGTTTATCAATATCAGCCACAACCACATCATATGTCAGAAGTGACATAACTGCAAGTTTTCAGCGGAGTCTTTTGAATACGCTCACCGCAGCGTATGCATAACATCGCGTAACATCGCAAAACACCGTCAAAACTTCAGGCCATCCTTTCAAGGCGGCGGCGCGGATTCGAATTCCGCTGGGGGCACCAATGATCCTCCAAAGCCCCTTCTTCACTAATCCTTGCGATAGAGGCTGGCCACTACGCAACCGCCGAGACCGATGTTGTGCTGAAGGGCGACCGCGCGGCAATCCTGCTCTTCAAAGAAATCAAAGATTCTTACATTTCGCATCTCACAAATAAATATTGCGCCAAATATTTTTATTCTCAATATTGTACTCAGGTGGTCTGTCCGGCATGGGCTGGCCCTAACTGGTGCTGCGGGATTCGCTTCACCTCGGTCGCAGGGCTTTGCGTCAGCCAGCCCCAGACTGCCGCATTCTTCAGCATCATCTTCAGCGTGGTGAGCGTCTTATTGCCCGTGCGTGGCTACTCCGAGAACTTGTGCACGAAGTTCTGGATCTCGTAAGGGGTTAGGTCGGAGAGCCGCTTACGGCCGAAGCAGGTAAGGACCCGAAGCTTCAGCGCCTGCTCGACCTGTTTCTTCCGCTCCTCGAGCCAGATCTTCGCGAAGTCCTGCACCTTCTGCAGGCCCAGGGGCACGCCCGCTTTAATGGCTCGCTTCTGGATGAGTGGCTTCAACTCGTTATCCTGGGCCTCGTCCCATGTAAGCCCGCGCTTCATGACCTGGCGGCCGGTTATGCGGTTCTTCACGTCGTAGACGATGGCGCCGTCTTTCAGGGTGCGGGGGTAGATGGGCATTATTTCTCGGTGGCGTACTCGATGTCATTCACGACGGCCAAAATCTTGTTGAGCAGGCTGATGACCTCATCCAGCTTTCGCCCAAGGCTCATTGCTGTCTCCTAACTATCAGAAGAGGTCCGAGCGCGGCGAAACCAAGCCGAATTGTTTCAGGGTCAACTTGTTTGCGATCCATCCTGCCCCCTCGCCTGCTTTGCGCTATACATCTCGCTCTTGCCCGAACGTGACGAAAATCACATTATCAGGCCGCTCTCCCTCGCCCCCCCTCGTAGGGTGCGGCCCCCGTCAACCGTAGTCTCTTTTTGGTCGGCGCCTCCCCCCTAGCACTAACCCTTTCCATCATGGCCAAGTATCCGGTAATAAAGCCCAACACTCTGGATCTACCGAGAGCGTCCAGTCGTGCAAACTTTGCGATAAGCTCCTGGGTTTCGTGGTCCATTGGTGCCCCCGTAGATGGAAGTGTCCCTGCGTGCCGATACCCAGTTTATATCGCGGGTGTGACTAAACGACCTTCTTTCTCTCTTCCTGGTAAGGGGACATATCCAGCAGGGCGTCCATCTGACCCAGCACTCTCTGTCGCCCCAGGGCATTCAGCTGCAGGAACTTCTCCATGAAGAGCTTGGTGTCATTGTCGAGCTCGACCGGCTCTCCCATTTCTTCCGGGGGCTTCAAGCCGAAGACCGAATGCGCTACTGCGTGAGCATCAAGCCCGAGCTTTTCTTGGATGATCATGACCGTCGAGAGTTTAGCTTCCTTGGTGTTTTCCTCGATGTTCTTGAGCGTCTGATGGGAAACCTCGCCCTGCAAAGCTTGCTTGGCAAAGGACTTATAGCCCAGGCCACGCTGGGTTCTGAGCTGGCGAAGCCACTTCCCAAAGTTCGGCATGTTACTAATCTACGTCAACTGGAGTGGATAGTTTTCAATCTATGGGTAAAAAGAGGTTGACAGAGGGTCTAATCTGGTTTACTTTGCAGTATGGATAGGGTATTAGGACCGCAGAGAATCAGGAGGGCCGGCAACTTGGACCTGATACCTACCCGTGAGCTGTCACAGCGCGAGTTGGTTCGCCGGCTGAAGGAACTGGTGGACAGCGTGCTCGACCCGGAGTACCGCATCAAACACCCCGTGGCTTTCGCCAAGGACTACCATTGCATTGTCATGATCGTCAGCCGCCAGAAGGCTCAGCTCCTCACCAAGTATATAAGCCACAACCTCGGCCAGGCGCGGCTGCAATTCCTGGACGCGCTGGAGATAGGGGAGGGCACGGCATGATTCCGGGGAACCACTTCGCCGAGATTAGGGAGATCAACGGCATCCTCGAAGAGCTTCTGGATGCCACTTGCCCGCATAGGCGATATCCTTCGGCGCAACGGGGGCCTAGAGGAGGCGGAGCAACTCTGGCGCGATATTCAGCGCAATCAGGAGGAGATCCACGACAGGCTCCATGCTTATAAGCGGGCCCTGGGCATCTGTGAGCAGAAGCTCGAGACCACGAGGGCCGGGAGGACCGGCTGCAAGTGGCACCAAGGGTCTTGTGTCTAACACATTTATCTAACACACAACAGCAAACGATGGTAAAAAAGGAGGCTCAAAGTAAATACGAAGGATGCAGCAATGCAGGTACAATAGGGAACCAGCGAATGCGGCAAGACATTGCACGAATATCCGCTCAGCCTTTCAAGGCGGCGGCGCGGATTCGAATTCCGCTTGGGGCACCAACCATAATAGCAGCGCAGGCCCCCCTTGCCCCAAGAATTGACCCCGCCTTCGCCATGGCCTCCATCAAGCAAGTATCTAGCGGACCGTTTTCCACCGGGTTCCCTTGCCAACCTCCTCCGGCTGTGCCGGATTCAAGAACGTATCAGTCGGTTGTTGGGGTTATGTTGTGGGCAGATCTATGAGGGTTAAAGGAATTGGAGAGGAGAGAATAGGGGAGGTGTGCCAAAGCCGCTAGATGAATGCTAGGCGCGTGCGTCTAGCCGGGGATTTAGCCTTATACCGGATGTAGGGCATGTAAGAAAACCCAGTATCTGACCCGGAGAGGGGGGCTGAAGGGCTATGGGCGGAAGGCTGCCGCAATGACTACGCAAGAGTATTACCGGGCCATATTCGAGAACAGTCACGACATCATCCTTGTCGTCGGCGCCGACGGTCGCATCCTGGACATAAATCCGGCAGGAACTGAGCTATACGGCTATACGCTTGAGGAAATCAGGGAGTTACCACCGGGCGCGCTATTTGCTAAAACCGTCTCCCCCGATTTGCCCAAGGAACTGATGAGCCGGATTGCCGAACAGGGCGATCTCATTGGGGAGGTTGTTCACCGGCGCAAGAACGGCTCCATCGTCTATCTGGAAGCCCGAAGCAGCGTCATCGAATACGAGCGCAAGCCAGCCATACTCAGCATCCTTCGCGACCTCACCCCCCGGCTAGAAGCGGAGGCGGACACGCGCAGGCTCGCGGCGATCGTCGACTCCTCTGACGACGCCATCTTCGGGAAAGACCTGGATGGCACTATAGTCAGCTGGAATGAAGGAGCCAGGCGGATGTATGGCTATACGGCCGATGAGATCATCGGCCGCAACATATCTGTCCTGCTCCCTCCCGACCGTTCGGACGAGCTTGCGAGGATACTCGGCGGAATCGTCCGGGGAGAGCGCTTTGACCAGTTCGAGATGGTACGCGTAGCAAGGGGCGGGCGCCTGATCGATGTATCCATAACCATCTCCCCGGTTAAGAACGAGGCAGGAGATATTGTGGGAGCATCGTCCGTGGCCCGCGACATCACCGAGCGGAAGCGTGCTGAGAAGGAACTCGCAAAGTTCTGGGAGCACATAGAGGAACTGATCCGCGAGCGAACAGCCGAACTGGAAGATTCCAACGAGATGCTAACGAGAGAGGCGAGCGAGCGTAAGAAGGCGGAGATGGTACTGCGAGAATCCGAAGAAAGGTATCGCACGATCTTCGAGAACACGGGAACCGCCACGGTCATCGTCGAAGACGACACCACCATCTCACTGGCCAACGCTGAGTCTGCCAAACTCTACGGCTGCTCCAAGGAAGAGTTGGAGGGAAAGACCAGCTGGACTGAGTATGTGCACCCCGATGACTTGGACATGGTGATGGAATACCATCATCTGCGAAGGCTCGACCCAGCCGCAGTCCCCAACGGGTACGAATATCGACTGATAGATAGGAGCGGAGAGATCCGGCATGTATCGGTGTTCGCCGAATTGATACCGGGGACCAGAAGAAGCGTTGCCTCCCTTGTCGACATCACCGAGCGGAAACGGGCGGAGGAAGCGATAGTCAAGATCAATCAAGAGCTGGAAGCATATGATCATGCGGTTTCACACGACCTGAGGGGTCCCATTTCAATAATCATTTCGGCTTCACAAGTCCTGCAGGATATGATCGGTGATTTGACAGATGAGTGCCGTGCGGGACCTGTCCAGCAGCTTTGCGGGACAATCCAGGCGGGCGCCGAACGAGCGATATCCTTGATCGGGGATATGCTCACCCTGGCGGCGGACGGGCAAGCTCCACGGAAAGGGCAGCTTGTAGACGTACTGGGTATCATCAAGATGGTACTGGATGACTTTTCAGAAAAAATCGAACAAGACGATATCAAGATCGAGCTTGATAACGAGCTTGGGCGCATCTCGGCCGATCCTACCCACATCTATCAGATTTTCAGCAACCTGATCGGCAACAGTATCATGCATAACAAGGGCAGCGGCCTGGAGATAAGGATAAGATATCGCAAGGGGGACCAGCCCGGCGAACACCAATACCTGTTGAGTGACAACGGATCGGGGATACCCGAAGAAGATCTCGACCATATCTTTGAGCGCCTTTATCACGGGGAAGGTGGCGGAACCGGTATGGGGCTTGCCATTGTGCGGCAGCTAGCCGGCATTTATGCCGGCGAGATCAAAGCCTACAATGAAGACGGTGCCTGCTTTGAGCTTGCGTTGAGGGACTTCAAAAATTAACGGTCGGCGCGCATAGCCGGCTTTTCTAGGCAGGCCGGATAGCTAATGTTTGGCTAACGAGCCATCGCCAAACAGGGCGAAAAATGGTTGAACATTGATAAGCTGAAGGAATCGGAATTGCAGGTCGGAAGCAAGACCGCATGGCACGGCAAAACATCGCAATAACGCTGTCTCAGCCTTTCAAGGCAGCGGCGCGGATTCGAATTCCGCCGGGGCACTACCCATAAATGCTGCCGGAAGCGCAAAAGCGGCGCGGGCTAACCGGCCGCGGACAGGCGGAAGGAATCCCGCAGGTGGATGTCTCGGGACGATGCGCCTACGAGCACCGCGTATTCCAGCTCCTCGATCTCCCACGTTCCGACTCCCGTATCGTAATACGCCAGGTCCTCCACTTTGACTTCGAGGCGGACCGTCTTTGTCTGCCCCGGCTCCAGGTGCACGCGGGCGAAGGCCTTTAGCTCTTTCGCCGGGCGGTCCACACGCGAGCCATCAAACCCGACGTACAACTGAACGATCTCCTCGCCGGCCATACTGCCCGGGTTGGTGAGGGCCGCCTCCGCTACCAGGCTGCCGTCTCGCGCCGGCTCTTTCTGCATCAGATGCAGGCTGTCATACCTGAATTCCGTGTAGCTCAAGCCAAACCCGAAGGGAAAAGCCGGCTCCAGGTCCTCTTTGTCGAAGAGGCGATAGCCATGGTAGTAACCGTACTCGATGGACCGGGCCTTCTTGTTGAAGAAGGGAAGCTGATCGTTGGTGCTGGGGAAGGTGAGCGGGAGTTTCCCGCTAGGATTTACATCGCCGAAGAGAATATCAGCAATGGCGTTACCGCCCTGCATGCCCGGATACCAGGCCATGACGATGCCCTGGACCTTGTCTTTCCACCCCGCAAGAAGAACGGCGGAGCCGCCCTCGAGCACCACGATGCACCTTGGCGTAGCGGCGGCCACGGCCTCGATGAGTTCAATGTGTCTCTTGGGAAGGCTCAGGTCCTCCCGGTCGCCACCCAGTTTTACCACGGGCATAGCCTCGCCCTCGTCACGGCCGGTGAGGCCGACCACCACTACCGCGACATCCGTTCCCCGGGCGACTTGCACGGCCCGGGACAGGTCATCCCCCTTTTCGTACAGCACCTCTACGGATGTGCCTGCCCGGTCCCGGATACCCTGCAGGGGCGTGATTGCGTAGGGGGGTCGGACCCGGCTGCTCCCGCGGTCTCCCAGGTTCGCCTGATCAGCCAGCCCGCCGATAACGGCAACCCTCTGTACCTCGCTGCGCGGGATGGGCAGGGCGTTTCCCTCATTCTTCAGAAGGACTATGCTCTTTCGCGCCACCTCCAGGGCCAGCTCTTCGTGTTCCCGGCAGGCCACCCTGTCCCGGGTGTACCCCGTAGAATCGCCCACCTTGGCAAACCTGGCTTTCTGCCTGAGGATTCTCGTCGCCGCCTCGTCTATGACTTCCTCCGGCACCTTGCTGGACAAGACAGCCTTTTTCAGCCGGCGGCCATAGAAGTGAGTATCCGGCATCTCGATGTCCAGACCGCCCAGGGCAGCCTTGACGGTGCTCCTGGTTCCGAAGACGAAGTCCGATATCACGATGCCATCGAATCCCCAATCGCCCTTGAGGATCTCGCGCAGAAGGTGGGCATTATGGGCGCAGTACCGGCCATTTACCCGGTTGTACGCGGACATGATGGAGGCGACGCCCGCATCCACGCATCGCTCGAAGTGAGGCAGGTAAACCTCGCGCAGCGTGCGCTCATCTATGCGTACGTCCACGTAGAACCTGGACTCCTCTACGCTGTTGCAGGCGAAGTGCTTGGCGCAGGCCATGACGTGGTCCTGCAAACCCCGGACCATAGCCGACCCCATGGCGCCCAGGAGATGCGGGTCCTCTCCGAAGGATTCCTGAGCCCTGCCCCAACCCGGATGGCGGATGAGGTTGATACACACGCCGCCGAAGAAGTTGGCCCCCTGGGCCCTGGCTTCGATACCCATGGCCGAGCCCACCCGTTGCTCCAGTTCAACATCCCAGGTCGCGCCCCGGGCTGAGGAGACCGGGAAGCAGGTCGAGTGGTTCAAAGCCACGCCGCGCGGGCCATCGGTGAACCGGATAGCGGGTATTCCCCACCGCTTGTTCGCGCCCGCCCTGAAGGGATAGAGGTTATAGCGGATCAGCATGGCGGGCAGATCCAGAATCCCGGCACTGCCGGACATCTGGCCTATCTTCTCGTCCAGGGTCATCCGGGCCAGGAGTTCCTGGATGCGGGTCTCTCGCTCTTCGCCCTCGCTCGCCACGACCGAGGCCCAGGTAACGCCATCGCTTGTCTTCATGCCCGCACCTCCCCGTCCAACTCGGCCTGTAGAGGATAGCGGCCATAGTCCCGGGCTGCCTCCCCCATCCACTTGAGACGTTGCACCGAAATATCGGAATGGCTGTGATCGGGAGCCAGGATGAATCCGCCTCCCGCCCCGGCGTTATTGATTGCCCGGCGTACGGCTTCGAAGACCTCCTCCCGGGTCCCTTCGACCAGGAGATAGGTGATGTCCAGGTTACCGACGAGGCATACCCTGCCTCCCACCCGTTTCTTCGCTTCCGCCAGGTCCACCCCCGCGGTGGGCTCCAGCGGGTGGATGGCATCGAACCCGCAGTCCGCCAACCATTCGAGCAGGTCCGTCACGTTTCCGCACGAATGCATGAGGATCTTCAACCCCAGGGAATGGGCCTTCTCCACCAGGCGCCGCAGGCCGTCTCCGTAGATCTGTTCGAGAAGACGCGGATTGACCATGGGCCCGGAGCGGTAGGCGAGGTCGTCGCCATATACGATCCCGGGGATGCCGGCCTCCGCAACCGCCTCCAGCATCTCGCAGTAGAGATCGGCATGAAAGTCGATCATGCTGCCGAGCCAGGCGCGCTCTTTTCTCAGAGCGACGGTGAAACGTTCGAAACCCAGGGGTTGCCAGGTGTTCTCGAAGAGGCCGAAGTCGACGCAGGGGAAGAGGAAGAGGTCCTGACCAAAATCTCTCTGTATCGGAGTGAGCGCCCGGCGGGCCAGCTCGGGCAGGCGCAGCATAGGTTTCTTGTCCCACGCCTGCCAGTCTGCGGGATTGCCTATGAGGCCGCTTCTGTATAGGGGAGTGGCCATGTTCCCCAGCCGGTCGAAGCTCACATCCATGCGCCGCCCGAAGATATCCTCGACCAGCTTACTCGAGCGCATCCGGAAGAAAGGGAAGAAGGTGATCCAGACCGCATCTTCGCCCATTTTGCTGGCCGCGGCCGCGGCATCGTAGGCGAAGTTCGCCATCTCGCTGCAGGTGGCCCAGGGCCCAAGGGGGGTCCGGTTGAACACCGGCAGGAAACGGTCAAGGGCCGCGGCCGCATATCTGTTCGAGAAGAGCCGGCTCACGGGATTGGGCTTCTTCCCCAGTATGGTGTTAACCACCGCGTAGTCGTTGAGCAGGTCCATGACGGGAACCCGGTCCGGCTCCCGCAGCTCCAGGGCGGCCAGTACCCGTTCATTGGCTGTCAGCAAATCGTTTCGCTCCTTTCCCTTGACGCAAGCGCAAGCATTCGGCGGTGACTCTCGAGGGAGTGACACCACTTGACGGGACGTGACTGGCCGGCACGAGTCCCTCACCCGCATGGTGGAGCTGGCCTCAGAGAAGCTGCGCGGCCCGCCCGCCCAGGTGGCCGTGACCTATTTCTCCGACCAAGCCGCCGCCAAGGAAGTAGGGAATCTAGTAGCCAGGCAACCGAACTGTGACCCTACGCAGGCGCTCATGAACGGCACGAGTGCCGTGGTCGCGGCCCACGCCAGCCCGGGCGCTTTCCCCCGCTAATCAGACAGCCACCCCTCAAAGATGCGCACCGCTTCGACAGCGTCGCGGCCCAGGGCATCTACTTGCATGCGTTCCGCCAGCTCCGGCGTGGTGCAGGCACCACCTATGGCTATCTTCACCTGATCGCGCAAGCCCGCTTCAGTGATGGCCGCCACGATGTCGCTGATGGAGGTGACCATGGTGGTGAGCAGCACCGAGAGTGCAACGCTACTCGCCCCGTGCGTCCGGATGGCCTCCACGACTTTCTCCTCCGGCACGTCGACGCCCAGGTCAACGACCCTAAAACCGGCGCTGCCGAGCATGGTCCCAACCAGATTCTTCCCGATATCGTGTATATCCCCCTTCACCGTACAGAGGATGATCGCACCCTTTGTCGCCTGGCCATCTCGCTTCAGTAGAGGCTCGATGACGGCCACGCCTTCCTTCATCATCTCTCCCGCGAGCACCAGATCGGCCAGGAAGTACTCGCCGCTCTCGAAGAGCTCCCCCACGCTCGCCATGCCCGCTCCCATGGCCTCCAGTATCGCATTGGCTTCCTCCCGCGCAGCCACCGCATCGCGCACCAGCGGCTCCACCGCGTCGAGATCCAGCTCCGCCACCGCATCCCCGATCTTGACGAGTGTATCGCTCATGTCACTTCTCGTTATCCCGTTAAGGGATAGCGCCCGTATTTCTCAACGGCCTCCACCATCCAGCGCAGGTTCCGAACAGTCATCCCGGGGTGCGAATTGGTCGGGCCAAGAATGTATCCGCCCGCTTTTCCCGCGTCCTGTATCGCGCGATGTACGGTCTCGAAGACCTCTTCCTTTGTCGCGCTCACCAGGATATGTGTGACGTCTATATTTCCGATGAGGCAAAGGCGGTCACCGATTATCTCCTTGGCCTGGGCAAGCTCCACACCTGCAGTAGGCTCGAGCGCATGGACACCGTCGAATCCGCAGTCAGCAAACCACGGAAGCAGCGAATAGACATTTCCGCAGCTATGGATGACGATCTTCAAGTCCAAGGCATGGGCCGTGCCCGTTAGGCGCCGCAGCGATTCGCCATAGAGCTCTTCAAAGACCTTGGGGTTGAGCATGGGGCCGGACCTGTAAGCCATATCGTTGGGATACATAACCCCCGGCACGCCGGCCTCGGCAAATGCCTCGAGCATTATGCAGTACAGGTCGGTGTAGAATCCGATCATGCGGCGTATGAACTCCTTCTCCCTACGGATGGCCACGCAGAAAGGCTCGAAGCCCATGCACTGCCAGGTCAGTTCGAAGAGCCCACCTGTGAAAGTGGCGAAAACGAAAAGCCGGTTTCCGAAATCCTTCTGTACCAGACTGAACATGCGATAGTTCTTCTCGGGCAGGCACAGCAGGTCTTTCTTGTTCCAGTCCTTCCAGTCCGACGGGCTGGAGATGAGGCCCCTCCGGTACATAGGCGTACCCACGTTGCCCTTGCCATCCAGCGTGACGTCCCAACACCGCCCGTAAATGTCCCGCACCACCTTGGAGCTTAGGTATCTCCAGACCGGGTGGTATCCCACCCAGGCGGAATCATAGCCCATTTTCGCGGAGGCTGCCGTGCGGTCATAGGTATAATCCTTCATCGCCTTGTCCACAGGCCGGGATTGGTCTACCCAAGGCTGCGCGACGACCTTATCCATGATTTTGGCAATATATGGATTGCTGAAAAGAAAGGCGATGGGCAGCGGCTTTTTCCTCAGAATCTCGTAGATATTTGCGTATTCCTGCATCAGGTCAAAGGTGGGTACCCGGTCCGGCTTCCTCAGCTCTAGAGCGGCCAGAATGCGATCATGAGCGGCTGGCATCGGTTCGTGCTCTCCTCTTCGATTCAGAGACGTTGTGCCCGTGCGGCCCTTAGCTTGCCGTATGCTATCATGTTGGATTGGACTACGATAGGTATTGCGCTGGTTCGACACATAGCGAACACTAATTCCCTGAGACCCATAACTCCCGAGCGCGAACCGGCGTATGAAGCATGCGCCCGTCTTGCGCTTGACCCAATGGATTCTCGCCCCCTGTAGCATCAAATGCTCAACAAATCGTTTTCTAATGCATGCTTAAGCAACACAAGGGGATAATACTTCATGTCTTATGTGGATAATGCAGGCTTGAATAATGCTAAAATTGTCTCCTACACCGAGCAAGAAGAAAAGGGAGAAATGTAAGTGGAGACGGAGAGATCTTCGCACAGTATCTGCCGTTGGACCTTTCATGCTGGTGCGGGTGGCTTTGTCCCGGGAGACATGATACCGGAATGGGGTCCCGGCAAGCTCGACACTTCAGGCGTGGTGCGCCTCATCGCGGAGGAGATAAGGCCGCGTTTGCCCGAACATGTCGAGCTGGGGATAGAGCTGCACTACGATTACGAGGTCAACGAATCGAATGCAGAAGCCGTGGCTCACGAGCTGGTGGCTGGCGGCATTCACCTGGCGCTGATCACACCGGGCGCTCATCGCCATTTCGCCTACGGGGGCATCGCTTCGCTGGATGCGAGAGAGCGAAAGTCCGCTGAGGATTTCGGCTTACGGACGGTGGACATCGCCTACGGCCCTCTGCGGCCGGCCTGGCACCCAGACCCCGAGGCATCGCCGACCCTGGCCATCTGGAACGGTTCTTTCGGCTACGATATCGCCACGGTAGGTATCCGCGAGATGTACGGGAACTTGCGGGAGAGCCTCGCCGGGCTTTGCCGGTACGAAGCGGACAAGGGCGGTGAACTCTACATCGCGCTCGAGCCTAAGCCCAACGAAGGGCATCCCGCGATGCTGATACCTACGGTGGCCAGCGGAATCGTCATCTGGAAGAATCTCGCCGAGGAGTGCGGGGTGAATCTAACCCGCAAGGGTATTAACAAGGAATTCGGTCATTCCCAGATGACCGGCCTGGACCACGTTTACGATACCGTCGAGGAAGTGGAGCAGGGCATGCTCGTGCACATGCACCTGAACAGCCAGGGCTACGATAACGGGATAACCCTGGGCGGTCCCGGCAAGTTCGACATCGATCAGGCGCTGAGGGTCAACGGCATGAACGTAGCTATCGCCGGTCTGGTCCGGCAAGCCGGGTTCCGCCGCTGGAAAGGCCACGACATCCAGAGGCGCCCTTACGATAACGCCGAACAGGCTATCGATAGGATAGTTCGGAGCATCCTGGCCTGGGAAGCATGTGCGCAGGCGGAGAGGGAATTGGACGGTCAACTCCTGCTGCGGCACCTCGCCGAGCGCCGCACCGCGCAGGCTGAGGACATGATGCGCACCGCCGTCGTGAACGCCTACGCTTATTTCGACCGGTGGTACATTCCCGCGTAAAAATCCCGGGGCATGGAGCAACTGCAATCGGGCTATACCGGCTGGCCTATTCCAGGAGCCGGGCCACCTCGAAGGGGTCTTCCGCGCCGGGCAATCCCCTCGCGCGGGCACTCAGAGCCGCGAAGCAGCGCCGGAGCAAATGATAGCGAGCGACGGTCTCCGGCTGTGGAATCGCTCTGTCCGTCTCTTCCAACTGCACGAAAGCCGCGCACAACTCGGCCAGCGCTAGCGGTTCCCCTTGGTCGCGATGCCACACCCAGGCTGCGTGAATGGCCGCACCCAGGGATACTCCCTCGATGGAGAGCGGTACGACCGGAAGGTTGAAGATGTCGGCCAGGGCTTGCCTCCAAGTCCGGGAGCGCGAAAGGCCGCCGGTCAGCCGGATCTCGCCCACTTGAACGGGCAGGCGCTTGCAGCCTTCCGCCAGGTTCAAGAGCACCCCGTCCATGACAGGGCGGCAGAGGCTTTCAGCCGTGAGGTCGGCCGGTCCGAAGCCGAAGAGGAGGGGCTTTCCGTGCGGCACATCCGGCGTTCTCTCCCCCTGGAGCCAGGGCAGGATGAGCCTGCCCCCCTCACCTGGCTGCAACCGCGCAGACAGCAATTCCATATCGGCATGCTCCAGGTTGAAAGCCGCCAGCATGCTCTCGTAGGGGCCAGCCAGGTTGGACGTGCAGACCAGCGAGAGCCAGTAGCCGGTCGAATCGCAGAAACACGCTATCTCCCCTTCCGGGTCCGTAAAGGGATTCTCGAGCACCGTATAAGCGGTCCCGCTGGAGCCGAGGCTCACGGTCAGCAACCCCGGGCGCACATTGCCCGTACCTACAGCACCGTACATGTTGTCGCCGCTGCCCGCATCCACCAGGCAATCTTGCGGCAGGCCCAGCCTCCTGGCCAAAACCGTGCCTGCTTTGCCTATGGGCTTATCTGGCGGGAGCACTTCGGGCAGCTTGCTCCATAGCTCGCTGCCGACGGCCTCCACTGCCACAGCCGACCACGCCCTGCGTACCGGATCCCAGAGGGCGGTGCCCGAGGCGTCTCCGTATTCCATAGCCGCTCTTCCCGCAAGGAGGTAGTTCAGATAATCATGCGGAAGGAGGAAGAGGTCGGTGCGGGCATAGACTTCAGGCTCGTGCAGCTTGAGGTGAAGGACCTTCGGGGCTGTGTAACCCGGCCGCATGGTATTGGCTACGTGGGCCAGGGTTGCCGCTCTTCCCCCCATCCGGCGCTCCAGCTCATCGGCTTCAGCGACCGTGGAAACGTCGTTCCACAACTTAGCGGTTTTTCGAGACAGCTCGCCCCCGGCGTCCAGGGCCACTAGGCCGTGCTGCTGGCCGCCCACGGACAGCGCTCGCACGCTGGATAGATCCACCTCCTGCGATATCCGTCCTAACAAAAGAACAAGAGCATCCCGCCACAGGTGGGGGGGAGCCTCCGCAACCCCGCCGGGCATACCGGCAAGGACGCCCAGTTCCGTGCCATATTGTGGCAAGTCGTCATCGAAGCCGACCGACGCTTCGTGCGCGATTGACTTGCTATTCACATCTAGAAAGGTGGCTTTCAGGCTCTGGGTGGAGAGATCGAGGCCAAGGAATAGCGACATCTCGATTCACAACCTCATGGTTCTGCGGCGATTGCCGGGTTGTACCAGTCCGTATCCGACGCACGCTATATTATAATCGCGCCGCACGTTGCACAACATCACGCATTGCCTCACAAATAAAGTGGCCGTCTGGGACTCGAGGAGCCAGCCGCCGCACTGGAAAGACATAGTCAACGCCGTCACGGGCGCCCCAACGGTGGGAACGACGGAATACGTCCCGGCGCGGATCACGCTGTTCGCGGGGCAAGCAACCGACATGCCGGCCTAGGCCACGCCCTTGCCCTGGCCCGCTGACACGCAGGACCCGGCCGGCGCTGCCGCCCATCCCGGAAGGCCGCGGTAGTGCAAGGTGGCAAAGCGGCTGCGGTGTGGGCCGCGGTCCAGAAGGGAGAGCGGGTCGTGGAAGCTCAGCACGAAAGCTACATCTATTGGTAAGGGGCTGGCACCGTCTACGCCTTCGTCTACGCGCATCCGGAACTGCCCGGCATGGGGGAGAGCTAAAGGCCTTCTCTCGCGGATTGGCGCAGATAGTGCAGGATTCCCGCAGCGTTGACCGTGAGGATGCCGCCCTGCAGCTTCGCCTCGTCTTCACCCAAGCTCGGCAAGTCGCGGAAGAGCAACTCGGATAGATGCTGCGGGTTGCGCTCCACTTCCTCCAGGTGCGCCGCCATATCCACGAAGCGCTTCACCTGCTCCGTGAAATGTCGAATGACAGCCTGGGCGTCGCGCGAGAAGCCAAAGTGCGGGAAGAGGAGTATCTCGGGTCGAAGCGCCGCCAGGCGGGCGGCGCTGGCCAAGGATGCATCCAGGTCGAATTCCGGCGCCGGGGTCGCCGGGAAGATGTAGCTCGCCTCCTGGATAAAGTGACCGAGCGCATCTCCGCAGAGGAGAACCCCGCTGCCAGGCTCATAGAAGGCGAAGTGGCCCCTGGAGTGGCCCGGCGTGTGCAGAGCCGTTAGCGATTTTCCCCCGCCCAGCTCCAGTTCGAATCCGTCCTTCAGAGCAACGATCCGCTCCCCCGGAATCGGCAGCATGGTCCCGTAATGGGGCGCCACTTCACCGAGCGATTTGTGCGCGCTCCTGACGAGCCGTTCCGGATCCACCAGGAACCCGATGCTGCCCGCGTCCACGAGGACGGTGGCCTCTGGGTTGTGGTCGAGAAGAAACGATGCGGCCCCTGCATGGTCGAGATGAAAATGGGTGAGCAGTATATGGCTGATGTCCGAAGCCGCCAGCCCCAGATGGTTGAGCCCCGCAACCACATCCTGCGCGTTCACCGACGGGCCTGTGTCCACCAGCGCGACGGTCTCCCCGCGAATGAGGAAAACGCCGCACTGTCCGGGTAAGCCTGCAAAATAGCAGTCGATAAGGAATATCTCAGGTGCAACTTCCGTTACGCTGCTCTCGGTAGCCAAATTACCGTCCTTGTCCAGGAGGTCCTACACGCGCTCTTCTGCGTTTGCCTCGGTCACCCGCATTTTACCATAGCCGGCCTACTCAAGCAGGGGATATGCACTTCTTGATAGTCGTCAACCCCGTTGTTTCATGGAAGGCGATGCCGAGCAGAGATAGAAATCGATATCGCGCCGGTCCGCGGGACAGCTTTCTCCCCAATCAAACCAAACAAAAAGGTGGCCCCGAACATCGGAAAAGCGAACAGAAGGTGCCCCGAACACGTTCGCTTTTCCCAAACCGCTTATAGGGGACCCCGCCCCCGTGAACCGGCGCGCAGAGTTGAAACGGAGCGGAAAATCGGGCAGGATCAAAGCCGCAATAAGCTTTCTAATCAACTGGGATGCAAGCTCGCCACGCTCTCGTTAAGCTTTGACGGACCGAAGGAGGGTTTAGATGCACGTGGTCAAGGTCGCTCCGGATGCCGAAAATGTAGCCCTGGCGGTGATGCTGGCGGATCTTATCAGGGCCAATCTGGAGCAGAAGCCGGACCGTGTCAAGGATTTCATGCGGCTCAAGGGGAAGGTGAGCATCGTCGCTGACGACGCGGATGTCGGAGTTACGTTCGAGTTTGACAAGGGAACCCTCACCGTCAAGGAAGGGCTGGCGCCTGATTTCAAACTGCAGATCGTCGCGGATTCCTTGACCCTCATGGACCTGGCCAACGTGACCATCAAGTTCGGCATGCCCTGGTTCTTCGACGAGACGGGCTTTGCCATTCAGAAGAAACTGTTGAAGCGGGAGATGCGGATCGCCGGGTTGCTGACCCACACCTTCATGCTCATGCGCCTTAGCAAGGTGATGTCGGTCGCCTCAGCGAGCGGCACCTATTGAGAGAGGAGCACCGCTTCGGCGCTATTCCCTAACAGAGCGACACCCCTTTCTCAGTCTCTGACTCTCAGCACGACCTTGCCGCGGGCTTGGCCGCTCTCCAGGAGTGCGTGAGCTTTCGCGGCTTCCGCCAAGGGAAACACGGCGGTCACCGCCGGCTTGATTCGGCCCTCGTCTATCAACTCCGCTATGGCGGTCAGCTCGGTGCCATCCGGCCGGACGCTGAGCTCTTCGCCTCTCACATCGAATTCCGCCGCCACTTCCGGTGAGGAGATGCTCGTGGTGGAGACCAGAACTCCGCCCTTCCTCAGGACTTGCCAGGAGAGCCGCTGTAGCTCTCCTCCGATGGGGTCGAAGACCACATCCACATCCCCTACGGCTTGCTCGAACCGCTGCGCCTGATAATCGATGACCTCGTCAGCGCCGAGTTCCCGCACGAAATCGGCGTCGCGGGCCGCCGCGGTTCCGATGACCTTGGCGCCTTTCCACTTGGCAAACTGAACTACGAAATGCCCTACGCCCCCCGCCGCTCCGTGTACCAGGATAGTCTGCCCGGCGCTCAGACCGGCCAGGTCGAACAGGCATTGCCACGCCGCCAGCGCCGCCAGCGGCACGGCGGCAGCCTGGACGTGATCCAGGGAAGTGGGTTTGCGCGCGATGATCGCCGCGGGCGCTGTGACGTACTCCGCGTAAGCCCCATCGCGCCTGAAGTCCAGCATGCCGTAAACCTCGCCACCAACCTCGAGGTGGCTCGCCCCATCGGCCGTGACCTCTATAACGCCCGAGACATCCCAGCCCGGGATGAGCGGAAGCGTGTGTTTCAGCCAATTCTTCGCATAGCCGGCTCTGATCTTATAGTCTATCGGGTTGATGCCCGCGGCATGGACGCTGATGAGCACCTCACCCGGTTCGGGCTCCGGCCGCGGCGCGTCCTCGTAAACCAGCACCTCGCGCCCACCGTAAGCATGTATGCGCACTGCTCTCATGGTCTCCATAGGATCCTCCTTTGCCAGGATTTAGCATTGATGGCATTTTTACCATTTCCCCGGCGCGGCAAACGTGCAGACAGCATACTGGAATCTCCCCAGGCATAGTAGAGCAATGTGCGGGTAACAATACGGAGCGGAGGTGATGCATCTGTCTTCAACGCCGAAGATGCCGGTGCTCTTTCTCGGGCACGGCTCGCCCATGAACATCGTGCTGGACAACGATTTCACTCGCAGCCTGGTGTCGCTGGCCGCGGCTCTGCCGAAGCCTGAGGCCATACTGGTTGTCTCGGCGCACTGGCTGACGGATGGTACCTTCGTCGGCTGCATGGAGAAACCGCGCACGATCCATGATTTCTATAGTTTCCCGCGGGAGCTTTACGAGGTCACGTACAATGCCCCGGGCTCACCTGCTTTCGCGAGAGCAGCTCGCGACTGCATAACGAAAGCAGCCGCGCAGTGCAGCGACGACTGGGGACTGGATCACGCGTCCTATGCGGTTCTGCGCCACATGTATCCGGCCGCCGACATCCCCGTCTTTGAGATGAGCCTCGACTATGACTTCAACGACTGGCACCCGAAGCCGGTTCGTTATCACTACGAACTGGCCAGGGGACTGAGCCCGCTGCGCCGGCACGGAGTGCTCGTTATCGGCAGCGGTAATCTCGTCCATAACCTGAGGCTGGTTGATTTCTCGCCCGATGCGGCTCCCTACGGCTGGGCGGTGGAAGCGGACGAGATGATAAAGACGCATCTGGTGCGGGGCAACCATGAGGCACTTATCGACTACGCGGACACGGGAAAGCCGGCTGCCCTGGCGGTACCCACGCTCGACCACTATCTGCCCATGATCTACGCGCTCGCCCTGCAGGAGAAGAACGAGCCCCTCGTCTTCACCTACGAAGGTGTTCGCCACGGCTCCGTCTCCATGCGTTGCTTCCGCATAGGCTGAGGCCGTCTTTACCGCTTGCGGTTGAATCCCGCTTGCAGGCGGCCCTTTAGCGTGCAGCAGGGCATTGAAATCAAGCATTAGGAGGTCTGGACAAGTGTGCTATCATTACTTAATCGAAATCATAGAGTACGAATTCGGCCCACATTCCACTTCGCACTATCTCCCGGCAACATTTGCCAGCAAGTCGTAAGGTGAGCGGCGACGTAAACATCGGGGATTCAGGAACTACCGCATAGGTCCATTTGGCATCAGGGGAGGCCAGGATGGTATCACTCCGCGTTAACGGAAAGTCGTTGAGCGCCAAAGGCGCATCTACGATCCTGGAATCTGCACGCAAAGCCGGCATCGATATCCCAACCCTCTGCTATCATCCCGCCCTGCCGCCGGGCGGGGCTTGCCGTATCTGCCTGGTCGAGGAGGAATCGACAGGCCGGTTGCTGACGGCATGCAATACCCGGGTGGAAGGCGGCATGTCCATCCTTACGGATACCCAGAGGATAAGTACGGCCAGGCAACGCATGCTGGAGTTGATCTTCGCCCGGCATCCAGTTGACTGCACCATCTGCGAAGCCGCCAACACCTGCCGCTTGAGGTTATACGCAGCCAGGTATGGGGTGAGCGGTGGGGAGCTGCCGCGCCGGGGAGAGTTGCTCCCGATAACCGATGCGAACTCCCTCATTCACAGGGACTATTCGAAATGCATCGGGTGCGGCATCTGTGTCAGGGCCTGCGGGGAGGTGCAGGGCGCAGCGGCCGTTGAATTTATAGGATCGGGCCCCAGGTACCGGCCCGCGGCCACCTTCGACCATCCGCTCGATGCTTCTGAGTGCGAGCTGTGCGGGCTCTGCGTATCGCTCTGCCCGGTGGGGGCCTTGATGGAGAAACCCTCCATTCATCACGGGTTGGAAACGCGCCGGGTGGACACGGTCTGCCCCTACTGCGGTTGCGGGTGCGACCTGGAGCTGCGGGTCGCCGGCGAGCGGATCATCGGCGCCCGCGCCGAAGCGCCCGCAGCCTGGAACGGGGTGAGCCTCTGCGCCAAGGGGAGGTACGGGTTGGGTTTCGTCAACCATCCCGATCGTCTGGGCAAACCCTTGGAGCGGACGGCTGAAGGATGGCAGGAAAGGTCGTGGGATTGGGCACTCGAGGCTATCGCGGAAAGGCTGCGCCGCATCCTCGATGAGAGCGGCCCCTCGGCCGTCGGCATACTCGCCTCGGCCAAGAGCACGAATGAGGAGAATTACCTCATGCAGAAATTTGCCCGCGCCGCGCTCGGAACCAATAACGTGGACCACTGCGCGCGATTATGACACAGCCCTACAGTCGCCGGTCTGGCGGCAGCCTTTGGCAGCGGTGCGATGACGAATTCCATCGCGGATATCGAGAAAGCCGACGTGATCCTGGTTACGGGCTCGAACACGACGGAGAACCATCCGGTCCTAGCCCAATCCATTAAACGAGCTGTGCTTCATGGCGGCACGCAGTTGATACTGGTGGACCCGCGGAAAGTCCCGCTGGCGCGGTATGCTTCCTTGCACCTGCGGCCCAAGCTGGGTACGGATGTGGCCTGGCTGAACGCCATGGCCCGGGTCGTCCTCAGGGAATCGCTACAGGACACTAAGTTCGTCGCAAAGCGCACCGAGGGGGTGGATGAACTGGCCGCGTTCCTGGAGCGCTATGAGCCGGAAGCCATGGAGCGGATAACGGGGATTCCTGCCGGAGTTCTGACACAGGCTGCCCGCCTGTACGCACGGGCGAACCGCGCTTCCATCTTCTACGCCATGGGTATAACCCAGCACCAGCAGGGCACGGATAACGTGCGGGCAGTGGCTAACCTGGCCATGCTCTGCGGCCATCTGGGAAAACCCGGGACCGGGGTCAATCCCCTGCGGGGTCAGAACAACGTACAGGGCGCCTGTGATATGGGAGCCCTGCCTGCCTTCCTGCCCGGGTACCAGCGAGTTGATTCCGCTGAGGTGCGGGCGAAGTTCAGCGGGGCCTGGGGCAGGGACATATCCGCCGCGCGGGGCCTGACCATAGGGGAGATGATCGAAGCTGCCGGCGCCGGCAAGCTGCGGGCCCTGTTAGTCTTCGGCGAGAACCCGGTCGTGACGGAACCCGACAGCGATGGAACGGCGCGGGCGCTGGATGCCTTGGAGATGCTGGTGGTCCAGGACCTCTTCCTGACCGAGACCGCCCAAATGGCGCATTTCGTGCTTCCCGGGCGTTCCTTTGCGGAGAAGGACGGCACTTTCACGTCAACGGAGAGGCGGGTACAGAAGCTGCGCCGGGCGGTGGAGGCTCCCGGTGAGGCCTGGGCGGACGGCGAATCGGTCTGCCGCCTGTCCGCTCTGCTCGGCTACCCTATGATCTATGAACCCGCGGAAGCGATGCGCGAGATCGCCGAGCTCACTCCCAGCTACGCGGGGATAGACCACGCGAGGCTGGAGAAGGGCGGCATCCAGTGGCCCTGCCCCCAAGCCGGCCATCCCGGCACACCGATCCTGCATACCGATGGGTTCACGCGCGGCAAGGGAGCTTTCGCCTGTGTCGAGTACAAGCCCCCTGCCGAAAAGACCGGCAAGCGCTACCCGCTCTTGCTCACGACGGGCCGCACGCGATACGCGTACCATGCCGGTTCTATGACGGTGCGCACGGCGCTCGCCGCCATGCAGCGGCAAGGTTGTCTGGAGATGAACCCCGCGGATGCCGAGTTGCTGGCGTTGGCCGACGGGGACCTGGTACGTGTGGAATCGCAGCGCGGCGCATTAACGACACGACTATGTCTTTCGGCCAGGTCGCCGCAGGGGGTGGTCTTCATGAGCTTCCATTTCCCCGAGGAGCGAGTGAACCGGCTGATCAGTCCGGCGTTCGACCCGCAATCCGGTATCCCCGAATACAAGGTCACAGCGGTGAAGGTCGCACTGGCGGGGGGTGAGGCTAGTGCATAGCGGAAGCGATTCCGGGCTTATGGAGCAGCTCTATACTGCCGTCACGGAGCGGGGATATCTGGATGAGGATTCAGTGCGTAATATCGGCGCGAGCCTTCTGATGCCGCCGGCGTGGGTCTATGGGCGGGCTTCGCAGTTCCAGGAGTTTCCGGTGCAGAAAGCCGACCTGCTGGTGAGGATATGCGCCGGCCCCTGCTGCGCCATGCGGGGAAGCATGGAACTCATCGAGAGCCTGCGGGGCGAGCTGGACGGTTTCCGCGGAGTGGTGCGCGTGGAAGAAGCTTACGGACTTCCTTACTGGCACCTCCCCATAGCCTTGGAGATCGCTGGACGGGCGCGCCGCAAGAAGCTCTTCCACGGTTTCCAGGGCGAGAATATCACCATACTGAAGAAGATGATCCTCGGCGAAGCTACGCACGAGCAGCCCGCTCCTGTTTTCCAGTTCCGCCTCAAAGACTTCGGAGTAGCGGGCGGCAAGAACTTCTCCTTGACCTCTCTGCAGGAGGAAACCGGGCTGCGGAACTATATGAAGAAAGGCGGTATGACCGCGCTCCAGCAGGTCCAGGCGGAGGAGAAGAAGGGGCGCCGGGTCCTAGAACAGTCCGCGCTCAAGGATTTCCACGCGGATATTCTCTTGGCGCAACAAGTGGAGCGCCTGGCTGAAGTGCCGGGGGACAGGCGTTTGATCATCGCGGATGCCGGCAGCCGCGAGGTTGAGAACGGTGTGAGCGGCATGGCCGCGGACTACGCTCCCTATGCAGTTCTGGAAGGGCTGCTCTGTCTTGGCGCGCTGGCCGGGGCGGATGAAGCCGTCATCTATCTGCCCTGGCAGGATATCAAGACGCAAAAGGTGTTGGAGGCTGCCCTCTTCGATTTCGCCAAGAAGGGGTTCATGCAGCGCACTGCGGTCCGCGTCTTCAAGGGGCCGGCATTCATTCCCTGCCGCCGCGATATCGGCATTGCCGCGGTGATGGAAGGGGAGATGATGGGGGAGAAAGCCGCCGAAGCGCGCTTTGATCCTCCGCGGGTCTGGGGCAGGGAAGCCTTGTTCGTGAGCGCTGAGACCCTGAGCAAGATCCCGGTGATCATAGGAGGGGGCGCGGCATCTTATAAGAAGGTGGGAGGCACGGCGTTGCTCTCTCTGACCAGAGACCTGGCGCGACCCCGCGTGTTGGAAGCGGATTTGGGTCAGCCTGTGGGAGATATCGCCGCCAGGTACGTGCGCTCCAAGAAGATGAAGGCCCTGCATTTACACGGATCGAGCGGCGGACCCCTACCGCCGGCGCGTTTCGGAATGTCCTTGGGGCGCAAACCGTCGCCCGGATTCGGTGGCAGCGGTGCTCAAGTTCTGGTCATGAACGGAGAAAACTGCATGGTTCGCTGGGCTGCCTACCTGGCGCACCTCTCGGCCGAGTGTTGCTGTGGAGGCTGCATTCCGGGCAGGAATGCCCCGGGAACCATCGAGAAGCTATTGAGGCAGGTTACCGAAGGCAAGGGGAACGCCGGCACCCTAAGGCAGGTTTCTTCACTCATCGAACTGGTGCGGGACACAGCGCTATGCGGTCAGGCGGAGATGACGCTCAACCCCGTGTCCCTGGCCATGGAGTATTTTCAAGCGGAGTTCGAGGCCCACGTCGAGGAGCGTCACTGCCCCGCCGGGAAGTGCGCTCTGGGCACTTAGGACAGCAGGAGGAGAGATAGAGCATGAAGAGCATTACCGCTGCGAAGCCCCTGCAGGAGATGGTTGACCAGTTGGGAGCGGCGAAGAAGGTGGCGGTCCTGGGCTGCGGCACTTGTCCAGCCATGATGCGCACCGGCGGTTTGGACCAGGTAATGGAGTTGCGGGGACAGTTGGAATCCCGGGGGTTCCAGGTGATCTACGCCGAGGTGTTGCCCGTGGCGTGCGAGTCGCTCCCCCTGGAGGCCAGGCAGGAACTGGCACGCGGTTGCCGCACCGCCGACGCCGCTGTGGTGATGTCATGCTCCCTGGGAGTTAGAGCGGTCTGCGATGACCTGGACATGCCCGTACTGCCCGCTCTGAACACGCTTTTCATAGGCAGGGAAGAGCCATCCGGACTCTTCGTTGAGGAATGCAGGCAATGTGGAGACTGCATCCTGGGCAGGACGGGCGGCATCTGCCCGATAACCCGCTGCGCCAAGAGCTTATTGAACGGGCCTTGCGGAGGCTCGGTGCAGGGACGCTGCGAAGTCGATCCGAGCATCCCTTGTGGCTGGCAGATGATCTATGACCGCATGAAGGCCCTCGGAAGACTGGAATCGCTTTTAGGCATCGAGCCCGTGAAAGACTGGAGCAGCAGTTGGCACGGGGGGCCGCATTTGGTCAAGCCGCCCCAGGGATGAGCGGAATCGAGCCCAATTAGGGAGGAGAGCGCTGGAGCCATGCGCTACGAACTGCTTTACGAGATTTCGCGCCCCATCATAGAGGCGGTGGGAGTGGAAAACGTGCTCGGTGCCATAGTCGAATCGTCGGCGAAAGGGACGGGCGCCAAGGGCTGCTCCCTGCTCACGTTGACCCCGGACGGCAACCATCTTAGGCACCGAGTCACCTGCGGTCTGAGCAAAGGCTATCTATCCAAGGGAAAGATGTCCGTAAGAGGTATGGAGCAGGTTTTTGCCGGAAAGCCGGTCGCTGTTTACGATGTCAATCGCAACGGCGGCGTGGAGTATCCGGCAGAAGCCGCAGCGGAAGGCATTATCTCCATGCTCTCCCTGCCCTTGCGCGTAAAGAAAGAAGTGGTTGGGGTACTGCGCCTCTATTTTGACGAACCGCGCAAGTTTAAAAAGGGAGAAGTTGACTTTCTGGAATCCATCGCCGAACTCTCCGGGATAGTCCTGGAGAAAGCGGAACAGTACGAGAACGTGTCCCGGGATGCCGACGGCGCCCATAAAGAGGCAGTGAAGCTGGCGGAGGAGAAGCAGCGCTTCATCCGCTTCTTGTCCATGGTAGCGCACGATCTGAAGGCGCCCTTGGCGGCGGTGGAGAGCTACCTCAAGGTAATGCTGCGCGGCTCCGTGGGTGAGCTTAATAACAAGCAGATGGAGTGGATCAACCGGAGCATTCTGAGATTGGATAACATGCTGGAGCTGATAAGCGACCTGCTGGATGTCTCGCGCATCGAGACGGGCGAGACCGCTTCCGAGTTCCAGATGGTATCCTGGAAAGCCGTGCTCGACAATTGCCTGGAGATGGCCCGTAGCCTGGCGGAGCCCAAGGGCATCCGCGTGAAGGCCAAGATCGACCCCGACCTGCCCGAGATGTTCGCCTCGGAGGTGCGCCTCTGCCAGATGATCAACAACCTCACCTCCAATGCCTGCCGGTATACGCCCGTGGACGGGCAAATACTTGTGCGGGCGAGAGCCACGGATGATGAGGTGGAGATCTCGGTGGAGGATAACGGCACGGGCATCAAGCCGGAGATCATGCCGCGCATCTTCGAGGATTTCTTCAAGGGGGATCCTGACCATCCGGAAAGCACCGGGCTCGGGTTATCCATATGCAAGCGCATCGTGGAGATGCATCAGGGAACCATCCAGGCGGAGAGCCCGGTGCCGGGCAAGTCCTGTGGCGCCAGGTTCACCTGCAAGATCCCCTTGCGAGTGCCTGGCAGAGCGGGCTGAACCAAAAGAGACAAGGAGGGCGATTTGGGGTGAAATCAGGTTCTAATCTTGAGAAAGTGCTCCAGGCCGGAAGGTTTGCGGTCACCGCCGAGATCGGGCCTCCCAAGGGGGGTTCGGGACGCGTGGTGGAATCGACAGGCGAGGCTATCCGGCAAGCCGCTGACGCCTTCAACGTCACGGATAATCAGACCGCGGTGGTCAGGATGTGCAGCCTGGCCGCCTGCGCTCTCCTGGCCAGGATGGGCATGGATCCCGTCATGCAGATGCTCTGCCGGGATGCCAATCGCATACGCCTGCAGAGCGATATGTGCGGGGCGGTAGCCCTGGGAATTAGGAACATCCTCTGTCTGTCGGGAGACCATATAAAGTTCGGCAATCACCCCACGGCCAAGGGGGTCTTCGATATCGATTCCATGCAGCTCATCCAGACGGTGAAGATGATGCGGGATGAGCGAAAATTCCTGTGCGGGGAGGAAGTGGCGGGAGATATCCCCCTCTTCATTGGAGCGGTGGAGAATCCCTACGCGGACCCCTTCGAATGGCGCGTGCACCGTCTCGCGAAGAAAGTCAAAGCAGGTGCGGATTTCATCCAGACCCAGGCTGTCTATGACGTACCCAAGTTCGCTCGCTGGATGGAGGAGGTGTGTGAAGCAGGCTTGGACCGTGAAACTCACGTGCTGGCGGGAATAATACCGGTAAAGTCCGTAGGCATGGCTCGCTACATGAGGGACTATGTATCCGGAGTTGAGATACCGGCTGAAGTAGTAAGCCGTCTGGAGCATGCCAAGGATGTGAAGGAAGAGGGGATCAAGTTGATCATCGAGATCATTGAACAGGTGAAAGAGATTCCGGGTGTGCACGGTATACACGTTCAGGCAGTCGGTTGGGAGGAGATCGTCCCTGAGGTCATGGAGAGGGCGGGCCTTCTGCCGCGCCCGGTTATTTGAGGAGGTGTCGGATTTGGCGGCAAAGCTCCTGGTTATAGACGACGACCCGGACATCCGGGATGTTCTATCCGTTTTCCTGCAAGGCGAAGGATTCGAGGTGATAACCGCCGTCGATGGATCGGAGGGTCTGGAGCTGATCAGGGCTGAGACTCCTGATCTCATCGTCCTGGACCTGATGATGCCGCGGGTGGACGGGTTCGGCGTCTGCAACACGCTGCGAGACCCCAGGTGGGCTCGCTGGAGCAAGATACCCATTGTGGTCCTGACCTCGGTTAGGGAGGAAGCCAGCCGGAGACGCTACGAGCTGGAGACGGGCATGCGTATGGACGTGGACGATTATGTGGAGAAGCCGCTGGATCCTGATGTCCTGCTGGAGCGGGTCAGGAACATCCTGGCCCGGCAAGAATCGTGAGTTGCCCGCGGGGGCATGTCAAAGAAAGGAGGTCGGGGAGTTGAAAAAAGTATTGCTGGTGGACGATGATCGCGATTTCGTGGAGGCGACCCGGACGATACTGGAGGAGAAGTACGACGTAGAGGTGGCCTACAACGGGAACGAGGGCATAAGCAAAGCTCGTAAGGAAGCTCCTGACCTGATCATCCTGGATGTGATCATGCCGGTTGAGGACGGATTCACGGCAGCCGAAGAGATATCCAAGGACGAGCAGTTGCGAAAAATCCCCTTGATGTTATTGACGAGCTTCGGGGAGCGGATGATGAAGGAGACCAATATTCCGCGCAGCCGCGGAACGGAGGTCGCCAGCGACGATTACGTGGAGAAACCCGTCGAGCCCGACGTGCTCCTGGAAAGGGTGGAGAAACTTATCGGCGGCTGACCCGAAACGTAAGAAGTCAGCTTGGGCCCGGCTATAGGTTTAATCGCGCGGGGGCGTTGCTTGCTCAATCTCCTCGCCCAGGTTTTCCATGGCAATATTCCCGCTATAGGCCTAATCGCGCTGGGACGTTGCATGGTTGCCAAAGCCGCTGCCGTGGTACTATTCAGTTCATTAGGGAATGTTCACATCATGGCTCAAGGGGGAGTGTAGGATGCATGCGACGCGCCGGATCAGTTCCGTTTCCGAACTGGGCTCCGGTGACCATGTAGCCTGCATTTACGAGTCCGAAGAGGAGCACCGCCAGGTACTGACCCCCTTCATCCGCACCGGTCTGGAGCGGAAGGAGAAGGTCCTCTACATAACCGACGTGCGCAAAGAGGATTGCATCCTGGAGTACCTGGCTGACGACGGTATAGACGCGAAACGCTATATGAAGCGGGGGCAGCTCGCTTTCGCGCCGGCCACGGACACCTACCTGAAGGGCGGTTTCTTGGACCCCGACGGCATGTTGATGCTGGCCCAGGCTGAGACCGACCGGGCCCTGGCCGAGGGTTATGCCGGCATGCGCTACACCAGCGAGCCGACCTGGATACTGCGCGAACCACCCGGCTCGGATAAATTCATGGAATACGAGGCCCGCCTCAACGAGTTCTTCCACCGGAAGAAGTGCATGGCCCTCTGCCAGTATGACCGCTGGGTATGGCCGCCCGAAATCCTCTTGAGCGTAATATCCACCCACCCGATCCTCATCCGCGGAGCCGCCGTCCAGATGAATCCCTTCTACGTACCCCCCAATATCAAGAGCGCTCCCGCAGTGCTGCAGACCTGGCTGGATGCGCTGAACGCGCAGAGGGATTGGGATGAGGAACGCGAAAGGCTCGAGGATCAACTGCATAAGCGGGTGAAGGAGCGCGACTGCCTGAGCCAACTGGCGCTCATCGGTCAGGATCTACACGCATCGGAGGACGATATCCTGCGCCGCATCGCGGAAGCTCTCCCGGAGGGGTTACACCACCCGCGGGCCGCGGTAGCGCGCATTCGGTTCGGCAGCCGGCAGTACCTGTCGCGCGACTTCAAAGAAACCCCGGTCATGGACTCGGTGGACATCTTCATCGGTCGCGTGCCGGCCGGCAGCGTGGACGTAGGCTATCTGGCTGGTGATGGAGGCGGGGAGCAGGCATCCCTGGCTGAGGAGAGAGTGCTGCTCGATTCGGCGGCCGGCATCATCGGCATAACGCTGGAGAGAAAAGCGGCGGAGCGGCAACTGAGGGAGGCGCTGGAGCGTATGGAGACCCGCGAGCGAGAGCGCGGCGGGGAGTAGCACAGGCAGCCAGGGCCCGGCCGCGATACTTCCGAGATCCAACCCACGGCAGCTTCGCTGTTGACACCATCTTATTATGCCTATAATATTACGACCATAATATTCGGGGATA
>JAHEXQ010000002.1:30157-44016 GCA_023252035.1 Actinomycetes bacterium
GGATAGCTCACCGCTTGGTGGAACGGGGAGGTCGACGATGGATGAGAAGGTTTACGAAGCACTAGCGGAACATCTCAACAAGGCCCATGCGGGCGTGCCCATGGCGCCCGAGCTCATCGAGATACTGAAGATCCTCTACCCGGGCGAGGAAGCCGAAGTGGCCCTCCAGATGAGCATCTACGAGAAGAAGACCCTGCCTCAACTGCAGGAGGCCATGCCCGACAGGACGGCGAACCTGGAGGGAATCCTGGACAGCATGGCGCACCGTGGCACCGTCTTTACCCAAAAGAAGCCGGGCAGCGAAAGGATCTACCGCCTGCTCCCCAGCATCGTCGGTTTCGTCGAGGTGCCGTTCCTGGCCGGAGAGGATACGCCGGAAACCAGGGCCCTGGCGCCGCTCTGGAAAGCTTACCTGCAGGGCGGCATGGGGCGCGAACTGGCGCGTGGCGTTCCCCTCATCCGGGTCATTCCGATCGCCGAATCCCTGGAGGACAAGTCCCAGGTGCTCCCCTTCGACGCGCTTGCGGAACTGCTCGACGGGGTTTCCTTTATAGCGGTGGGGCATTGCCCTTGCCGGCAGATAATGAAGGCCACCGGCGAGGGCTGCGACCGGCCCATCGAACGGTGTATGCACTTCGGGAGCCTGGGCCGCTACATCGTGGAGATGGGAAAAGGCCGTGAGCTGAATAAGCAAGAGGCGCTGGATATGCTGAAGAGCGCCACGGAGGAGGGGCTGGTCCATGTCTGTGACAACGTGGAGGGTGGACTTGGCACCATCTGCAATTGCTGCCCTTGCTGCTGCGCCTTCTTCCGCGCTCGCTTTGCCAACGGACTCGAGACCTACTCCCGGTCGAACTACGTGGCGGGCGTGGACGCGGAGATGTGCACCGGTTGCGCCACTTGCGAGGACAGGTGCCCCGTTCAGGCCATCTCCGTCGTCGATGAAGTAGCGCAGGTGGACGAGGACAAGTGCATAGGCTGCGGCATATGCACCCCGACCTGCCAGGGCGACGGCGCCATCCTGCTGCGGCGGCGCACCGAGACGAAGGCGCCCCCAACGCTGGGGGAGTTCATAGGCGCGAGGCTTCCGAAATAAGAGATACCGAGAAAGACGAGGGATATGAACGCGACGAAGAAGGACGACAGCCGCAGGCGGATACTCAACTCGGCCGGCTCGCTTCTACGAGAGCGGGGAATATCAGGCACCAGCGTGGCCGAGGTGATGGGGGGAGCCGGCATGACCGTCGGCGGTTTCTATGCGCACTTCAGTTCGAAGGAGGCGCTGGTGGCGGAGACCCTGCGCGATGCGCTCCGCCAATCCCGCGCCCGCCTGGCGGCGGCCGCGGGCCGGAAGTCGGGAGCGGAGCGGGTCAAAGCCATGAGCCGGGCCTATCTCTCCCGCACGCACCGGGATTCCCCCGAGACGGGATGCCCCCTGCCGGCTACGGCCGGCGAGGCCGCTCGCGCCGATGCGGCGGTGCGTGCCGTTCTCGCCGGCGAACTGGATGTCATGGCTGCGGGCCTGGCGCAGCAGTTGGCTGAGGCCGGCGCGCCGGCCTCCCGCAGCGAAGCCCTGGCGCTCGCCTCGACCATGGTGGGTGGCCTCACCCTGGCGCGCGCCGTCAAGGGTATGCCGCTCTCGGATGAGATCCTGAAGGCCTGCCGCGACCACATCGAACGCGGACTGCCAGGATAAACCCTTTCGGGTGGTTGACAAAAGGGTCTGGGATGACCCTTTTGTCAACCACCTTGCGCGTTCCAAAGGGGTCACCTTCGAAAACCCCTTATATGTGATTGGGTCATATGCGGTCTCCGGCCGCAATCTGAGAGACCGGGCGCTGCCCGATTCTGCCACACGAATCTCCTCGACCCGCACGCCTCCTGGTTAATCCGGACAGGCCGGGCCGCGCAGGAACTCCTTGACGGTCCTCGCGAGTCCTGCTGGGTCCCGATACATCAGATCGTGTCCGGCTCCGGCGAAGCGCACCAGCCGGGATCCCCGTATCGTCTGGGCGAGGATGTCGGCGTTGCAGCGAGGGGTCGAAGCGTCTTGTGTCCCGGTGAGTACCAGCACCGGCTTATCCACGCGGGGGAGGGCGTCATAGACGCCCTCCCAATCTTCGTAAGCCTTGTTCTGGCGCACGATGCTGCGCAGGGTTGTCCTTCCGAAAAGAAGCGGAACGGATTGCCAGCAGTCAGGATGGTCCATCATCCAGTTGGGGGGAAATAGCAGGGCATAAACCCATTTCACCGGCATACGCACCTCCCTGAACTCTTTGAGGACCTGCCGGTACTTGGGCGGCGGCACTTCATGCCGTCCGCCGCAGTCCCCGGCATAGCTGACCAGCCGGTCAACCCGTTCCGCGTAATTCACCGCGAGGCTGAGGGCGATATCGCCTCCCAGCGACCAGTCCAACACGTGCGCTTTCTCGTATCCCAGGGCCTCGATAAGGCCGGCCGTATCGCCGGCGAACCGGTCGATGCTCCAAAAGCCCCTCCCCGAGCTGGTCTTGCCCATGCCCCGGTTGTCGAAGGCGACCACCCGGTATGCAGCGGAGAGGCTGGCGCGAAAACGCGGGTCCCGGAGCTCCATAGTTGCCATGAAGCCCGGGATGAGGAAGAGCGGTAGGCCATATCGATGTCGCCCACCGGGACTTTCCGCCACTCTACCCCTCGCAACAGCGTATTGCTCAGCATTGGTCTTTTCTCACGCTCCCACGCTCTCGAGCTTCCCGTCCGTCATGTGAAAAGCTTGATCCGCGATCTCCAGGATGCTCTCGTCGTGGGTAACTATCAGCACGCACTTGCCGTCCTCGTGCGCGAGAGCCCCCAGGAGCTCAGTGACGCTTTTGCTCGTCGCCGTGTCGAGGTTGCCGGTGGGCTCATCCGCCAGTATCAGGTCCGGGTCGTTCGCCAGTGCTCGGGCGATGGCCACCCGCTGGCACTGCCCGCCGCTCAACTTGGTGGGCTTGGATCTCTGAACGCGCTGGTCGTCGATGCCCATGCGCGCAAGCAGATCCGTGGCTCGCCGCTCCTGGTCCGGTTTGGGGACGCCGGCCAGGTCCATGGGCAGGGTGACGTTCTCCAGCGATGTAAGCGTCGGTATCAGATTGAAGAACTGGAAGACGAAACCCACGCCGGACCGGCGATACGAGGCCAGGTCGAAGTCGCTCTGGCAGATGTCCGTGCTGGAGACCTCGATAGCACCGGCCTCGGGTTTCTCCAGCGAGCCCACTAGGTAGAGCAGCGTGGTCTTGCCGGAGCCGGAGGGTCCGATGATGACCGTCACCTCTCCCCACCCCGCATGAAAGCTGGCGTCATCCACCGCTTTCACCACGCCCGCCTTGGTGCTGAAGGTCTTGCTGACCCCGTCTATCTTCAGAATTGAATTGCGGCTCAGAATCGAATCGCTCATCTCTCCTCCTATTCCATGCTCAGGATGCGGGCCGGCCTGATGCGCACGATCCATATGACCGGCACGGCCATCCCCAGTAGGCTTATCATAACCAGCAGCAGGATTCCGTAGAGGAACAGGGAACCCCGGTACACCACTTGGATGGATGCGGCCTGTTCCTGCGCGGAGGTATTCATTACCTGGTTGCGCAGCCGCTGACCGAAGGCCTGACCCATGGCACCTGGACCTGTGGGAGCGCCGCGGGGGGCGCTGCCGGAGTTACCGGCCGCCGGCACTCCCGCGACCTGAGCCGTCTCCTGCGTGCTGCTCGATGTCTGGTTTCCGGAGAGCATCCAGTTGCCGAGCTTCTGCCCGATTATCGTTGTAGCCCCCATCGCCAGGATGATGGCCACCAGGGTTATGCAGACCACTTCCACGGCGTACTGGGTGATTACCTGGCGGTTGCTGGCTCCCAGGGCTTTCAGCACGCCCAGTTCCTTCGTCCGCGAGCCGATGGTTATTCCCATGGCCAGCAGGACGATGAGCGCGCAGGCGCCCAGAGCGCCGCCCAGGCCGATGAGGGAAGTCTTGCCTACCTTGATGAGCGGGTCAGCGATGGCCTGGTAATTGGACTCGTCGGTGGTCAGCGCATAAGTGCTGTCCTCGCCCACCTGGCTGGAGAAGACCGCCTGCAGTTGCTCGGTATGATCCACGCTATCGAAGTAGTAAGATCCAGTGGTCACATAGCCCGGCGTGGCGTTCATCTTCTGGACTACGGAGAGCGGGGAGTAGAGGATGTTGCCCATGGGATTGGTCATCGCCTGCGAATTTCCGCCGCTGCTCTCGCTGGAACGCTCGGCCTCGACCGTCTCGTATATGCCGATGATCTTCAGCTCCAGCTTGGAGTTGGAGCCGCTGGCTCCGCTGATGCTGGCCTCTATGGTGTCGCCGACCTCCAGCTCGTTCGTCTCCGCGAGGTTCTTCTCCACGACCACCACCGGATTGGCATTCTTGTAGTCTGCGTAGGTGTACAGGGAACCGGAAAATAGTTGTTTCCGGCCATCGACGAAATCGGCCAGGGCAGCCGCATCCGTATTTCCCTCGAACTGGAAGCGGCCTGACGAGCTGGAACTGGTCGAGCCCTCCCTTATCTGGAAGAGGGGCGTCACCGACGTGCTCGTTAGCCCGGAGACGGTCACCGACGCGCTCAGCAGTTTGTCATAAGTCCGGACCTCATCGACTTTGGAGAAGGTGTCTGTTACTTCCTCCGGGACGAGGCTCTCGGCGCGGTTGGCCATCTCCTCCAAGTCGGTCATGGTGCGAGCCTGGGCGTTGCGTTCGGCCTGCGTCATGGACCGCTGCTGCTCAAAGTAGGCCATCAGTGCCTCGGAGCTGACGCTCACCTCGGCGTAATTTCCCACGGTTGCTTTAACCGACTTGACCTGCTGATCGGCGGCCAGCTTCACCGCGAGCATGGAGAGAGAGAAAGTGAGACAGACGGCCAGCAGGATGACGATGATAAGGTTGCGAGCCCAATGCCGCCTGAAACTGCGGAAACCTCTCGATAGGGTACGCATGTGTATCATCCTCCCATCAGCCCGCTGGCGTGGCGAGGTTGATGTAGGCCTTCTCGCCGTAGCCGGTGCCGCTGACCTTCTTGATTATGAGGTCCGTGTTCTCCAGGGTGACCGCCGTGTTCTTCGCGGTCGAGAGCGGGTTCAGGTCGAAGAAGAGGAAGACGCTGTCTACGACCTCGCCGCTCTTGAGGGTGTAACTGGCCTGCTGCAGGCTGCTGTAATCGAGCAGAGTCCCCGAGATGATGTTGGCCGATACCGCCGCGCCGTACGTGCCGGTGGTCCCGTAGTAGTCTTCATAGACGTACGCGTCGATGCCGGGGCTCTCCAGCCGGAAGGAGAATTGCGAAAGGTCGAGCAGGAAGCCACTTGTGTTGGTAATCTGCAGCTCGAGCTCCTGGTAGTCCCCGGAAACCTGGCGGGCATTGCCCGAGACTACGGACTTGTTGTTCTCGCGCCGCGTCACCTTGACCACTTCGAAGTGGCCGCCGGCGACGTCCGCCGGCAGCAGCGCGGCGCTGCTCGAGGCTGTCGCGTTCGTGGTCTCGGTACTCGGGTTCTGAGAGGCAGTCGTGTTGGAGGTCGAACTCTCCGTGGTGGTCTCCGTGGTCGTGGTCTGTTGCGTCGCCGACTCGGCGGTGGAGCCCGGCGGCAGTTTCACCTGCTCCGAGGCGGTGGCGCTGGAGTCGGTGCTGCCTCCGCACGAGGCCAGGGCCAGCGTGCCCAGCGAGAGCAGAAGCACGAGAGCCGTAATGTAAACTGTCTTCCTCATAACTAACTTCCTTCCAATCAGGGCTTCCGACCCCATAGGGTCAGGCACTATTGGTGAATTCCGGTTGCATTACAGGGTCCCGGGCCTGGCCTGCAGGGTCACGTCCACATCGTGCCGGTCGGAGGCCCGCATGTAGGTGACCTTGACTTTGGAACCCACGCTCTTGCCTCGCACGTAGAGCATGAGCTGATCCATGGAAGCCATCTTCGTCCCGTCCAGCGCGATGATGATGTCCCCGCGCTGCAGACCGGCCTGCGTCGCGGAGCGTCCGGCATACACGTCGGCGATGAGCGCACCGTAATCGACGGAGAGCCCGTTGGCCTGGGCTAGAGCGGGCGTCACCGTCTGGCCCGAGATGCCGAGAAAAGCGTGCGATACCGATCCGCTGCTGACGAGCTGGTCGGCTATGGCTTTGGCCGTGTCTATGGGGATGGAGAACCCTAATCCCTCAGACCCTCCGGACTCGGAGTAGATGGCCGAGTTGACACCCACCACCTTTCCGCTCATATCTACCAGCGGACCGCCAGAGTTGCCGGGATTGATGGCTGCATCCGTCTGGATGACATCCAGCAGGGGAGTAGTGTTCTGCGCATTGGACGGGTGGAAATCGGGCAGGTTGCGGTGCAGGGCCGATACTATTCCCCGGGTTACCGTCTGCTCGAGTCCGGCGGGGCTTCCCACCGCCATCACCTCCTGGCCTACCTGGAGGTCGGAGGAGTTCCCCAGGTCGGCTACGGGAGCCGTCGCCCCCGAAACCTGGATCACCGCCAGGTCGGTGTCGGGGTCCGTCCCGACGACCTTGGCTTTGAAGTCCTTACCGTCGGCAGTGGTCACCGACACCGAGGTGGCTCCTTGCACGACGTGATTGTTAGTGAGGATATAGCCGCCATCCCTGAAGAAAAAGCCGGAGGCGATACCCTCGCCCGTCTGGCCGAAGCTGCCTTGCACCGTCACATCGATGTTGACCACGGAGGGCGTGATCTTAGCCGCCACCGCTTCGGTAGCGGTCTGGCCCGTCTGGGGATTGACGATCTGCGTCTGGGTCACTGTCTGCGTCTTACCCTTTCCCCTCAGTATGTCTATGGGGTTTGCGCCGAAGGCCAGTGGCGCCAGGAACAGCACCGCCAGAGCTACAGCCAGCGATAGTGCCACCATGCTCGCGAAGAGCTTACCCTTGCCGCCGCGCTCGCGGGGCGGTTTGGGCGGCGGAGGAGGTGCCGCATGGGTTGGAACCACAGGAGGAGCCGCCGCCCGTACCCCCTGTCCTTCCTTGGGTTCGTCAAGCATGTTCTTCACGCTTCCTTTCATCCAGTCGAGTTCAGATCTTCTGAGCACGGCTTCGATCCTTGCGGATAGCTCCCGCAGGCTGAAGGGCTTGGTCATGTAATGGTCTGCGCCCAGCCCGAGACCGGCGAGTTTATCCGCCTCCTCGGATCTGGCCGAGAGCATGATGATGGGGGTTTCGGAGCGCTCCCGGACTCTGCGGCATATCTCGTATCCGTCGATGTCCGGCAGCATGATGTCGAGGACCATGAGATCCGGGGCCATCCGTTCCCACAACTCCAGCGCGGCTTTGCCGTCATAGGCTGCCAGCACGTCGTAGCCTCGCTTCTCCAGGTAGTCCTCAATCAGTCCAACCAGTCTCTTCTCGTCGTCAACAACCAGTATTCTTGGCTTCATTGCTCACTCTCGGCATGCGCTTATTATCTTCCTTCACCCTAGCAACAGGTTGTGAAGGATTTGTGAATGTGAAATGAGATTTCTGTAAATTCTTCCAGGAAGTGTGCGGCGGCTAGGCCGCCTGGGGAAAGACCGAGCGTGCTATTGGACGAGGAAACCGTTGGGGGAGCGCAGGAACCGCTTCACGATATGGGACCATTCCAATGAGTGCTGGTACATCAGTCCGTGTCCCGCTTCTTCAAACCGCACCGGTTGCGAACCCAGGATCTGCTGCGCCAGTATATCGGCATTGCCGGGCGGGGTTGACACGTCTTCCGTGCCGGTCACGATGAGGGCGGGCTGGCTTATCCCCGGCGGTTCCGGGTACACGCCCTCCCATTTCTTGTAAGCTTTATTCTTGCGCAGAACGCTTTTGAGCGGTGCTTTCCCCTGCCTGATTGGAATATATTTCCATTAGAAGGGGTGTTCCTGCATCCACGCCGGCGGGAACGGGAGACCGAAAGCCCATTGCATGGGAGTGGCGACTTTGCGGAAATCCCGCATGACCTCCCGGTATTTGGGATGGGGTATCTTGTGCTGCCCGCCGCAGTCGCCCGCGTAGCATATCAACCTGTCCACCGGCTTAAGGAAGTTGACGCCAGGCTAAGGGCGATGTCGCCTCCCGGGGCATATCCGAGCACGTGAGTCTTCTCGAAGCCCAGAGCTCGTGTAAGGCCTGCCGTGTCCGCCGCGAACTGATCGATGGTCCAGCGGGCATAGCCGGAGCCGGTGCCGCCCATGCCCCGGTTGTCGAAGATGATTACCTGATACTCGGCGGCGAGGCTCCGCAACAAATGGGCATCCCACCTGGCCACGGTGGCCATGTAAGCGCTTGTCATCACCAGAGGCCTGCCCTCGCCGAAGACCTTATGGGCTACGTCGATGTCACCGACGCGGACGCGCTGCCGCTCTGCGGTCTCGTAGAATTCTCTCCAGGGCTATGCCCGCAGGCCGGAAAGACCCGGGGGGGGGCGGGAGCCAGGGCACCTATGGCGATCAAGGCCTTCTTGCCGCCGATTTCGTTTGCATTTTCATCGTATCCTTATATACGCAGGCAAGCGCAAACCACACAGATTGCCGGACGACCTGCCACCGATAGGGGCCCCCAGGTCCCATGTACTGGGCGTATGATCTTCTCGTAAGTTCTGCTACGGTGAAGGGGGAGCTGACCATGGAGGTGCGCAAGGAATTGCTGGCGCCCTGTGGTCTCTACTGCGGGGTCTGTTCCATCCAGATCGCCGACCGGGATGACAATGAGAAGCTCAAGGCCAAGCTGGCTGCGGCCTATGGAGTAGCAGTAGGGAACATCCGCTGCAAGGGGTGCTGCTCGGAAGAGAAGTTCGGGTACTGCGAGACGTGCCCGATAAGGGAGTGCGCCACGGGCAAGGGATTCGAAGGCTGCCACCAGTGCGACGATTGGCCCTGCGATTTCGTCCGGGAGTTTCCGGTCTCCGTGGGCCGGGAGGTGATGCTACGGTCTATCCCCGCCTGGCGGGAACTCGGTACCGAGCGATGGGTAGAGGCCGAAACGGAGAGGTACCGGTGCCCGTCATGCCGGGAGCCTCAGCTCCGGGGCGCGCGGCGCTGCAAGAACTGCGGCCAGGAGCTGGCGCTGGGTTAAGGGCGCCGAACGAAAACGATCGGGCGAGCAAAGAGGTACGCGAGAAAATTGTGCGCCCTTCGCGCTACCCGCAAAGGGCGCAATGCTCATGCCTAGAAGCCGGTTACTAAGACATAAGTGCGTTCAGGGACATGACGAAGGCCATGTCGCCCTCCATCTTCAGCTTGCCCTGCATGAAAGCCATAGGGCCGGGGAGTTTCCCGCTCTGCATCTCTCCCCAGGTCTCGGCCGAAACCCGGAGTGTCGCGGCGGGAGAGTCGCCGCCGTTGAAGACTATCTTGATGCTCACGTCCGGGTCGGAGAGCTCTAGGTCCAGCGCGCCCTTCACACCCTTGACCGTGTCGTACATCTTGCGGCTGGCAGTCTGCCCCAGATCCGTGAACATCTCGGCGCCCGGGAGTTTCCCGTTGATGGCGTCCCTCCAGACGGGCTCCGAGAGCTCCACCGCCATCATGGCATTATCCACGCCGCCGTCCACGATCTTAAGCTCTTTGGCTTCCTTTACTATGACCCCCATGACGGTGCCGTCGATGTTGAACTGAAGAGTGAACTCGGTTCCCTCCATGCCGGGAATGCTCTTGCCCGCCAACTGCTCCTCGAACATTTTGGGAACGTAGCTCTGGAAGTAATCCTTGACCTTGACATCCTGCGGAACGTCCATCTGAGCCCTCCTTCTCCTAAATCCCGAAGCTTGATCCTGAACTGAAGCATGCCGCCAGCCGGCTATACGCGCCAGCGCGATTCCCGATGGGGTCTGTTCCTGAAATCGCGCCATCTCCATCCTCGGCCGGTGCCACTACTGTGGCATAAACGGCCGACCCTGGTTGGGAACCCGATCCCCTGATAAGTTCGGGCCCTGCCGGGGAAACCGGTTTGCTAAACTGACATGTCAGTCAGTATAATTGTGCCGGGCTGCATATGTCAAATGAATTGATATCAAAGCTCGCACGTGACTGTGCGATTTGCCTGCCCTGAGGGAAAGGGATTATCATACAGCCATGCCAGCTCAGTCGGTCAGCGAAGCTGCTAACAAGAGAAGGGAACATATCCTCGAGGTCGCTACGGAGATCTTCTCCGGCAAGGGTTACCGCAGGGCTTCCGTAGCCGATATCGTCGAGCAGGCGGGGATAGCCAGGGGCACCTTCTACCTCTACTTCGAATCCAAGCGGGAGGTCTTTCTGGAGCTCATCGAGCGCTACTTCACCGACTTCGCGGAGCTTCTGAACGAGAACCACCGCCATCTGGGGAACACCTTCCGCGATGGTGGAAACGCGCTTAGAGCCTGGCGGGAAAATGTCATGCGTATCATGGAATACCACCGCGATAATCCCCATCTCACCTCCATCGTGTACCGGGAAGCCCTGGGTAAGGACGAGGATTTCTCGGAACGGGTGGACGAGCTCTCGGGTTTCGCGCGAGAGAAGCTGGTAGCCGAATTTCGGATGATGGAAGAGCATAGCATGTTGCGCCCTTGCGACCTGGAGATAGTCGTGACCATAGTCATGGGCTCGACCGTCAATATAATCATGGAGCATCTCCTGAAAGAAAGCGGTCGCAACCTGGAGAGCCTGGCGGATGAGATCATGAGTTACCATATCCGCGCCTTGATCCCGGCAAACTTGGACGCCGATGTGGTGGTGCGCGCCGCCATCTCCCGACCTACCGGATAGAGTAGTTAGGGGATTCCGGAAAAGGGGCTAAATATGTCTTTGCACGAGCGTATCCAAGCGTTCCTGGCTGAGCGCGGGGCGGTCAAGGTGGCCTTCGCCGACATGGGTTCCCTCAAGGGGGGACCGCCCAGCGCGGATCTCACCTACATCCTGCCCGAGGCGCGCTCCGCCGTGAGCTTCGCCCTCCCGCTTGACCGTGACAAGATCAGGGCCTTTCTGGGGAAGAGGAGCCAGGTCGAGCATGAGGCGGACAACATCCAGGTGAACTTGCGCATATCCCAGGTGGGGAAGGAGCTGGCGGGCTGGTTGGAGGAGCAGGGCTTCGCTTCGCGTGCATGCCAATCTCGTCTACAGGCAGGATGAGCCCGACTGGCGCATGGAGATGCATCCCGATCTCTCCCATCGCTACGTGGCGGTGGCCTCGGGACTGGGTTCCTTCGGCTGGTCCGGCAACGTGGGCATCGAGGGGTACGGCACCGCCATTCTCCTGGGCACCGTGGTGACCAGCGCTGAACTGGAGCCGGGGACGCCCATACCGGAGGAGGAGTCTTTCTGCAAGCGCTGCAAGATATGCGCGGCCTCCTGTGCTGGCGGGATGTTCTCCAAGAACCGGGAGACATCCGTGACCCTGGGTGGCAGGACCTTCACCTTCGCCGCCCGGCATGCCTTCGCCATATGCGACTTCGTCTGCGGCGGGTTCACGGGCCTGCACAAGAGCGGCAAGTGGTCCACCTGGTCGCCCGGGCGCTATCGCATACCCGAGGAAAAGAACGACATCTACACGGAGCTTTTCCGCGCGATAGCCAACTACGGACGCTGGCCGGAACGCGTCGACGGCGCCAGCGGTTATTACAACCCCGCTGTCCCGGAGAAGAAGGTCTATCTCACCTGCGGCACCTGCCAGATCATCTGCTGGGGGAGTGAGGAGGATACGCGAGAGAATCATCGCCTGCTGACCAGCTCCGGCTGTGTGCTGCAGCGGGAGGACGGAAGCCTGGAGGTCCTGCCCGCGGAGGAGGCGAACGCGGAGTTCGCCGGGCTGGGCCCGGCTCACCGGGCTCTCTACGAGTAAGCAGGTTTCGCGTGGATTATGACCTTGGCGCCCATGTCGGCCAGGAAGAACGTGCAACCAGGGGCAGCCATGGTGTTGGTAAAGTCGATCACTCTCACGCCATCCAACATCGATCTCATCTCTCGTCTCCTTGATCTCAGGGCACGCTTAGCTGCTTCGATTGTCCCCCAGGAATTCGACAGAACCGCAGCGGGCGCGGAGCATGAAAGCCTCACTTTCTTGTAGTGACCACAAAAACCGAGTCCTACTTGTCACTGCTGGCAAGGCTTTCCTGGCAACACCGGAAGGGTTTTGTGCTGCAAGCGACAAAGCATCTACCAGCTCGTTGAGCCGCGGTTGCTAGCACGAGACTTAGCTTGATATTCTGGTTAGGCGTGAGCCGGACCCGGCAGGTGGTGGGAAATGCCGTTATATGAAGATTCGAGGATGCTGAAGCGCCAGGAGATGATGGCGCTTCAGAGAAAAAGAAAGCGCCAGGTGAGATTGAGGCGGACAATAGCCGTTCTCTTCCTCGTCTGTTTTATTGTCCTGGTGATCCTGGCTGCTCAGACCGGTCTATTCGGGCTCCTGGGGAAGCACGAGAGCGCGCAATCGGCTGGCATTCCGGGTCCGGTCGTTCAGGAACAGACGGAGCAACAGCAGCAAGTGACGCCACCACCTCCGCCCGTCCCCACCGTGGCCATAGTGGTGGACGACACGGGAAGTTCTGACGAGCATTTGCAGGAATGGCTTTCCATTTCATCTCCCGTGACCTTCTCCATCATGCCTTACTGCGGCAATACCAAGTCGGATGCCGAGCGCCTGCAGGCGGCGGGGCAGCAGATCATGCTCCATTGCCCGGAGGAGAACGATCCGCCCAACTCCTATTCGGGCAAAGGACAGTTGACTACGGGCATGGACCAGGCGACGGTCAACGCCACCCTGGATGCCAACGCCGCCCAGTTGCCGGGTATGGTCGGGATGAATAACCATCAGGGAGGCAGGGCCGGTAATAACCTGGAGCTCCAGAGGAGGGTCGCAAAATGGTGCAAAGAGCACGGCTTGTTTCTTATGGACAGCATGGCCTCCACGAAACCCGTGGCCTACAAAGCCGCCCAGGAGTTAGGAACGCCCGTTCGCAAGAATGATGTTTTCATAGACCACGAGAATAATGCGGACTACATCCGCAAAGCCATGCGCCAGCTTGCCGCCCTGGCCCGCCAGCATGGAACTGCCATCGGCATCTGCCACTTCGGCAGGCCGAATACGGCGCGCACCGTGGGCGAGATGATCAAGACTCTCGAAGCCGAGGGCATACGCTTCGACTTCGTCTCCAACATCTCCAATCGGGTCTGAGGTACAACAAGGCAATTGTCCGGGAAAGATGAATCTTCTATACTATACTGGCGTTGGCATGAAGAAATGCGCGCATTTTTTACGGAGCCGTTGTGTAGCCTGGTTAACACGCCGGCCTGTCAAGCCGGTCGGATCGTGGGTCGGGTTCAAATCCACGGAGGCGATTTTAGAGAGTATTACGAGAGCACATTTTTGCGGAGCCGTGGTGTAGCCTGGTTAACACGCCGGCCTGTCAAGCCGGAGATCGCGGGTTCAAATCCCGTCGGTTCCGCCAGTTTTTTCGCCCTTCGGGGTTTCGATACGCATTAAGGCGAGGTAGCTCAGACGGTAGAGCGCAGGACTGAAAATCCTGGCGTCCGCGGTTCAATTCCGCGCCTCGCCACCAATGAACAGGCAGGCCAGGGGTATATTCCTCGGGCCTGCTTTTCTTGGTGGGGGAGGATGTTGGGGTTAGTCCCTAAATAGTCCCTACGGTCGTGACGCTCACGCGGCTTCTTAGGGCAGATCAACAATACTTAAGCTGTCTGATTCAAGACTCTCCGAAACCCACTTCTGCTCGTCCACGGGTGGTGCTAAACGCCATCAAAATGGTCGGAACCTGTGTCAAGACGCCGGATCCGCCGCAAGAACCGGACCCGTGGAATCAGGGGATACACCCTGTCCTTACGTAAATAGTAGCACTGGGTATTTCTGGATTAAATT
>JAHEXQ010000003.1 GCA_023252035.1 Actinomycetes bacterium
GCAGACGCATGATCGAGCCCTGCCGGGCCATGGACTCGAGGAGGCTGGCGGCCTTATCGGGTTCCATGCCGGCTCTCGCTGCTATAGCCGAAACCGGCTCGGGCAAGGCCTGCAAACAGACAGCCATCTCCGCTTCTTCGGGCGTGAAGAGCTTCTTCAGGATGCTTAACTCGATGCCGGTCTCCGTCTGCGGGAAACCGCCCGGCATCTTGTCTAAGAACTCGCGCAGTTTCGCGTAGATCTCCTCGGACATGTTCGACCTCCCCTTTTCCCAAGCGGACAGCGGTATCCGAATATTATGGCCGTAATATTATAAGCATAATATGCTGGTGTCAACATGGCGGACCTGGCAGAAGAGCGGAACGGAGTAGGGCTTCCTTGATGATCATGGCGATGAAGTCGCCCTTTCGGTGCCTGCGGCGCAGCGAGACGAGCCTTATGACGCCGTATCCCATAACCAGCCCCAGGCGGCCGATGCTGCGGGCCACCGGTCTCACCCCGACGACGCGCACGATCGCCTTAACCGGCCCGGAGAGGCTATGGTCCATGAAATCGCACGTAGCCCTGCGCTTCGCCTCGACGATGATGCGCTCGATGGACACGTCGGTGATCTCTTCCACCCGGCTGAAGTGCGGGCCATGCGCTCCGTCTCTATGAAGACCATGCGGTGCTCGCGATTTTTTCCCTGCACGATGGTGCCATCGCTCAACCACTCGTGCTCCTTCGCCGATCGTTTGGGCGTTCCGCATACTCTGCAGAAGCCATTGCGGGCCACCGTTTTCGCCCCGCTCTCCGCTTGTATCAACGGCGGCTTTCCCGAAGCCGCGTAGAAACGGGCCCGCGCATCCGCAGGCCCGTTTGGATGACCCTAAGGCAGAAACGGCAAAGCATCACTGCTCTCCGGTTACTCTATCTCCTCTATGGTCAGGGGGTACTTGGAGGTCAGCTCGCAGCCGTCCTTCTGAATGACGATGGGATTCTCACAGCGGAAGCCGCATTCGTCCTCCGGTGCCGCATACTGCATGGCCAGGATGACCATCTCGTTCTCCTGGTAGACGTGGTCCGGGTCCGTCCAGTAGGGGATGGGCACGTCCGTGCTTGCTCCCACCCGCCACTCGTCTCCGAAGAGGCCGATGCCGTGCTCCACCCCGGGCACGATATAGTCGGAGAAGCCCTGCTCCTCGGCGAAATCCGTCAGCTCCGTGATGAGGCTGCCCGGCGTGGCGCCCGCCTTGTAGCGGTCGGCCACGAACTGGACGCTCCCGAGGAAGTTGTCGGCGTGCCAGCGCTTGCGGTCGGTCGTGGGCTTGAGCAGGAAGTTGTGCGAGTGGTCTCCCAGGGTAAGCTTGAACATGGCGTGCAGGTCGAACATAAGGGCGTCGCCCGCCTGGAACTCCTTGGTGGTGGGTGGGGTGCAGGCGCCCAGGCCGGTGCGCCAGCCGCTGGATATCTCGTTCAGGCCCGCGAAGTTCCACTCGGAGACGCTGCCGGCGCGGCGCATGGCCAGCGCGGCGATGCCTCCCAGTTCCGTCTCGGTCATGCCCTTCCAGCCGCCGTTCTCGATGGCGGCGCGTGCGGCCTTGTGGCCCTCATCCACGATGCGGCTGGCTTCCCGGAAGCGGTTGATGGTTCCCCCGTCTTTTATGAGGGAGACCTTGTCCACGATGTCGTGGGAGTTGATGAACTCGAAGTTCGGGAGCTCGCTGGTGAACCTCAGGTACTCGTAGTGGGTCAGCCAGCCCTCGGCGGTGTAGGTGGCCATGCCGGTCTCATAGCCGATGCGGCCTTTGGACAGGCCCAGCTCATCCATGATGTAGGCGGCTGTCACCTCGGCCTGCTCCGCTCCACCCGCGCCGAGGTAACCGCGCACGTGGTCCTCGTCCATCCAGGTCTCCGACAGGATGCGGGCCGAGTCGATGAAGAAGGGGAAGAGGCAGGGGTCGCCTTCCGCCGGGATGACCAGGAAGCTGCGCCAGGGCACGAAGGCATCCACGATAAAGCTCATGGTGCGTATGCGCGTGCCCAGGTACACGTCGAGGCCACGCTCGCCCATGAGGGCCTGGATGTCCCTGATGCGCTTGGGTATATCCACCCAGTAGGGATCGTTCTGGACGCTCGTAGTCATCTGGATCGCCGCCTCTCAATAGTCCGTCGGGATCTTGGCCAGGACCTTGTTCAACTTGTCCACCAGTGGCGCCAGGCGCAGTGCCTTGGCCATGTTACCGCGCAGGTGTATCTTGCGACCGGTAAGGGCCCGCACCGAGCTGAGCTCGGCCCTGCTTATCTTGGCGAAGGTGTCGTAGTCCGCCGTGATCTTGAACTCGGCCTGCGGCGGTTCGCCCTCGCCGGTCTCGAAGGCGGCAACTTCGCCGTTTTCGAACTTGACGTAGAAGTAGCGGTCTTGGCCGTCCGGGCAGTTGGTGTAGATGTTGGTCATGGAACTGGAAACCTTGTTCAGCTTCTCGGGCGTCAGCTCTTCCTTGACGCGCTTGAGGGCCTCTTCGGTCCACTCGGGGCTCAGATACTTAGGATTGGCCATGAGTTTCTCCTTTCGCTCTCGGGCGCTAAATGGGCTCGACCGCGCGGTGACTTTCTTAGTGAATATTACCATGCACGCCGCTGAATTTTAGCAACGCTGAGGCGGCTTCATACCGAGTGCCGGGTAGTGTTATTAAAGACGGTCATTGAGAGAAAAGGAGGGGACAGATGCCGCCGCACTGCGATACGCTGAATGGCCCGGTTGCCGGCGCCGCGAGGAGAGCTCTGGAAGCCGGAAACGTGAAGCTCATTCTGCCTTGGGTGAGTGAGGGTGCGGAAGAGGAACTGAAGGACGAGTTCGAGAGAGCCTTATCCGTCAGCGAGCTGGGGGAAGAAGCACGCGAGCTGGCGCAACTCTGGTTCATCGAGAACACCGTGCGCCTGCACCGTCGCGGTGAAGGCGCCCCTTACACGGGTCTGAAACCCGCCGGCTTGGATTGGGGCCCGGTGGTCCCGCGCGCAGAGCGAGCTATAGAGCAGGGCGACCCGTCGGAAGTGATCGGTTTCCTCAGGGATGCGGTCGAAGAGGCTGTGCACGCGAGATTCGAAAAGGCCATGGCCGGTAAGTCGTACGACGAAAACGATGTCGTTGCAGCCAGGCATTACGTACATGCCATGCTCGATTTTGTACTCTTCTCAGCGCACCTGTACATCTACTTGCACGGCGGCGACCAGCACGGCGAGCACGAAAGCTAGAGGTGCAGCGAGAGCCTGTCCAGCGTGGTTGACAAGAGGGTCTGACCCTTTTGTCAACCGGGGGGCGGTTTGCGCTCGAAGAGGAACCAGCCCTGGCCGTAGTCGTGGCAGATGAAGCGGCCGTCCTGTTTCAGGCACTCGACCGCTTGCGTGATCTCTTCGGGCCATAAGGGAAAGCTGTCCAGGCGGTCGTTGAGAACGATGTAGTCGGCCTCGCTTACGATATCGCGCTCGTTATAGAGCTTGTACAGTTCGTAGTCGGTTTTGCAGCTCTCCTCGTTCCTGAAGTAGTCGCCCGCATAGAGATAGACGTCAGGGCGATGTGACAGGTGGGGGACGGCCGCGTTCTGCGCTACCACGAAAGCATCGGCCGGAATCGCCGCCAGCACCTTATAGCCGCTCTCCGCCGTCTCGATGCTGGAGAGCGGATTCTCTTTAGCGAACCAGGCGCCTCGTAGGAGAATAGCGCCCAGAGCCACTATCACGAAGACGGTGGCGAGATGTGCCGGATTGAGAACGAAGCGCCGGCCCGGTTCCCGCGGGGATGCGCGCTCGCTTAAGCGCCCTCTCCGCTCCAGCCAGGCCAGCGCTTCGATGGCCGCGATGGCGAAGACCACCGAAAAAGCCGCGTTGTAATGGGCGTAGGGCGACCAGTGCAGCGGGAAGTCGGACAGGAACCTCTCTGCGAAATAGGGAAGGATGACGACGGAGAAGGGTGCCAGGAGCGGCAGGAAACAGAAGGGCAGCAGCAGTAGGAACATGGTGAGGAGTTTCCCGGGCGGCCAGAAGAGGTACTGGATGACGAGCCAGGGATGCGTGACGAGCTTCAGGGCCGCCGAGCCCATGCTGGGCCCGATGTAGGAATAGTGTTGCCAGTAAGCATAACCGGCGCTGTCCGGCCGCAAGCTCGGCATTATCCTGCTCACCACCAGCACGAACCAGCCTGCGCTAACGACGCAGACCGCGATGCCCAGGCGCCGCTTCTTCCTGAAGGCGAGGAGGTAAATGCCGAAGCCGATGACCATGAGGATGGCATCCTCCTCTACCAGCAGCATCAAGGCGAGCATAACCAGCATCGCCCACTGCCTGTCCGTCTCCAGGAAGTAATAAGCGAAGGCCAGCAGGGGCACCACCAGGACGATGGGGTGAAAATCGAAAGCGACGGCCGCCAGGATCCCCCAGAAGCCCAGGTAGGCGAAGGCAATGGGGAGGGCCAGGCTCTGATTCCGGAGCTTGCGCTGCGCGAGCCTGTAGATGGGGAAGGCAGCGATGGCCACGAGAAAGGCCTGGGCCAGGATGAGCATGATGGGGCTTGACCATATCCAGTAGAGTGCGGCGAAGGACATGAGGACGGGATGGAAGTGATCAGCCAGCAGCAAGGATACTCCCCGCACCGAGTTGTAGGCTATCTGCAGGTGGCTGTACTGCCAGATGGTCTGGTCAAAGATGCCCAGATCCCAGCCGCCGGAATGAAAGAGGAGATGCCTGGTCACCCCTATCGCCAAGTAGAACAGGAAGAAGAAAGCGACCACGTAGCCTATTTTTATGCGCGAAAGGCGTCTGCCGGTTCGCGCGACGAACTCGGCTTTCATATAGCAAGAACGTCCCCCATCCGGCTCCAATAAACATCACCCATCCTATAACACGGGCCGAGCCCCGGCAAAGCCGCGGGCTCTACCCGATTAACTAAATTCCAGGGTCCGTATTGTAGTCGGTTGTTTGAATCCGGCAAAGTCGCACGGGTATGGATTCCGGTGGCGGATGCAGGTAGAATCCCAGCAGGAACAAGCGAGTCCTGAAGTGAGTCGGAACCAAAGGAGGCCCGTTGGCACGAAAAGAAAAGAAAAGCGTCTATTGCTCGGGGCCGCTCTTTAGCCCGGAGGAGACCGCTACCATGGCGGCCATAGCCCGCACGCTCAAAAAAGCCGGGTATGCGCCCTTCCTGCCGCACCGGGACGGGGTGGAAGCTTTCGTGCTGAACGCCATCGACAACCCGCTGGCCAACCTCCCGATCTTTGCGCCTATCAACCGGTTCATCAGCCGGGCGACCTTCGCGCTCGATATATACAAGGTCTTGCAGTGCGACTATTTCGTCTTCAACATGAACGGCCGCGTGCCGGACGAAGGCGGGGTGGTGGAGACGGGAGTCGCCTTCGCCGCCGGGAAGCCCATCGTCATCTACAAGAACGACCCGCGCACGGCCTTCGGCGGAACCGACACCCTCATGCTCGCCGGCATCTCGCACATGTTCGCCCAGGTGGATAATATCGAGGCGATACCGGCCCGACTGGAGGAAGTCGCGGAGCGGATTGCGGCCCAGGGCGACAATCCCTACAGGGACGAGAACAGGCCGGGATTCGTGCTCCAGGTGACCGCGTTCGGCCGGAAGGTCCAGCAGGTGCCCCGGCTGGTGCGATTCTTAAAACCCCGGAACATGATGGCCTCGATGTAGAGAAGCGACATAGAAAAGCGGAGGAAATATTGAGCGCAGCAGACACAAAACCGCACATCGCAGTCATGGGCAGCTTCGTGGTCGACCTGATGGCCAGGGCTCCCCATCTGCCGCGCACGGGCGAAACGGTCAAGGGCGATGGCTTCAAGATGGGCCCGGGAGGCAAGGGCTCGAACCAGGGCGTGGCCGCCCAGCGCGCCGGGGCCGAGGTGGACATGATCACCAAGATCGGCACCGACGCTTTCAGCCGCATAGCGCTGGACAGCTTTCGCGGCGAGGGCATGCACACCCGGTGGGTGATGCAGGACCCTGAGCTGGCGACGGGGGCCGCCCTGATCATGGTGGACGACGAGACCGGCGACAACAAGATCCTGGTTACGCTGGGTGCGTGCGCCCACATGACGGACGCGGATATCGAGGCGGCACGCGAGGTCATAGAGACGAGCGCCGTCCTTCTCACCCAACTGGAGACGAACCTGGACGCCGTGGAGAAGACGGTGAACATCGCCTCGAGTGCAGGGGTAACGGTCATCCTGAATCCCGCCCCCGCCTCCCAGGTGCCCGATGAGCTGCTTAAGCAGGTGGATATATTGACGCCCAACGAAGTGGAAGCTTCCATCCTGTCCGGCGTCTCCATCGCCAGTCCGCAGGATGCCGGCGCGGCGGCGCGAGCTCTCATGGCCAGGGGCGCCAGGAGCGTCATCATCACCCTGGGAAGCCAGGGCGTGCTGGCGATGACGGGCGAGGAGGAGCGCTTCATCCCGAGCCTCAAGGTGGATTGCGTGGACGCCACCGGGGCAGGCGATGCCTTCAGCGGGGCCCTGGCCACGGCCATCGCCGAGGGACAGGATATTTTCGAGGCCGCTCGGTTTGCCAATGTGGCCGCGGCACTGTCCGTGACCAAGCTGGGCACAGCCCCGTCCATGCCGCGCCGGAGTGAGATAGAACAGGCGCTGAGTGAACTGAAAGGCGAGAGATGATAGAGGTCAGCAAGTACATAGATGCCACGCTGCTCAAGCCGGAGGCAACGGAAGCGGACATCGTCAAGCTCTGCGGAGACGCGCGGAAATACGGATTCGCCTCGGTCTGCGTGAACCCCTACTGGACGGAACTGGTCAGTCGGAGCCTGGAGGGAAGCGAGGTTAAAACCTGCGTCGTCATCGGGTTTCCTTTGGGGGCGACGGGACGCGAGGTTAAGCTCTGCGAAGCCGCATACGCGCTGGAGCGAGGCGCGCGCGAACTGGACATGGTCATGAACATCGGGGCCTTCAAGAGCCGGCAACCGGATGTGGTGGAGGGGGAGATTCGCGCTGTGGTTGCGGCTTGCGCCGGGAACGCTCTGGTCAAGGTGATACTGGAGTGCTGCCTGCTGAGCGACCAGGAGAAGGTCGCAGCCTGCGAGATCGCCGTCGCGGCCGGTGCGCATTTCGTGAAGACCTCCACCGGCTTCAGCTCGAGCGGCGCCACGGTGGAAGACGTGAAGCTGCTGAAGGAGACGGTCCGGGGGCGCGCGGCGGTCAAGGCTTCCGGGGGCATCCGGGATCTATGGGCGGCCCTGAGCATGATCGAGGCCGGGGCCGACCGCATCGGGACGAGCGCCGGAGCGGCGCTGGTGACCGAGGCGCAGGGCAAGGGAGGCTGAATGGCTTACAGCAAAGGACTGGTATATCTGGCCGGGCCGGCCTACATCTCGGAGGAAGCGCACGCCCTGGAGGTCATAGCGGGGCGGCTCATTCGCAAGGGCTGGGAGGTATATATCCCCGCAACCCAGGGGCTGGAGCCGCATTTCCTGGCCCTGGCCGCGGCGCCGCCTGACGGCGGGTTGCAGCGCTTCCGTGAGGTACTGGAGAAGGCCGCCTTCGCGATGGAGATATTCCAAGTGGTGGAGCGGTGCGATGCTCTCGTCTTCAACATGAACGGCCGCGTCCCCGACGAAGGGGGAGTCTTCAAGACGGCTGTGGCTTTCGCCGCCGGGAAACCGCTCATCCTGTACAAACGGGATCACCGGTCCAAGCTGCACGGCAACGACAACGCTATGATACCCGGGCTTTCCTATAGCTTCTCCAACGTGAGGAAGGCCAAGAAGATACCTGGGAAGTTGGAGCAAGCCCTGCGGAAGTCTGAGGGGTTCGCGGGCCGTCCCTATGCCGGCGATGCCGTTCCCCCCTTCGTGCGACACATAACGGACCAGGGGCGCCAGGTTTGGGAGGTTCTCCAGCGTTTCGTGGAGCGAGCCGGCGCACGCGAACCTTCGGCCCTGGAGGCCCTGTACGAGGAACTCTCCCGCATATTCGCATAACAAGGGCCCCGGCTCCGCCGGGGCCCTTTTCGCTTCCCCATTATCCTTAGCGGGAATTTGCGACCTCGCGTTTTCAGACCCGTGTTGTGGTAAGCTCGCAAGAGGTTTAAGAAAACGAGGGATGCTGGTGCGAAGAAAGAAACTCGTGGCGGCTGTTCCTTTGTTGCTGTCAGCCCTGTTGCTGCCGGGCCTGGGCTGCCGGTCAATTGCTCCTGCCGGTGGCGGCGGGGAGGCGGAGAGCCTGAACCCTCCGCCCGGCAGCCCCACCGTGGCCATCTGCGTGGACGATGTCGGTAACGGCGACGATTATCTTCCTGAATGGCTGGCCATCGAGGCGCCGCTCACCTTCGCCATCCTGCCTTACTCGGCCAAGACCACTTCCGATGCACAGACCCTGCAGGCCGCGGGACAGCAGGTGCTGCTCCACCTGCCTGAGGAGAACGACCCGCCGCACTCCTTCTCAGGCCAGGGCCAGGTCACCTGCGCCATGGAACAGGCGTCGGTGGACCAGGTCCTGGATGCGGATGCTGCCCAGATTCCCGGCATGGTAGGGCTCAATAACCACCAGGGCGGGAAGGCCGGAAACGATATCGGCCTGCAGAGGCGCGTTGTGGACTGGGCCAGGCGGCACGGCGTTTTCGTTCTCGACAGCAACGCTTCTTCTCATCCGGTCGCCTATATCGCCGCGGGCGAGGTCGGGATGCCCGTGCGCATCAGCAACATCTTCCTGGATGATGAGACGGGCGCGCAGAGCATCCGGGATGCTCTGCGCCTTCTGGCGGCCAAGGCGCGCGTTTGGGGTACGGCGATCGGCATCTGTCACTTCGCTCGTCCCGGCACCGCCGCGGTAATGGGGGAGATGATCCCCGTCCTGCAGGCTGAGGGCATCCGCTTCGAGTTCGTCTCCAACGTCACCAACCACCCCTGACCGATTTATTGAATTCTGCGGTCAGACCCCAGAATTTAATAACGCCCGCCGAACCCAAGTCACGGCTGCATTAACACACGTCGGGCCGGGAAGAATAGCGGCATGGAAGCTATCCCGATGCGGAGGCGCGCTGAGCTGGAGGTCGTCATCCCGCAGCCCTTTGATTTTCAGCTCACGATAGGCAAGCCCGCGGGCTGGTACTGGTGCTCGCCCCGGGAGATCTTCGCCGACGGCATCCTGTGGGGCGGTATGTACATGCCGGCGGAGTTCAGCCACACACCAGTGGGCGTGAAGCTCCGTTACGAAGATGAAGCCGTGAAGGTACGGGCCTACGCCCCATCGGCCCTTTCGCCGCAAGCGCTCGATTACCTGAGGCGGGAGATCGAGGCGGGACTCGGTCAGGACCTGGACCTGGAGGGCTTCTACAGGTTTGCCCGCAAAGACCCCGTACTGAAGCAGACGGTCGAAGACCTGTACGGCATGCGCCTGGGTAGCTTCGATGACCTCTTCGGCCGGGTGACCCTGGCCATCACCCTGCAGATGGCGCCCTGGAAACGCAGCCAGCAGATGACGGATGCGCTCCTCGCCAACTGGGGGACTGCCCTCCGTTTCGACAGTAAGACGGTGATCCTCTGGCCTACAGCGGAGGCCATCGCAGCGGTGGATGAGTCAGAGCTGAGGGATGTGGCCAAGCTGGGTTACCGGGCGAAACTGTTCTCCGCCGCAGCACGCTACATGGTAGACGCCCCCGTAACCATGCGGGAACTCGATGGGTTATCGGAAGAGGAGGCGGCCGCGCGGGTCAGGGCTATCCCGGGAATCGGGGCTTACGCCTCCGGCATCGTGCTTCGCAGCGGCACTGCCCCCATCGATGCCTGGAGCGTCATCCTCATGAGCGAACTCCTCCTCGGCGAGACCCCAGCGAAACCGCGGAAGGAGATAAAACGCATCAACGGGCTGGTCAAAGAGCGCTGGGGCCCATGGAGCTGGATGGCCTTTGCCTATATACTGAACGACCTGCATAATCTGTCGTCATCCTACAATATCTCGAGGCTGCACTAAGCCGGCCGGAAGGAAACAACGCAATGCCTGGCTTGCACAGAGACCCGCTCGAGATCCGCGAACTGGCCAACCTGAGAGAGGACACCAACCGCCGTTTCTTCGGGTGGCTGAAGAACTGCAGCGTGGCGGAGGAGGAGCTCGACGCCCTCGTACGCCGGCTGAATGACTACGTGACGGGCGAGATAGACTGCACAGCTTGTGCCAACTGCTGCCGGCGCATGAGTCCATCGCTTGCGAGGCACGATGTAAAACGCCTGGCGCGAACCACGGGCCTTCCGGCTTCGGAATTCAAGAGACGCTTCCTCACCAAAGACCCTCGCTTCAACGACCTGGTCTTCAATCGCAGGCCCTGTCCCCTGCTAAAGGGCAACCTCTGCAGCCGCTACGAGTCACGTCCCGAGAACTGCCGTTCCTACCCCCACCTGCAGGAGCGGGGCTTCATCTTCCGCCTCAGGGGAGTGATCTCCAACTATGCGACCTGCCCCATCGTCTTCAATGTCGTGGAGATGCTCAAAGCCGAGATATGGGAGGGGAACAAGAGGCCCCTGCAATATCTGGATGAGGGCGAGTTCGATGATGTGGAGTGAGTCTCCGCCCGCCTAATGGTACGCGGCGGCCGCGTCCAGGGCTTGCCAGTCCGCCGCATCCAGGCTCTCGATGAATCCCTGCACCAAATGGCCCGTCTGCTTGACCAGCGCGGGGTCGAGGTTCGCGGCCACATCCTGCGGTGAATGATAGTAGGGGTCATCCCAGTATTCCACCCAGAAAGAAGGGATGCCGTGCGCCTCGAAGGCCTCGTGGTCGCTGGAGCCCGTGTCCTGCCGGAAGGTGTAGGGCACGGTCATGCGCTCGGTCCAGTTCGTGAAGAGCTCGGCGAAGGTAGCAGGCGCCGCCAGCGTGGAGTTGACATAGAAGGATGTGCCCACCCCTATCATGTCTATGCTGATCATCCCGATGACCTTGCCCGGCATCAAACCCAGGTTGGCGGCGAAGTAGCGCGAGCCGAAGTGGTGGTTGCCGCTGCCGTATCCTTGGAGCACCTCTTCGGCCCCGAAGGCCGCGAACCGCAGCGTCGGGATATGCGGGTTGGTCCTCATGACGCGGGCCAGTTCCAGCACGGCGCCCACGCCGCTCGCGTTGTCATTCCCGCCCGGGCTGCCGGAGCCGCCCTTGCTGTCCATGTGCGCGCCGATGACCACGACCTCGTTGGGATTGGAGCCGGGGCTGTCGGCATAGACGTTGTAAGTGGTGGCGCCGTTGGGCAGGGGCAAGGGCTGCTTGACCACGTTGGTGCAACCGAGGTCGCGCAGCGCGCCGGCGACGAAGTCCGCGGCCTGGTGCTCCGCGGCGCTCCCCCCCGGCCGGTAACCTATCCCGTCGGCCAGCTGCCGGGCGTACTCGATGGAACGTGAAGCGTCGAAGAGCTGGTAAGGAGGGGGAGGTGGCGGAGCCGGAGTCACGGGTTCGGTGACCTGGGTCTCCTCCGGCTGTGCCTCCGCCGTTTGCGTCTCTCGAGGCGCGCTCCTGGCCCCGCAGCCCACGATCAGGACGGCGATCATGAGCACAACCACAATACTCGCTCGCTCCAACTTGCCTCCAATCCCGCAACCGGTCGGCCGCTACGATTATACCTGTGGGCGAACAAAAAGGTACCTGGTACCGAACATGTTCGCTTTTTCGGATGTTCGCTCCGCGCATTTTCGCCAAGGTCATTTGTCACTCCCATGGGCTACAGTTGTAATGGATAAGAAACTGAAGGGGTGGTCCGAGTGACGATTTATTCACATTCCAGACTGGAGGCCTTCGAGAACTGCCCGCTTATGTACAAGTTCCAGTACATCGACCGCATCCGGTCGAAGCGGGAGGGCATCGAGGGTTTCATGGGCTCCCGGGTGCACGAGACCCTGGAGAAGCTCTACACCGACCTCAAGTACTGCAAGCCCGACTCCGAGGAGGAGCTGGTTGCCTTCTACAACTCTGGCTGGGACAGGAACTGGCACGACTGCGTCTTCGTGGTGAAGGAGGAGTACTGCGCGGAGAACTACCGCGAGATGGGCGAGAGATGCGTGCGCGAGTATTACCGCCACTACCATCCCTTCGATGACGGGCGCACTCTGTGGCTGGAGCAGAAGGTCGTCATCCCGCTGGACCCCGAGGGCCGGTACAGGATGACCGGCGTGGTCGATCGCCTGGTGGAGAAGGAGCCCGGGGTCTATGAGATACATGATTACAAGGGTTCCGGTACCCTGCCCGATCAGTGGAAGCTCGATAACGATCGCCAGCTCGCCCTCTACCACCTCGGCGTGGAGCAGGCTCTCCCGGATGTACGCGAGGTCAGCCTGGTCTGGCATTACCTCGTCTTCGATAAGGAGATGCGCTCCCGGCGCACCCCTGAGCAACTGGAGCAGCTGAAAGACAAGGTCATCTCCCTCATTCAGACCATAGAGGCTAGCGAAAGCTTCGAACCGCGAGCGGGAATCCTCTGCGAGTGGTGCGACTTCCCCGAACTCTGCCCGCATCGCAAGCACCTGTTTGCAGTCGAGCAACTGCCGCCCCCCGAGTTCAAAGCCGATGACGGCGTGCAACTGGTGGACCGCTATGCCGCGCTCAAAGAGAAGAAGGCCAAGGTCGAGGCCGAACTCGAGGAATTGAAGGGGCACATCGACGAGTACTGCACTGCCATGAAGGTTGACCGGGTGCGTGGCTCCTGCAATATCCTCAGCCTGAGTCGGAAGGAGACGCCCCGCTTTCCCGAGGCCAAGAGCCCGGAGCGTAGAGCCATGGAGGATCTCATCCGGACGCTGGGCCACTGGGACGAGGTTTCCACGCTATCCACTTTCAAGCTGGGCAAAGCCGTGGCCTGCGGCGCCTGGAGCGAGTTCGACGCCACGCAAGTGGACCAGTTCCTGAACTGGGAGGAGACGGTCGCGCTCCGCCTGAAGAAAGCGGAGCAGCGTGAGGAATAACTTTCCCAGGGGATGCGTTGCGCTTATCATGGGATGATAATGCTTAGACCAGAAACGCACGATGACAAGATGGCGATCGCCGATACCCTTTTCTGCGCCTTCGACGTGGAGACCACGGGCCTCTCGGAATCCAGCCGTATGGTGGAGATCGGGGCGATCCGCTTCAAGATAGGAGAGGAGGGCGAGGGCTTCTCCACCCTGGTGAATCCGCGTCAGTCCATATCGCGCGCCGCCGCCGCCATCCACGGGATCAGCTCGAGCATGGTTCGCGATGCACCCCTCGCCGACGAGGCGCTGGCGGCCTTCTTCGATTTCGCGGGCGACTCAGTACTGCTCGCCCATAACGCCGGTTTTGATGTGGGCATCGTCTCCATGGAACTAGTCCGCTGCGAGATGGCCATGCCCGGGAACACCGTCATCGATAACCTGGGCATAGCGCGCGCCTGTCTCGCCCAGCGCCGGAATTTCAAACTGGCCACTCTGGCCGAGTCCATCGGGCTGGACACGTGCGGTCTGCACCGCGCTTTCCCCGACGCTCGTGCCACCAAGCTGGTCTTCGAGGAGGCCTTGGGGGTGAAGGGCTGGCTGTCTCATCCCCTCAAGGAGCTCGATCGATTTTCCGGCGGTTTCGGATTCCAGGACATGCGCGACGTGGAGTTTGAGCTGCCCGCCGAGTTCGAGATCATCCGCCAGGCCATCCAGTCCCAGTCCTGCCTCAAGGTAGTTTATGCCGGAGGGACCAAAGGTCCGGAGCCGCGCACGCTCACGCCACTGGCTATCCATAATCGCTGGGGCAGCTTCAGCCTGGAGGCCTTCTGCCACGTGGACCGCATGAACAAGACTTTTCTGCTGGACCGCTTCGTCAAGATAGAGTTGGACTGAGTCAATTACAGTCAGGGGTCAGCCGCCCATGCCACGGTAGCGGTACCGGTAGAGAGTGAAAATGGATTCAGTGCGCCACCGCGATGAGTCACAACATATGGTATGCTGATGCGATTCTCCGGAGAAGACCCCTCTGCTGCACCCTTGTTTCAGTTGCGCTCAGTTGCACACTTAATTGACAGGGGGAAAGGCTCTTTATATACTGACTGACATGTCAGTATAAAAGGGGAAGGGGACATCGGTGGATGCATCCAGCTATCGCCCCGAGCCTGTCGGCGTCAAATTCCTATCAAGCCTTGCGGATTCCTGGGACAACCTGCTTGCTTTCGAAGGTATCAGCTACTGCCAGGCGGTATCACAGGCCGGCGAAGAAGGCCTCCTGGTGCGCGCCTCCTCCATCGGCACCTGCCGGTGGTCCCCGGTGGCTCTGGGCTTAAAGCAAGCGGAGGGCAGTTTCGAGAAACGGCTCGAACCCCACCGGGAAACGACCTGGGGCATCGCCCTGGCCACACTGCCCGGCTTCGCCAAGGCAGGCGCAGAACCGGATGTGGTCATCCTGCGCGACTCGGGCAGGAATCTGAAAACGCACCTGGAAAAGCTGGGGCGCGAGAACTGCGCCATGCAATACGCGGGCCAGACGGACAAGAGCGTCCTGGGGATCCTGGAGGTAGGCAGCGGCGGCTGGAAAGAGTGGCTGATAGGAGCAGTGAATCCTGCCCTGGCCATGCTCAACAAGATGCCCGGATGGGGAAAGGCCACCGAGCTGCTCTTCCGCAGTACCGTGGTGAGCGATCTCTTCGACCGGCTCATCGCAGCGTGTATGGCGGATATGTCCGTGTGCCGCAACTCGACGGTCATCCCGGCCATCACCGGCAAGGCCAACATCTCGCACTTCTGCACGGGCGGCATCACCTGGGGAGCGAACCGGCCCGAGCACATGACCTGCGGCATACCCTACAGGCTTTACCGGCTGGTGGAGCAATAGGTGGTTGTCCGTTCTGGAAAAGCGAAAATGTTCGGGGTCAGTCGTCCATGCCACGGTAGCGGCACCATCAGAGAGTGAAAATAGGTTCAGTGCACCACCGCAATGAGCCACAACATATGGTGGGCTGAACGCTATTTTCGAAACAGGTACATTTTTGTTCGGTTTGAGCTGTGCGGCTGTGGCCGCACCGACACAGGGGAGGTTTCGAATGGGAGAGAGTGTTGGAATCCAGGAGTACATTGAATCCTACGTCCCGGGGTTGGTGGAGAAGCTGCTCGAGGAGAAGCCGGTACCCAGCATGGGCGGCACGACCTTCACCGTCCAGCTCACCATGGGTGGGGAGAAGTCGCTGACCTACGGCATCACCATCGTGGACGGCAAGAAGATAACGGTAACGCCGGGGGGCGTGGAGAAACCCATGCTCTCGGTCACGCTGCCGGAGGAACTCATCCAGCGCGCCTTCGATCTCATCACGCCCTGGACCACCCGGCAGCGCTACGACGCCGTATGCGAAACCAAGGGCTCCTTGGACCTGGAAGTGGGCATGCCGGGAGACTGGACCGTGCCTCTGCACCTTGAGTTCAATGACTACGCAGATCCTAAGGTGAAAATAAACATCCCACTCGAGGATGCAGCGGGAATTGCGACGGGGAAGCTAAACGCTCCCATGACATTCATGCAGGGAAAGATAAAACTGGAAGGCGATATGGCCTTCGCCCTCTCCTTGGCCAGAGTCCTGGGATAGGTAGAGCCGGGGAAGTAGTGCTGGGCGGAATATTTATGGCCGGCCTTCCGGCCGGCCATTCATTTCAATAGCGGAAAGACCTGGGCCTGGTATCGGTCCTCTTGGGTTTCGCTTCGCTTACCTTGACGGTCCGACCATCCATGTCCTTACCGTCGATGGCCGCGATAGCCGCCTTGGCCTCTTCGTCGTTCAGCATCTCCACGAAGCCGAATCCCTTGGAGCGATTGGTATCGCGCTCCATGATGACCTCGGCCGTCTCGACGGCGCCGAACTCCTCGAAAGCCTTGCGCAGCTCCTCGTTGCCTACGCTGTAGGGCAGGTTGCCTACGTAAATTTTCATTCTCATTCACCTCCCCACATACATTCAAAAATCCCGAGGTTGGGGTCTCCTCGGGATCAACACACAATGCTCAATGCCGTAAAAAACCACACGCTCAACGATAGTATAAGTCAGCAGAGAGACAAACACAACCTCCGCCTTCATATATATCCTTACTTTAAGTCCTGTCCCCAATGTAAGGATTTAAGCATAGGCCGTAAACCCGCTGCCCAAGAGCTCTCGTCCCACCACCAGTTTCTGGATCTCACTGGTCCCGTCGGGAATGGTCAGCATCCGGGCATCGCGGAAATATCGCTCCAGCGGATACTCGTCGGAGAGGCCCATGCCGCCGTGGAGCTGTATACCGTCGTAGGTCACCTTCACCGCGGCATCGCAGGCGTAACCCTTGGCCAGCGAGGACATCAGGCGAGCCTCTGGATTACCGTTTATGGCCATCTGAAGCGCCTGATAGGAGAGCAAGCGCGATGTCACGGTCAAAGCCTTCATATTATAGAGCATCTCCTGGATGAGCTGGAATTTCCCGATGGGCCTGCCGAACTGCATCCTTTCCTGCGCGAACTTGATGGATGCATCGAGGGCCGCCTGGGCTATGCCCGACCCCGCCAGCCCCATGCCGCTCCGCAGGAACGCGAAGATGATGTTCTCCGGGCTCATTCTCCCCAGCATGCTCATGAACCCCGACTTCGCCAGCCCCGCCATATCAACTCCGTCCCCCGTGACCTCGGCTCCCCGGCCGGAGAGCATGCTGCTGACCATCTCCATCATGTTGTTGCCTTTGGGAACGCGGCAGTCGGAGAAGAATATCTCCCCGGTGGGGCCGGCCCTCCAACCGAGCTTATGCAGTTCGCTGGTCTCGTAGGGTGACTCCTCCTTGTCCACGAGCAGGAAAATCCTCTGGCCGTTCTGATCGTTGGCGACCAGCAGGCACAGATCGGATACGGGACCGTTGGTGATCCAGGTCTTGGTGCCGTTGACGGTATAGTGGTCACCATCCAGCACCGCGGTGGTCCGCATCGCGCGGTTGTCGGAGCCGGCTTCCGGCTCGGTGATGGCGTAGCATCCGATGAGCTCATTGGCTTCCAGCTTGGGCATCAGCCTCTCCCGCATCTCCACGGGGGCGAAGTTGACCAGGGCGGTGGGGAAGGAGAGCCCTAGCAGGCCCGCGGCGCTGGGCCAGACCCGGAAGAGCTCCTCCACCAGGATGGCGATGCCCAGAGGATCGCTGCCCATCTCTCGCATGCTCTCCAGGTCGAAACCGATGCCCACCTTCCTGAACCGCCTCATGAGGCTGATGGCCTCCTCCTTGGTCATGGGGCCCTTCTTCTCCTGGGCATCGACCAGCGGGCCGATCTCTTTATCCAGAAATTCCCTGAAGCTCTCGCGCAGCATCCTCTGGTTTTCGTCGAACTCAAAATCCACTAGAAACCCCTCCTTCGCCTGTTTTCAGCCGTTACTTAGCTATCTTTGGATTATCCTGAAGCGTTCCCAAGTTCACGTTGCCGGCCTGGACTCCCCCGGTAGAGAAACCGGGGTAGGCGCTGAAAGGCAAGGCGACCGGCAGCCGGCACAAGAACAGAGCTTGGCGTCCAAACGGCACCTCCCCTGGAACGGCTTTAGCAGTTTCCGAACTGAGTCTACCATATGTATTAGCGGAGGGGCGTCGCCCGGTTGCAGGCCCGGTCCGGAAGTTCCGCCTGGCCCATCGAGAAAGGAGCGGATCATGCCCCAGAAGACCGAGCGCAGCGCGACGCGGGCCAAAGGCTTCGAGGAACCGGAGACGGATTTCCAGTTGCTCCGCCAGTTGGGAGCCTGCGTCTACGGAGGGGGTTCCTTCGTTGCCCCCGGCACCCCCGTTGAAGTTATGGTCGGATAGCATATCAGGAGCCAGATACTATGGGGGAGAGGCACTCTGAAGGCCGCCGTCCGCGGGGGCTTTTCGCCGTTTATACTCAGTTCCTGCTTCAGGACAGGATATTCAGGGTTTCCAGGTCCTTTGCGCTTCGGGAGCAGCGACGAACAATCTCTGGAGCCGGGGCGAAGACCATGCGCAGCTTTTTCTTGGATCGCAGGTATTCCGCAAAGCAAGCGGAATCACCGCCACCGCGGCCCTCGTCATCCCCATGCCTCCTTGTCGAGCAACTTGATGAGATTCCGCTTCCGCTTATGGGTCGCCCGTACCGAGTCCAGGTAGAGCTTGAACTCAGCCTCGCGGCCCAACCGGGCCATGACGGCGTGTATCTTCCGAAGCAGTTCGACGGCCTCCGCATACGCATCGTTGTTTTTCCGGTTGATCAGCGGGTCGACCTGCGCAGTATAGACCTGGAGGGAATCTTCGGGGTACTTCTTCTGGCGTAGGTCCGCGAGGCGCATCCAGAGGTCGCTCCCGCACCCGCCCTCCCCGGCCTCGCTCCAGGCGGCCTCGACATCCTTTTCCTCGAGGAAGACCTTCACCAACTCCGAGTGGTCCATCCGCCAGTAGCCGCCCCACCGGTTTGTCTGGGATTCCCGCTTCTTCTCAACCAGCCGCTCGCGCATGTATGCGAGTGCCTTATCGCGCCATACCTGCCACTGCCCGATGCGGTCGGCGTGGCTCTTCAGGTACTTATACTTCTCGAGATGAGGCGAGTCGGCGAACTCATCCCATACCAGGGCCATGGCCTCGTCATGGCGCTTGCGCCGGTGGTACTCCTGCGCCAGGAATTCGCGGAGGTGCGAATCGGCCCGCTCGGGAAAGGACCGCAGCCCGCGCTCTGCCCATTCGAGCGCTAGATCGTGCTTCTCCGCCTGGCCATAGATCTCGGCGATCTCCAGGAACTGGTACTGGGACGAGAGGTCCCGCTTCTTTACCTCAACCAGCTCCTCGCTGTCGCCGGTCAGGCGGGCAAGACTCTCCACGATGCGCGTGATCCGGAAGCGCTTCCCGTACCGTTCCTCGTCGCGGTCACCGGGTCCCAGGGAGGGAACGCGCGCCCACTCGGCCTCCGCCAGCTCACGGTATGCCGCGAGCCCCTCCTCGCTGAGGATGGCCTCATACGTCTCGACCGCGCCGTAGAAGGTATTCCATACCGTGTCGAGCTCCCACTCGAAGAGACGCTCCGCCAGCTCCTCCGGGTCCGGCCTGGCTTTTCCGCACGCAGCGTGGTGGAGCTCCTGGAGCTTTTCCGAGTAGTGGCCGAAGTAGCCGTCCGAGTCGTGCACCGACTCAAAAGCTTCCTCCAGGAGCGAAAGGGCATACTCGGAGCGATCGATCACTGCGGCCGCATGTCCCTCCGCGAGGAGTTCCTGGAGCAAGTCTACGGATTCCTCAAGTCCTAGTGTGTAGCTGGGCATATCGTAGTACGAGACGAACTCATCGACCTCGATGGCTTCGCGTATCGCCGCCCGGTATGACTCCAGAACAAGACCCCGGGGCTTTCCCTTGGCCGTCTTCACCAGCAGTTGACGGCGCAGGCGCTCGTCTTCCAGGGCCTGCTGCATGATGATCTCCGTCAGCGTTTCTCCGTCCTGCTCCAGGAGGTAAGCCCGGACATCGTCCATCGTCAGCGCCGGTATCGCATCACCGGACCCGGTTTCTCCAGACGATGTTTGCTCCAGCCATGCCAGCCCGACCGCGACGCAGTGCTTGCAGAATAACCCGTCGCACCCCACCGGGCAGGTGCACGAGTACTCCAGCGCATCCTCCTCAACGTACAGCTTCACCCTGTATTCTCGCGAGCCGAGCACTCTTGCCGTGATGTTGCCGGCGTATTCCACCAGCGAGCGGACCTGTCCGCTGGCGAAGTATTCCTCTCCCTGCTCAAACGAACGGTGGCCTGCAAGTCGGCGCAGAGTATCTCGGTCGAAATTGCCGGCCGGAATGGAACTCATCGAGACATTCGCCCTCCTTCCCCATTTTATCCCGGGGCTAGAGCCAGTTTCGCGTGTCGGCGAGCTCCTCCAGGCCTTTGGCCGTTAACTCGACGACCGGGTACTGGCGGTCGTGGCTGCGGCGCAGCAGCTTCCGCTCAAGCATGGAGAGGACCCTCTTCTTGACCGCGGCCTGGGTGGCGTTGACCGTTCCGTAGAACTCGTAAGAATCGATACCGGCCTGCGCGATCCACTCCGACCTGGAGCCAGTAAGCACCTCCGCGATCTTCTCCGCGCCGACCGGGAAGGGCATATCCCGTACACAGCGGAGCACGGCCGCATCAATCTCCCCGGCGCTGGAACGGTGTGCGGGCTTGTGCCGGATAGGCGCCTCTTTCTGCGCCGCGGTGCGGCTGGGTGCCAGGCTCGCCGCCGTTATCCCGACCGCCGCCTTTTTCCCCGCTGGCGTCAGGATGCAGACGGGATATTCCGCACCCCGGTTGCGCTCGACATAGCCGGCCAGGGCTAACTCCTCCAGGACCTCCTTAACCTCGTTCTGACCTCGCGACACGAGGCCGAAAGCGGGGTTGCGGTCGAGGCCTCGCTCCAGGACAGCCTGGCTGCGCGAGCCGGTGACCACCTCCGCTATACGCCCCTTCCCCAAGGGGAATTTCAGGTGCCGCATACAGAGGAGGACCGGCAGCGCTACATCGGCCCGGCGTTGGAGGACGCCCCCCAGGCCGGTGGCAGTTTCCCTGCCCCGGCAATTGTCGCAGCTATCGCAGACCGGCTTATCTCGCTCCCCGAAGTAGTGCAGGATGTAAGCGCGGCGGCAAGTGTGAATATTTATAAACATCTCCATGGCCTCGAGCCGCTCCTCCTCGATGGTCCGCAAAGCCTTCTGCCGATTCCAGTCTATGGGCACCCGGGCGAAAGGAAGCTGCTGACCCGGGACCTTCTCTATGCCGCGTCCCCGGAAGGGCGGCTCATAACCGATGAGGCCGGCGTCCCGCAGAGCCGCCAGCGCCCTGCGCACCTGTACCGGCTCCAACTTCGCATCGGAGGCCAGCGCCGGCAGGCTGACGTCGAAACGCCCGGGTGTCTCCAGGTCGGCGGAAGAGGAGAGGGCCTCGAAGATGCGCTTCGGGATATCTCCCCGCAAGCCAGGCAGCAGCTCCGCATAAGGAAGCTCCAGGGTCACCGCGATCCTGGCTTCCGCCGAGTACGCCCGCAGCACGCCCGCCCCATCCAGCAGCCGCACCGCCGAACCCACCTGGCCCTCGGACATGTAGCCGTCGCACAGCTTTCCTATCTCCTTATAGGTGAGCAGGACGGGATTTTCCCGCATGGCCACGATGGTTTCATAGACCTCCTTCACCCGTTCCCGGTCGGGGTAGCCCACGTCGATGAAGAAGCGGCGGAGGTCTCCGTCTTCCGACGCATAGAGCAGCACGCATTCCGAGGTCAGCCCGTCGCGCCCGGCGCGGCCTATCTCCTGGTAATACTGCTCCACCGAACCGGGGTAGTTGTAGTGGATCACGAAGCGGACGTCTCGTTTGTCGATGCCCATGCCGAAGGCCGAAGTCGCCGCCACCACTCTCGCCTTGCCGCCGATGAAGGCCTCCTGTGCTGACGTCCTCTCGGCCGCTTCCATGCCGGCGTGGTATCCCACGATGGTCGGCTCCGTCCGCTTGAGCTCTCCGGCCAACCGCTCCACGGTCTTGCGCGTCCCCGCGTAGATTATCCCGCAACCGCCATGGGAAGTGAGGAATTCATGCAGGAATGCGAGCTTCCTTTCGTCCCCGAAAGTGGGACGTACGCTCAGGGTGAGGTTGGGCCGGTCGAAGCCGTGGACCCGGACGTCCACCTCGACGGGCCTGAGTCCCAGCGAATCGACGATGTCGCGCTGCACCCTTGCCGTGGCGGTGGCCGTGAGCGCGGTGAGCGGCGGGTTGCCCGCGTGCTGCCGGAATTCCTTCAGGCGCCGGTAATCGGGTCTGAAATCGTGGCCCCACTCCGAGATGCAGTGGGCCTCGTCGATGGCAAGCCGCGCTATATCCAGTTCGCCCAAGGCCTTCACAAAAGAGGGATCGCGACATCTTTCCGGCGCCACATAGAGGATGTGGTATTCGCCATTGCGGCATGCTGCGAGCCGGGCCACCTGCTCCTCGCGGCTGAGGCTGGAGTTGATGTAGGTGGCGGCGATGTGCCGGCGGGTCAGCTCATCCACCTGGTCCTTCATGAGCGAGATGAGGGGGGAGACGACGATGGTCAAGCCGGACCCGAGGAGGGCGGGGAGCTGATAGACGAGCGATTTACCGCTGCCGGTGGGCATGACCAGGAGAAGATGGCGGCCTTGCATTGCCGTGTGAATGGCCTCCTCCTGCCCGGGAAGGAACTCCCGGTAGCCGAAGCGGGAAGCGAGCAGCTCGCGCAGCCCAGTGGGCGTGTTCACGTTATCGTCGCCATCTTTTCCGCCTTGGTCCATGTCCCCTCCTTTCTGCCCAGTTGTAGTTTAAGCCTTGGTGATGACAGACGCATGGGGGCTGCCCCGACATGTAGAGCATAAGGCTCCAAGGGGTTGTCTTCCGATGCGTACTGCTTCCAGCACAGGAGGGTTGGCGTAAAAGAGCGGAACAGCCTTGGATCGGCCGCTATACTCCGAGCCCTTTGGTCAGCAGATAACTGACGTAATCCGTGATGTCCTTACGGGGGATATCTTCTTCTCCGCTGAGCGTTGATCCGTATGAAAAGGCCTCAAAGACCTTGTATAAGATGTAGGCTACGACCTTTGGATTGTAGGACCCATGTGACCCGATTTTCCACTATTGAATCCGGTTCATATTTCGTGCCAAGATGGGCCAAGATGGTTTAGATTTGTAGGGGCGACGACACCGGGAGTGACCCCCATGGCCGAGAGCGAGCGCATGAGGCGCAGGAAAGAGGAGAAGCGGGACCAGATCCTGGATGCCGCCCGCAAGCTCTTTCTGGAGCGCGGCTACTCCAGCACCCGCATGGAGGACATCGCGCGCGACGCGGACCTGGCCATCGGCACCCTCTACCTCTACTTCGAGAACAAGAACGAGATCTACGCCTCCCTCTGCGAGGACGGATTGGCCATCCTGGACAAACTCTTCGCCAGGGCCGCCAAAGAAGGCAACAACTGCTGGGAGAAGATGGAAGCGCTAGCCAAGGTGAACCTGCGTTTCTACCGCAAGCATCGCAACTACTACGACATCGTCACCTTCGTCTTCGCGGGCCTGAAGCCGGAGGACCTCTCCGCTGCACTGCGGGAGAAGATAGTGAACCGGATAAATGGCATCCTCAACCACCTGGAGGAGATCATCCGGGAGGGCATGGAGGCGGGAGACATGCGTGCGGGGGATGTGGAGGAGACCGCCCTCATCCTCTGGTCCGCCGTCCTGGGCATGGTCTTCGTGGACCAGGCCGGCTTCATGGAGGGGCTGGGCAGGAACCTGAACAGCGTCGCCGTGGCCAGCATGGGTATGGCCTTCCGCGGCCTGAAGGCGTAGGCTGAAAACACCAAAAAGGGCCACCGCAGTAACAGCCAGCAGCACTCAGAACTTTCTTGACGGCAGCTCACACTACTGATTAAATGAATACCGTTCAGTAATGATGTAAAATCACCGCATCCAGTCGGGAACGCCGCAACGTCCGTAGGTCAGTTTCAGCATCCATCAACCCCACCCGTCTCTGCAGCAACCAAATGCAATGTACGGAAAGGGGGACGTTATGTTCGATGACATGCTGGGCACCGCCATGAGCGAACGCGGCAAGCAACTGCTCAAGGACTTCCCGGCCCTGCAGGTCCTGCACAAGCACGATCGCAAGGGTGTGAACGGGATGATCAAGGTGGCAGAGGACTGCGAGGAGTACAACCGCCGATACGCCGAGCCGATGGCGCTGGAGATCGACGAACGCATCGGCAGGGACCACGACTACTTCAACTGGGACATCGTGAAGGCGGGGTGCCAGTACCGCTTCCTCTCGCTGGCCATTCCCGAGGGCGTGGGCGGCATCGCCGGCAAGTACATAGTCACCAACATGGCCCTCGCGGTGCACGAGCTCTGCTCCACCTGCGGGGGCATCGGCCTCATCTTCGGGGCGCATACCCTGGGGGTGTCCCCGCTCATCACCGCGGGGGCCATGGCCCACTGGGACACGGTGCTGCACGAGATAGCCGAGGAGGAGAAGAAAGGCAACCCGGTGCTCATGGCCTACGCCATCACCGAGCCCTCCGCCGGCACCGATGTGGAGGACCCCGAGTTCCTGGCCAAAGGCAAGATCGGCATGGAGGCACGGCGCACAAAGGGCGGCTACGTCATCAACGGCCGCAAGTGCTTCATCTCCAACGGGCGCGAGGCCAAGTACCTGACCCTCACCGCGGCCCTCGATCGCAACCGTCCCCTAGAAACCTGGACCACCTTCCTCATCGAGAATGGCATGCCCGGCTATTCCACTCCCCGGGTGGAGCGCAAGATGGGCCAGCGCGCCAGCCACGCCACGGAGCTACTCTTCGAGGACGTCTTCGTGCCCGACTCCCACGTGCTGGGTTACCCCGGGGACGGGATGGTCAACGGCATCCTCATGGTGATGGGGGCCTCGCGCGGACCGGTGGGAGCTATCGCCACGGGCATCGCCACCGGCGCCTACAACCACTTCATGGCCTGGGCCAAGACCCGGCGCAACGGGCACGCACCCATCGACGAGGAGCGCATCCGTATGGCTGCGGCCGACATGCACGCCATGCTCTGCGCCAACCGCAACCTCTTCATCAACCACGCGCTGGTGGCCGACGCCTCCTTCGGCAAGGTGCTCGCCCACCCGCTGGTGAACTCCACTTACCTGACGCCCCGGGCCATCCGCACCTCCAAGCCCATGTATAAGCTGCTCAACTCTATGGCGGGCAAAGCCTTCATCAACACCCTGCTCGGCCTCTTCATCTCGGACGAGGAGATAACCCACATCCTGGCGCTGGCCTCCATGGCCAAGTTCCACTGCGCGGACAACGCCATGAAGATAACCTCCAAGGCCCTGGAACTGATGGGGGCGGACGACTCGGAGGACCGCCGCTGGGTGGAGAAGTGCTTCCGGGACGCCAAGCTCTGCCAGATTTACGAGGGGACCAATCAGCTCAACCGGCTCTGCCTCTACGACACGGAGATTTCCAAGGAGCTGACCGTGGAGATCCCGCGCCCCTTCCGGGCTCCTCTCAAGGTGGAGGTGAACTGAGATGATACAGATTTTAAGGACGACCGAAACCGAGGAGTACCGCATCCTGCGCGGCACCGCCGCCGACTACGCCGCCCGCGTGCTGGCCCCGGTGGCCGAGGAGCTGGACGCCCCTACCGGCACGCCCTTCCTCGAATCCATGAACAAGGCCTCCGAGCTGGGGGTGTTGCGGGCCTTCGTGGCCGAGGAGAGCGGGGGAGGGGGCCTGGACGACTACGCCTTCTGCGTCGCCCTAGAGGAGATGGCCGTGGAGTCGGCGGGTGCGGCAACCGCCCTGCTCATCCACAACGCCGCGCTCCTGCCGGCTATCGCCGCGAGTGGAGCCCCGGAGCTGGAGGCGGTCATGGGCGCCGCCTTCCCCATGAGCCTGGCCTATCCGGGCCAGGTGTCACTCGCCGGGGGCAAGGTGAGCGGCCAGGTCCCTATGGCTTTCAACGCTCCCGCCGCCTCTATGTTCACAGTGCTCGCCCGCAGCACGGAGGGCATCGCCGTGGCCATGGTGGAGCCCGGCTCGGAAGGGGTGGAGATAACGCCCAACGAGCACCAGATGGGCCTGCGGGCCGCCCGGTGCGGCTCCCTCCACCTCACCGCGGTGGAGCCCCTGGCCATCATCCAGGCGGACAACGAGATGGTGGAGAGCCTGGAACGCCTGCTGCACCTGGGTTTTGCGGCAATATCGGCCGGCATCGCGCGCAAGGCCTTCACCACCGCGCATGCCTACGCGTCGGAGCGCTACCAGGGCGGCGACATCATCGTGCACCACCAGGCGCTGCGCCTCATGATGGCGGAGATGGTCTCCGGCATCGAGATGTCCCGGGCTATGATCAAATCCGCCTGCGAGGAAGGCGGGCTGGCCCCGGCGCTGGCCTGCCGCATCGAGGCCACCGACCGCGCCTTGCGCTCGGCCACCGACGGGGTGCAGGTGCACGGGGGCTACGGTTACATGGAGGACTACGGCATGGAGCGCCTCATGCGGGACGCTTCCTGGTGCCAGATATATCCGCGGCCCAACCAGGAGTCGCTGCTCACCCTGCTCGACCTGGTGGAGGGCTGATATGGAAGACGTCTATATCATCGGCGTGGGCATGTTCCGCTTCGGCAAGTACGCCGAGCGCACCATTAAGGATATGGCGGCGGAGGCCCTGGACCTGGTGCTCACGGATGCGGGCGCCACTACCAAGGACATAGAGGCCGCCTGGTTCTCCAACTCCTTCTGGGGCATCAACACCGGGCAGCACTCCATCCGGGGCCAGGTGGCCCTGGCCCCCCTGGGCATCGAGAACGTCCCCATCATGAACGTGGAGAACGCCTGCGCCGGGGCCTCGAGCGCGGTGAACGGGGCCTGGATGGGCATCAAAGCCGGGGCCTACGACGTGGCCTTGGCCTTGGGTGCCGAGAAAGTCTACAACCCCACCGACAAGGAGGCCGCCTTCGAGATGTTCATCTCCAACGCGGACGTGGACTTTGTGCGCGGCCTCATAAGCGCCTTCCAGGCCGATGCGGCCAAGAAAGCCCAGGAAGCCGGTGCTGCCAAGGAGGGTGGTGGAGGTGGAGGTGGAGGGGGGCACTCGCCCTTCATGGACATCTACGCCATGGCCGCACGGATGCACATGCAGCAGTACGGCACCACCCAGGAGCAGCTCGCGGTCATCGCCTCCAAGAACCACAAGGCCGGGGCGCTCAATCCGTTAGCCCAGTACCAGATCGCCATGAGCGTGGAGGACGTGATGAACGACCGCCTGGTGGCCTACCCGCTCACCCGGGCCATGTGCGCCCCCATCGGGGACGGGGCTACCGCGGCCCTGCTCTGCTCGGAGAGCGCTCTCAAGCGTTTCCCGGATGCCCGCCCGGTGAAGGTGCGGGCTTCGGTGCTCGCCTCCGGTTCCCTGCAGTTCGGCCCCGAACACGAGCTCATCGGCAAGAAGGTATCGCGGCGGGCTTACGAGATGGCCGGCCTCGGGCCGGAGGATATCGACGTGGCCGAGGTGCACGACGCCACCGCCTTCGGGGAGCTGCTGCAGTGCGAGGAGCTGGGCTTCTGCGGAGAGGGCGAGGGTGGCCCCTTCGCCGCATCAGGCGCCACCACTATTGGTGGGAAGCTGCCGGTCAATCCCAGCGGAGGCCTGGAGTGCCGGGGCCATCCCATCGGTGCCTCGGGCATCGCCCAGCTCTTCGAGCTGGTCACTCAACTGAGGGGGGAGTCCGGACCCCGCCAGGTGGAGGGGGCCCGCATCGCCATGGCTGAGAACGGCGGGGGCTTCCTGGGCGCGGGGGAGGCCGCCATGGCCATCCATATACTGGAAAAAGTCTGACAGGGCTATTCAGGAAGAAGGGGGAGTTTAAGATGATCCTCGAGCATAAGCGCAAGACCTATCTCCCGGCGCACCGGGATATCTGGTCCAACCCGGAGTTCACCATCGATGCGGAGAAGTGCACGGGCTGCGGCAACTGCGTGAAGACCTGTCCCATGCTGTACCTGGAGCTCTTCAACAAGGTAGCCCGCCCGGTGGAGAACGGCACCTGTTTCGGCTGCTCCAACTGCCTGGCCGTCTGCAAGGAAGGCGCCATAACCCAGCAGGGGTTCTATAACGTGTCCCAGGGCATCTTCAAGACCATGCTCCTGCACCAGGCCGACGGCTATCCCAACCCGCCCGCTGTGGAGGGCACCCCCGGCATGACCCCGGTGGAGGAGGTAATCTACAACCGGCGCTCCAACCGCCTCTTCAAGAAAGACCCCGTGCCCGACGCCTTGCTGCGCCGGGTCATCGAGGCGGGCCGTTTCTCCCCCTCCGCCGGCAACAACCAGCCCTGGTCCTTCCTGGTCATCAACGACCGCAAGGAGATGGACGGCCTCATCTCTCAGATAGACCCGCTCTACAAGCTGCTCACCGGGCTCTACGACCTGGGCAAGTCCAACCCGCTCCTGCGGTCCTTCTGGGCGGCTGCGAGTATGGTGCTGCCCTCGCTCATGGACCAGCGTGGGATGCAGGGGGCTAAGAAGACCATCCGGCCCAAGGACATCTTCCTGGGGGCGCCGTCCCTCATTGTCATCATGGGCGACAAGCGGGGCGTATCGGACATGAGCCTGGACTGCGGCATCTGTGGACAGAACATGGTGCTGGCGGCCCACTCGCTGGGGCTTGCCACCTGCTACCTCAGCTTCCTCATCGTGGCCGCGAAGTTCAACCCGATGCTCAAGAAGAAGCTCGGGGTGAAGTGGCCCTACACGCCCATCTGCGCCATGGTGCTGGGTTACCCGCGGGTGGAGACCGACGGCCTCGTGCCCCGGGAGCAGCCCCGCATCACCTGGCACAAGGATGGAAAGGTCTGGGAGGAGATGCCGTGATGCCTACCGCCTCCACTCTGCAGAAACTCACGGGGAACCGGGAGACCCTCTCACTGGTGCTGAAAGGCGCCGCCTCCACCGGCTTCACGAAACACAAAGGCGTGCTCTCGAAGCTGCTGGAGTTGCGGGCCACGGAAAACCCCAACGGGGTGGGCATCATCTTCGAGAACGGTGGAGCCTATCCCGATGACCGCCTCACCTACGCCATGCTCTGGGCCAACTCCCTGCGCATGGCTCGGGGCCTGCGAGAGGCGGGATACGTGCGGGGCGACAAGATTGCTCTGGTCATGCGCAACGTGCCCGAGTACATCTATGCCCTGGCCGCCTGCTCCATGCTGGGGTGTGTGCTGGTGCCCATCGACCCGCGGGCCAAGGGGGAGAAGCTCACCTATCAACTGGGGGACTCGGACGCCCGGGCTGTGTTGACCACGGCGGACCTGCTGTCTGAAGTGGAGCCGGCCTGTACGGGTGTCGGCGTAGAGCAGATCTATCTGGCCATGAAGCCGGATGCGGACCCGGCCCTGGCCTCGCGTTACCCTACCCTCAACGAGTGGCTGGACCGCCGGGAAGTCATGGGCATGGACGACCGGGTGGACGATTCCACTGCCCCCGTGCAGATAATCTACACCTCCGGTGTTACCGGCAACCCCAAGGGCGTGACCCTGGATTCCCAGCGCCACATCATGTACTGCCTCATCGGCTGGGCGGCCTGGCGCTACCAGCCGAACGATATCCTCTACACCGGCCTCTCCCTCACCCACGGCAACGCCCAGGCGGTGACCCTGATTCCGGGCCTGTCCATTCGCGTGCCCATCGTCATTAGCCAGCGCTTCACCAAGAGCCGCATCTGGGATGTGTGCCGCAAGTACGGCTGCACCACATTCTCGCTCCTGGGCGGCATGATGTCGGGCATCTACAACGAGCCCCTTCGCCGCGACGATGCTGACAATCCCGTGCGGGTGGTCATTTCCGCCGGCACCCCCCGGGCCATCTGGGAGGATTTCGAGGAGCGCTTCGACTTAAAGATCCTGGAGTGGTACGGGGCCATCGAGGGAGGTCTGGCTTACAAGCCTGTGGGGGCTGGCCCCATCGGTTCCTTCGGCAAGCCCATCCCCGGAGTGATGCAGATGAAGGTGGTGGACGAGGACGACAACGAGGTGCCCCCCGGCGAAACCGGCGAGCTCATCAGTCGCATGGCCCTGCAGAGCAAGAACAAGGTGGACTACTACAAGAAGCCTGAGGCTTCCGAGGAGAAGACCCGCGGCGGCTGGCTCCGCTCCGGCGACATCGTCCATAGCGACTCAGACGGCTGGCTGTTCTTCGACTATCGAAAGGGCGGTGCCTTGCGGCGCCAAGGGGATTTCATCAAGCCCGACCTGGTTGAACGCGTCATCGGCGAGATGCCGGAGATAAGTGAGGTGTGCGTCTACGGCATCCCTGCTGCGAGCGGTGCTCCCGGGGAGTCTGACTTAGTTGCCGCCGTGGCTCCGTTCACAGGGATGAGCATTGACCCTGACGCCATAATCAGGTTCTGCGCCTCCCGCCTGGAGGGAAACTCCGTGCCGTCGCATATCCAAATCGTCGACGAGATCCCGAAAAGCCCAAGCGAGAAGTATCTGGACAGGGTATTGAGGGAAAAGCTTGGTATCGAGGCCTGAGTTACAGCAGTTGTGTACAGCTTTCGCTTCGTCGAGTATCATGCCCTTGAAGCTGAAGGTTTGGGTCTCGCGTCCACAAAGATCGGCCGCACGGAAATACCCAAGCTATTGCTAACAGCTCTGGCCGCTTTCTCGACGCGGTCTTGTCTGTCGGTTTCAAAGTCCCAGTCACGAAAACCAATTACTAGGAAATAGCCGAAGCGCACGCCTTCGGCGCGCATATAGGTAGGTGTTTGAGTTGTCAAACCATGCCAGAACTTTGTATTATTCATGAGCTTAACCTCAATAAGGGCTCGCGCTTGCCATCCTCGGCTAAATTTGAAGTCAACGGGCCCGCGGCCCGCATTGGATTCATTCGAGTTGACGATCGGTGACAGTCTTCGCCGGAAGATCGACAACGGGTTGTCCAAGAGTAGATTTGGTATTGTCGTTCTATCGCAGGCATTTTTTGCAAAAGGCTGGACAAACTACGAATTGGATGGGCTTGTCACAAAAGCAGTAAGCGGCGAACAGATTCTGTTGCCCATCTGGCACAACATATCGAAGCAGGAGGTTATAGCCTACAGCCCATCGCTTGCCGATAAACTCGCTCGGAGCACCACGACCCACACAATACAAGAGATAGCGCAAGAAATCGTTGAGGTCATAAGGTGCACATGAGGACAAGGCGCTCCAGCAGATCATTCAAGTTGCCCACAGTTGAAAGGAAAAGCTGAGGTTCTATCGTGCTAGCTTTGGATCTTTGGGAGCATGACATCAGCGTTGATCTCGGATATCTTGCGGTTCACATTTGTGAGTGTTACGCGGTGCCGCTAGGACCGATAAGACCCCACGACCTTAAGGAATTAAATGATCGCGATTTTGATCAAGCCATTGTAGTGAACGCAAAAGGCGATTTGATTGGCGGGATAACTGCATGGCGCCTGGAAGATCTGCGACGAAACAATCAAGAACTTAGCCAAGAGGAAGCCGTTAGCGGCTTCAAAGAAATTCACAACCATTGTTCCCTTGATGTTCTCCTCGAATTCCTATCAGCTAGCAAATTCGGCTTTATCGTAGAAGAACATGATGCTGAGCAGCTAGGGACCTATGCTTCTGTCTTGGGGCTATTAACCATTGCTGATCTGAATAAACGATATTTCCGGTCTCTCCTTTATATGATTCTAGCCGAAATAGAAATGGCCTTCGCCGGACTGATTATGCAGTGCTGCACAGACCCCAATAATAAATGGCTTGAGAAGCTCGGGGATGATAGCTTGAGGCGCATTCTCGGATTCTGGCAGCTCTCAAAATTCAGAAATGTGGAAGTTGACCCAATCGAATATTGTAATCTAACGGACCTTCTTGTGGTAACAAAGAAGAACCCCGAAATAGGCAGGATTCTTGGAAACGAATCCAGCGCATGCATCAAAAGAATTCGTAAGCAGCTCCCGGAATGGAGAAATCGCGTGATGCATCCCGTTCGGCCACTGATAACTTCGCAGGGCGACATAGCTGCTCTTAGAAACGTCCTCGCAGACATCTACAGCTTAGGAAAAAGGATTTACGAGATTCAACCCAAATCGAGGTAAGTCTCAAAGCGGTTTCTAGGAACCTTTGCTTCAACAATCCAACACCAACAATCTGGTATGTGATAATAAGGGCGGAGCAATGCAACTTTGAACCATGCAGGGACGGGGCTAGTTGATCTCGACGTCTGTGAAAGAAAGCATGGAAAATGGGTGAGAATTACCTTACTTTCAGATTGCGATACTTAGCAGAGAAGATGACGCTCAAACGCGCATCTTCCGATGCCGCAAAACTCAACCAGAGTATTGGCCGTGCTACCGTTGACCTTAACCCCCATCAGATAGAAGCATCTATCTTTGCTTTCAAGAGCCCGCTAGCCAGAGGGGCTATTCTCGCTGATGAAGTCGGCCTTGGTAAGACCATTGAGGCAGGCTTAATCATTAACCAGCTTTGGACTGAGGGAAGGAGAAAGATTCTCATCCTTTGTCCCGCTTCCATAAGAAAACAATGGGAAGAAGAGCTCTATACCCATTTCGATCTTCCCGCGAAAGTGATTGACGGCCAGCGCTTCAATACACTCGTTTCTGGCGGGCGGAAGAACCCACTAGCAGACGAAGGGATTATTATCGCATCTTTGGATTTCGGATACCGAAAGGCAGCGGAGATAAAGACAACTCACTGGGATCTCGTCGTTATTGATGAGGCCCATCGGCTAAGAAACGTGTGGAAAGCTGACAATAAGGTGGCAAGGAGAATTAAGGAGGCCATATCCGGCCCTAATGTTAGAGGGAAAGTCCTTCTTACAGCCACACCGCTGCAGAACAACCTGATGGAGCTCTTTGGCCTGGTGAGCTTTATCGACGAACAGGCTCTGGGCACAAACTACTCCTTCAAGAAGAAGTTCCTCTCTCCGGACGAGCAGGAATTGGTTGTCAACCTCGAAGATCTTCGCGAAAGACTTATCGGCAGAATCAATCCAAAAACAGGGAATGTGACGAGTGGGATCATTATGCGATCTCTAAGAAGGCAGGTTCGGGAATACATTCCATATACTGAAAGAACCAGTATGACCGTGGACTTTGAGCCTAATGATGACGAGTGGGAGTTATATCAGTTCGTCTCTGACTATCTGGCTCGCGATGATATTTTGTCCGTCGAGACAAAACAGCGCGCCCTGATGATTCTCATATATAGGAAAATACTGGCCAGCTCTTCCTTTGCTATCGCTGGTACGCTGAAGAGCCTGATCTCCCAACTTGAGCGGAAACTCCAACTAGTAAGAGCCAGCCAGCAACCAGCGCAAGCCTCGGACATTAGCGAAGACGCTAAGGAAGACAATGACGACGCTTACCTTGAAGAAATGGAAGAGGAAGAAGAGCGCGCGGAGGAAGAGGCCGAAATCGAGAAGCAAGAGATCACTGAAGAAGTCTTGGCCGCTGAAATCAACGAGCTGAAGAAGTACTACGACCTAGCTATAAGGATTTCGAAGAACGCCAAGGGAGAGGCTTTGGTTAATGCCCTTCGCAATATTTTTACGGAAGCGGCAAAGAAAAACTGGCCTCAGAAGGTGGTCATCTTCACAGAATCCAGACGAACCCAGAACTATCTCTATGACCTTCTATCCCGAAATGGTCATGACGGGCAAATAGTCCTTTTCAATGGATCAAACAACCATAAAGATGCAAACATTGCATACGCGGAATGGTGCAAAGAATTCCCAGCCATGGCCAGAACCGGCAATCGCGCAACAAACATAAGGCAGGCTCTGATCCACGACTTTCGGAAGAACAAGAAGGTCTTTATTGCGACAGAGGCTGGGGCTGAGGGCGTCAACCTGCAGTTTTGCAACATCGTCGTTAACTACGACTTACCCTGGAATCCTCAGAGAATCGAACAGCGTATTGGAAGATGCCATCGCTATGGTCAGAAACGCGACGTGGTCGTGGTCAATTTTGTCAACCGGAAAAACGCTGCAGACGAAAGACTCTATGACATTCTGGCGAAGAAGCTTAAGCTCTTCGACGGTCTTTTTGGTTCATCAGATGAAATCATGGGCGCTCTAGGATCCGGAATTGACTTTGAAAAAAGGATACTCGGAATATACCAAACCTGCCGTGATCCTGAAGCAATCCAGCTAGCTTTTGATGACCTGCAGCAGGACCTCGAAGTGGAGATCAACGACCGCTTCATCCAAACGCGCCATCTATTGATGGAGCATTACGATGATGACGTGAGACGTAAGCTGAGATTGAGAAATGACCAATTGAGCGAACAGCTCTCCGAGATTGATGAAGAAATAAAAGAGATTGTTCAGATAGCGCTCGGCGATCATCTAAAGCCAACCGATGATCCCAATATCTTCAAAGTGAACTCTCTACCACCAGAGCTGGTTTTGAAGGTGCCGGAAGAGCTTACAGGCCAACTGGTCAGCTTTAGACCAATCAGCGTTGAAGAAAAGGATAAAGGAATTGGTCGCCTACATCTCTTCCATCCGTTGGTTTCAGAGATCATTGAAGTAACCAAAGCGCAGGAATTGAGCAATTTCCTTTCCATCTCTTTCGAGTATACAAAAGGCCAACACAGAATCAGTCTCCTTAATGATTTTGTAGGCCAGATAGGCTATCTGTTTCTCTACAAAGTGATCTTTGAGGGCATTGAAACGATTGAATACTTGCTTCCGATTGCTATTGCGTATCATGGGGACGAATGGGTTCCGCTATCCAAAGAGCAGACAGAGAAGCTCTTGACGGTTACCCTGAGCGAGAACGGAATAGCGGAAAACACCCCAGGAGACATAAGCAGAACTATTGAAACCGCTCATGAATCACGAAAGGAATCCCTTACCAATTATTTGAAGATAGTTAACGAAGAGTATTACGACCAGGAACGTGAAAGGTTAGACCTTTACACTGAAGAAAGTCTAATGGAGCTGGAAGATCAGGTTGATAAGAAGAAGCGCGAATGGAATGAAGCAAAACGCAAACTATCGCGTGCTAACAACCACGAAGAGAGAATGAGCTTAAGGGCTGGGGTTTATAAGCTCGAAAGGGAATATCGGCGTTTGCTTTCCAAGAGAGATCAGGAGAATTTGAAATCTTTTGAAGAAAAGGACCTACAGCTTAAAAAGCTTGAAGGCAGGCTGAGATTTAAACTTGCCGATAGCTTGATACTTAGAGCCGAGTTCGAGATTAAGTAACCAGGAGCATTTACATGCAAGAGCAACCTGAATTATTAGAACCAAAGACTTATACAAACACCGGCCTCTTCGCTGACTATTTCTTATCTGAAAAGTTGCCGCAAGAACGGGCGTGGTTTGACGCCCTTGAGGACCCCAAGACCCAAGAGCTATTCGACGAGCTACGGGAGCTCTTTAGGTCCAAGCAGGATGCACTTAAAGGTTCCAATGAAGCTCAGACCGAGGACGAGTTTATACGCCCAATCCTTGGCTTGCTAGGCTTCTCGTATATAGTGCAAACACCAACGAAGACTATGGGGCGCACTCAAACGCCGGACTATGCTTTGTTCGCTGACGATCAAGCCAAGCAAAAAGGCTTTCAAGGGGTCAAGCAGAACAACTACTCAAATGCCCTAGCTATAGCTGATGCTAAATATTGGGACCGCCCGCTCGACAAGAAACTTAAAGATAGTAGGGACACTCTTACCAATCAAAACCCCACCTTCCAGATTTCCAGCTATTTGATTTCGACGAAAACAAAGTGGGCCATTCTCACTAATGGAAGACTCTGGCGCCTGTATTCTCGCGATCAAAGCCAAACGATGGGCGAATATTATCAGGTCGACTTAGCACAGGTGCTGGAATCCGGTGAGCTGAGCGACTTCCTTTATTTCTACCTGTTCTTTAGAAAAGAGGCTTTTCAGCCCGCGCCGGCTGAAGCCTTTTTAGACCAAATCATCAAAGCTAGCATCGATTATGGCGCGAAGCTCCAAGAGAACCTCAAGAAGGAGATATTCGAGAAGATCTTCGTCTATTTCGCCAAAGGTTTTGCTAATTGGCGAGGGCAAAATGGAGAAAGTATAGAGACCCCCGAAAGCCTGAAAGAGATATTCGATAATACCTTGATTTTGCTCTACCGACTGCTGTTCATTCTTTATGCAGAATCCCGCGTCCTCTTGCCCGTGAGAGAGCGGGACAAGTATTACACGAAAAGCCTAGCTAAAATCAAAGGCGAGATTAAACAAGACATCGAGGGGCGCAAGAGTCTAAGTAAGGTTTCGACCGATTATTGGGATGACCTGGTTAACCTCTTCCACATAATCGATAGAGGGGACCCCGACCTGAATATTCCCAAATACAATGGTGGGCTCTTTTCTAGAACGCATGCGTTCCTGGAGACCAACAAGATCGCTGATTCATACTTGGCAGAGGCTATTTATCTCTTGACGACTTATTTTGACGAAAGCAGAAAAGCCTGGGTGTTTGTTGACTTCAAATCCTTAGGTGTCAAACAGCTTGGATCCATCTACGAAGGCTTACTGGAATTCCATTTAAGCATTGCTAGAGAGGAATTAGCAGTCGTAAGAGAAAAGGGCCGAGAGAAATATGTACCAGTCGGCCAAATCGCCAAAGGCCAAAAGGATACAGGTGCTCGTATTAAGCCTGGCGACCTCTACTTTGAAAACACCAAAGCGGAGCGCAAAGCCACGGGCTCATATTACACGCCGGATTACATAGTCAGATACATAGTCGAAAACACCGTGGGACCCTCAATCCAAGAAATTGAGGAATCCTTCTCCAAGCAGGTTGAAGTTCTAAAGCGTGACCCGAGATACAAGAATCAGTCCGCAAAATGGAAGAATAAGGAATTAAAAAAACATGACCCTGCGCTCAAGGCTCTTGAACTGAAGATATGCGACCCAGCCATGGGTTCGGGTCACTTCTTGGTTTCGACGGTGGATTTCATTGCCAACCGTATCTTTGAGATATTGACCAAATACTCTGACCAGATCTATTTTGGCCAAGAGCCCTACGAAAGTCTATTGTTCCAACAGATTCAAGAAATCCGCAAACACATTTTAGAAGAGATGGACAGGCAGCAAGTAACGATTGAGAAGGAAAAACTGGAAGACGATAAAGTCATCATACGGCGAATGGTCATGAAACGATGTATTTTCGGCGTTGATTTGAATTATCTTGCCGTCGAACTTTCAAAGCTTTCCCTTTGGCTAAACTCATTCGCGGTCGGTGCTCCTTTGTCGTTTCTCGACCACCATCTTAGGTGGGGGAACAGCTTAATAGGGGCAAGCATTGATGGTGTGCAAAGAGAAATGGAAAAGAGCATCTTCGGCTCTCGCTTCGCGGGTTTGCTTTCTGCTACGAGCGCTATGAGAAAGGTGGGCGAACTGACGGATTCAACATTTTTCGAATTGGAGGAAAGCAAAAAGGATTTCGAACAAGCCCTAGAGTGGTTGTCACCCTATAAGAGAGTTCTCAGTATCTGGACAAGCCACTATTTCGGTAACGATGGAGCGAAGGATTTAATTGACCAAGGCCGCATTGACCCCGATAGGTTTGAAGAAGACAGGGATCAACTCATTGGCCAGGACTTGAGAGTTGTCGATAGAGCAACAACCATTGAGAAGGAAAAGGGTTTTTTGCACTGGGAACTCGAATTCCCGGAAGTCTTTTACAGCGCCACAGGGAAAATGACGAACGCAGGATTCGATGCAGTTATTGGAAATCCTCCTTACATTAACGCGAACGAGCTCAATAAGCAGCTATCTCAATTCGAGAAGCCTTATTGGCGTATTTGTTTCTCATCAGCATCAGGTGCATATGATGCTTACGTCTTGTTCCTGGAGCAAGCACTAAGGCTGACTCGCACGGGAGGTTTGGCCTCCTTGATTACACCTAATAAGTTCCTTTCGGCACCTTATGGTGTAGCTTTGCGTGAATACCTATACAAAAACGCAAAGATGATGCGCCTCTTAGACGCTTCAAGAGCTAGGGTCTTTGATGATCCTTCCGTGTATCCGGTTGTAACGGTTTTCGAGAATACGTGCCCCCTTGATCGCTATAAGATACTCATTGAAACCATTCGCGAGAAAGACAATGAGAGATTCTCAGAGTTTAGTTTTCACGAGAGCGATAATTTAACGAAGCTGCCTGACAAGATTTGGGGATTCCTATTTTCGGAATATCTGCCGCTGATAGTCAAAGCTACGCAGACTTCGTTGAGCCTAGAAATGTGCTCGACCGTTCGTGCATCCAGTTCGGCAACTGAAGCTGATGCTTATGAGAAAGCATTAACAAATAGGCCGGGTAAAACCATGAAGAAATTCCTAAACACAGGGCTAATTAATCGGTTTGGCAACACGTGGGGCATTCAGCCTTTAGTGCACAAGGGGCATACATTCAGGACCCCTTATATTGATTTGGCTCACGATGTCGTAAGTGACAATCGCAGGGCACAATATGAAAAACCAAAAATCATATTTGCCAAGATTGCCAAGCGGATTGAAGCGTACTTAGACAGAGGCGGCACATTCGCTTCGGCAAATACGAATTTTGTTTATGATTCTGAATTCGACCTGGGCTATTTACTCGCGATTCTAAACAGTAGATTGATGTCGACCTTGTATCAGGGATATTTCGGCGCGCTAATCATGAGTGGCGGCTACTTTCAGTTCCAGGCACCACAATTAAGAGTCCTCCCGATCCGCAAAATTGATTTTACGACGCCAACAGTGGAACGAAAGAAGAAGGCTGAAATATTGGAAGCAATGTATGCAGATTGTCGGGTCGATTCCGCTTTCGATAAGATTAATAGCTTCATCGATGAGCTGCTTTCTAAGAAGCACAGCCTAGGTCCTCAATCTGCGCGAACGACGAAAAGCGAAATCCTCGACATAAAGAAAAGGGGCAAAAAAGAAACATCCCTTAGCCAGGCAGACGTGGTCCATGATTTCCTAGCTTTCTTGTCCAACCAAATGACTGAAATGAATAAACAAAAGCAAATGGAGGCTTCGGGATTCATAACATACCTAGAAAGGACAATTGGCGGTGATGTTGGAAATCTAGCAAATAGATCGTTTGTCGTAGGCTATTACAATCATTCGATTGAAGGGCTGCTGGATGTTTTGCATCGAAATGAAGATAGGCTCCGGGGGTTCGATTCGAAATCACGTGGCGACCAAGAAAGACTCGAAAAGGAATTCAACAAGAGCAAGCAGAAGCTCGATCCTCTAAAATCACAAATCGAAGGAACCGACCGCCTCATCGAGCAAATTGTCTATAAGTTATACGGCTTGACGGATGAGGAAATCGAAATTGTCGAAAGCTCTCAACGATGACCATACAATTTCTTATTAACGATGACGGTACTCCCTTTAAATCGCCTGATATACAGACATTGCGTGCGGCATTAGATTCGCTCGGGAATAATGAACGGGAAGAGTACCGCAATCAAAACGCTTCAGCTATTGCACGACACGATGCCGTCAAATTCCTGATTGTATCTGGACCCGGAACGGGCAAGAGCCACCTTTTCCTAAGCAGGATTGACTATTGGTTTCAAAAAGACCAAGACGCAAGCGTTGTTGTCACAAGCTTTGTTCGAAAGTTAGTGGCTGATTTGCAGAATGATATTGAGAGCGACGAAAGACTAACCGCCGAGCAAAAAAACAGAATTTCAGTATCCACCTTGCATAAGTTTGCTCGCAGCATTGTAGAAAAAAATCACGGTACGGCCGAATGGCGATTTAGTCCGCATTTTCGGATCATAGGACAGTCTTGGAAGGAAATAGTGTGGGGTGATGTGCTTGCTTTCCATATCAGCGTGGACGGCGGTGTCTATACATGGCAGGAATTTGAGAAACAATTGCATGATCATTGCTTTGAGGAATCCGATGAATGGAAGGTGTTAAAAGAAACCTATTTTAGGCTCTGCCAATTCTATAATGCGGCTGGATTTGCTGATTTGATTTTGCATGCCACAAAGGCATTAGCAGAAAATTCTACTCTAAATGAAGATGCTTATTTCATAGTTGACGAGTATCAGGATTTCAATCTTGCTGAAGAAGCTCTTATAAACCAATTGGCAGATAATCCCAAAGGCCTACTTGTCGTTGGCGATGATGAGCAAGTCCTTTACGAAGAGTTAAAATCAGGCAAACCCACGTTGATTCGCAACCTGTATAAAAACACAGACTATGTCAACGGAATGCTTCCTTTCTGCAGTAGGAGTAGCCACCACATTACAAAAACTGTTGACCATTTCATTCAACAGCTCAGGGAGGCAGAATCGATAGAAAAGATTTACTTGCCCTTAACCGCCGATACCGATGAACCGAAAGTCCAGGTTATTGCTTGTGCCACTTCGGCGACTGCTGTCGATTATATTAAGAAATTTGTTCAGGATAACAAGGCAGAAGTTGACGAGCGCAAGACTAAATTGGAATCCGGCGAAGCAAAGGATGCCTTTCTGCTCATCTTGACTCCTGCTAAAAAAGTAAAGTTCTTCGGACAATCAAAAGAAGAAATCGAGCGTATCGTCGCGGAATATCAACCCGAAAACCGTTATTTCTCAGAGGACTATTACAAAGTGTTGAGTTATTACTCCCTAGCAAACAATCCCCGTAATAATTTCACCTTTCGAAAGGTGTTGTACTACGAAGATATTTCAACAGCAAGAGTACATGAATTGATCGAAATCGCTATGCAGAAAAATCAATCCTTTTGCGAAGTTAATTCCGATGAAATCAAGAATGCACAAGAGAAGTGTAACAATATTAAGACGATTCTTGAAAATGAGGGTACAGCCACTGAAACAAAGATAGAGGACATTGCCCGGCTTGTCTCCATAGCTGATAAGGCCAGACTCAAGGAAGATATTTCACAAAAATCCATTAGCCAAGAAGAAATTGCAAAGATTGAACACGAAGAAGAGGAAGAGGCGGAGTTAGAAGAAATTGAAGTAAAGAAAATGGGCGCTGTTGAGCTAATCACCATAGTTGGCTCAAAGGGTTTATCTGCGGATCATGTAGTTATTATCGGTTTTGATAATGTAAATATGAGCCGGGTAACGAAGAATGCGTTTTATGTTGCCATGGCCCGCGCTAGAAATAGTTTACACATTCTTACTGCCCTAAAATCGGGGGGCGCGGAACAAGCACACGACTTCCTAAATCAATTGCCAGATAATCATACCGAATATCACAGTTATAAGAAAAGCGGCCGAGAAACAAATCCATTGCGAGGCAAACAAGGATTCAGGAGCTATCTCAATAACATAATTTCTATGTCAAGGCGAAGGCGATAAGCCCCCGATGAACGTGTCTAAATGCCCTGCTACCTGCAGTTTTATCGATTACTGTTAGCGGGCACTCAAATGCGGACACCTAAGAACACTTGAAAACCGGCCACTTGAGGTAGGTAATAATGGGCGCCACACTCCTTTCAGGAAGGAGTGATGGCCTTGACAAACTACCTCAAGATGGAGAAAAGAAGCAGCGTAGAGACACTCTTAGAGCTGGGATGGAGCTACCGGCGCATCGAACGGGAGACCGGGGTGCGCAGGGAGACGGTGGCGCGCTACGACAAATCCCGACATTCAAATGCGGCCAAAGTGCCCACCGGCTCTGGTGAAGAGCCCCCAAATGCGGCCAAAGTGCCCACCGGCTCCCGTGGATCCAGGAGCCAGGCCCGGCCCTGGCACGAAGAGATCGCGGCGGGGCTTTCAGGGGGCCTCACCTGCCAGCGCATCTGGCAGGATCTCGTGCAGGATCACGGATATGTAGGTTCCTACGAGTCGGTAAAGCGCTACGCGAAGCGCATCAAGCTCACCCACCCCGAGGTGGCCGACGTCTTGCACGCCCCTCCCGGGGCCGAGGCCCAGCAGGATTTCTTCCGCGGGCCACCCACCTTTCGGGCCGATACGGGCCGCTGGGGCCGTCCCTGGGTCTTCGGAATGGTACTGGCCTGTTCCCGCTACTCCTACGAGGAGGCGGTCTGGTCCCAGGACATCACATCCTTTATCCGCCTGCACGAAAACGCCTTTCGTGCCTTCGGCGGGATTCCCAGGGTAGTGAGGCTGGATAACCTGAAGAGCGGAGTGGCCAGAGCGGCCCTGTACGACCCGGATATCAATGCGGCCTATGCCTCTTTTGCCACTCACTACGGATTCACCCCGTTGCCCTGTGCTCCCGGAAAGCCCGAGGAGAAGGGGAAGGTGGAACGGGCGGGCGCCTACCTGAAGGGCAACGCCCTGGCCGGCCGGCGCTTCGACAGCTTGGCCGAGCTGAACGAGTACCTTACCCGCTGGAACTGCCTATTCTGGTGAAAGTGGACACCAATTCTGTTTGAACGTGGACACTCCCGGAGCGAAGCGACGCCGGAACCCTATGTCCTTTCCAACTGTCCACCTTCGACCAGAATGATGTCTGGTTTCAGCGAACTCACCCCCTTTCTATCAGCGTGAGGTTGTGCTGTCCACTCCCACCAAAGCCCATAAAGCTCAGGCAGGCCATGTCTGACATCCAGTCCGATCATTCCAAAGCCTCCTGCGGCCTCTGAAGAGCTTGTCCGTGTTAAGGATGTTGATTGTGTTGCTCGTTTCCTCTTCTGATGCTTGAGGCGCCAGCGTTGGATGGAGCTGGAAGGGCTAGTCATCTCCGCTCTCCGGACCTTTCTGCCCCTTCGGATCCTGGCGCTTTCGCATGGATGCGCCCTTTAGCACGATGCGGTGGGCGCTGTGCACCAGGCGGTCCAGGATGGCGTCGGCCACCGTCGGCTCCCCGATCACCTCATGCCAGGCGGAGACCGGAAGCTGCGAGGCCAGGATGGTGGCACGGGAGGAGTGGCGGTCCTCGATCACCTCCAGGAACTGCCTCCTCTCGCCATCCGTCAAGGCGGCAAGCCCCCAGTCATCGACCACCAGCACGTCGGCCCGCTCCAGCTTGGCCAAAAACCGGGGCCAGGACCCATCGGCCTGGGCCATGAGCAGGGCGGAGAATAGGCGGGGAGCTCGGAAGTAGAGGGCCGAGTATCCCTTGCGCAGCGCCTGGTCGGCCAGGGCGCAGGCCAGATAGGTCTTCCCGGTGCCCGTGGGCCCGACTATCAGGACCGCGGAGTGAGATGCCACCCAGCGGCAGTCGGCCAGCGAGCGCATGAGCGCTTGGTCCAGCCCGCGGCCGGAGCGGTAATCGATATCCTCCATGGAGGCCGGGATGCGCAGCTTGGCCGCCCGCATGCGCCGCTCCAGCTTACGGTTCTCTCGGTCCGTCCACTCCCGGTCTACGAGCATGCCCACCCTCTCCTCAAAGGAGAGCCCCTCGTACGAGGAGAGCTCCGTCTGTTCAGAAAGGGCGTCCCGCAGCCCGAAGAGCTTCATGGCGTTTAACTTCTCTAGGGTCTGGGAAAAAAGCACGTTCTTCCTCCTTTAGTTGTAGTAGGCGGGGCCGCGCACGTTGCCGTGCACAGGCGCCGACCTATCGGGGTCCCGATCGTCGCTTACCCTGTCCAGGCCGGCGTGAAGGATGGACTTCACGCTGCGGTAGGAGAAGGCGCCGGCCTGAAGGGCTCTGGCGCAAGCCGCCTCCATGCGGTCTTGCCCGAACTTGCCGGAGAGCCGAATGATCCCCAGGCATGCGCGGTAGCCCATCTCCGGATGGGGCTTTGAGTTCATGATCCCTTGAACCAGGCGTGCGGTGGCCGGACCGGTCTGCTCAGCCCAGGATATGATGCGCGACGGCGGCCAGGCCAGATGCGCCCGGTGCGATGCGGGGCGGTGCTCGTCCGCCGTGGTGTATCCGCCCCTCTGAAAACCGCGCTTGTGAGAAGCCACCCGCCTGCCCTTTTGAAATATCTCCACGGTCGAAGATGTCAGCCTGGCCTCCACCCGCTCACCGATCAGGCGGTGGGGCACGCTGTAGTAGTGGTGCTCGACCTCTATGTGGTAGTCGATGCTCACCTTGGCCTTTTTCCAGGTGGCCAGCTCGTACCGTTTCTCGGGAAGCGGTTTTAACGCCGGCAGGTCGTGGGAAAGAAACAGCTCCCGCCTGCTCTTGCCAAGCACCTTCATCTTGCGGTCGTTGAGCCAGGTAATGCGTTCGGCGATCGCCAGGTTGGCCTCGGCGATGGAGTGAAAGACCCGGTGGCGCAGGGGGGCGAGAATCCAGCGCTCAGCCTGCAAAACCGCGTTTTCCACCTGCGCCTTGTCCCTTGCTTTTCGCACCCTGGCCGGTATGACCGCACAGCCGTAGTAGGCGGTCATATCATTGTAGGTGGGGTTGAGATCCGGCTCGTAGCGGCAGGCATGGGGGACGCCCACCCTTACGTTATCCGGGACCAGGATCTCGTTAACCCCTCCGAAGAACTCAAAAGCCCGGATGTGGGCGCCTATCCAGTTGGCAAGCTCCTGCGAGGCCACGGCACAGGCGTAGGTGTAGCTGGAGAACCCCTGGGCGGCCACGAACATCTGGGCTTCGCTTACCTCTCCCGTTT
>JAHEXQ010000202.1 GCA_023252035.1 Actinomycetes bacterium
CACCCGCCGCGTTCCCAGTTCCGGTGCGACCTCCAGCCTGAATCTCTCCTCGCCAGCCCTGGAGTGCATCTCGCTGACCGCTTGCTGGATGAGGGGCTTCAAGGGCACTTCCTTTCTCATATGAAGTTAGGACTGCCTTGCAGCAGGACTCTTGCATCCCCATGCTGGCTGCTTAGCTATCCCGGCGGTTTCCGGCCGCCGTAGATAGCCGTTATCGCCGCTACTCGTATCTGCTTGGGTAGTCTTCAGCGGGTGCCTTGATTGTTTGCGGGAGGAAACCCAGTGCTTCTGGTGGCGTCATCGACCTTAATGAATTGTACGCCGCCAATAAAATGTGTATTTAGTCCTATCGCTTCTTCGAGTCTAGGCCGCATGTACCCCCCTTTCAAAAGGCCGGGAATTCCTAAGCCAGTTTCCGCTACTCGTTCTAGCTTGCTTTCCTCCAGCCCTCCGGCAGGAGTTCAAACACCTTATCCTGGAGAAACTTGTTGTCCTCAGCATCGGCCATATGGCAGAGCTCGCCAAAGTCAACCTCCGGAAGAGAGACGTTTACGCTGATGTAGTTGATCAGGTCGGTGATTATCTTCATGCCCTCCTTATCATGGGCCATGCTTGCGCTCAACCGCTCAACGGCATCGATCTGATCTCTTAGCTTGTTCTCTGCACTCGCCTCTGAATCCGCAACGACCCCGAGCCTCCTTTTCTCAGGCATAAAGAAAGGCTTGCCGATATTGACCTGCATGCCATTGTCTTCCTCCCTGCGGTAGACGGCCACGGGAAGAATGGGGACGGGCGAGAGTCTGACAAGATTGGATGCCCCGTACTTGAACGATCCCAGTTCGCCTCTCGAGTGCCTGGTGCCTTCGGGACAGATATAGATGATTTCGCCTCTTTTCAGGTAATCAAGGCTAATTCTGATCGCCCCCCCAGCCCCGCAAACTTCTTTGCGTTTAATAGGGATGGTACCCAGATAATGATAGAAGAATTTTCCCAGAAGCCCCTCTTTGCCTTCCCCTATCTCCGCCTTGGCCCAGGGTATCATTCTCCTTCTCATTACCGTCTTCTTCATCGCAAGTCCCGTAACGAAATAATCCAAACTGGTCTGATGATTGGACACCACGATAAAAGGCCCGTACCTGGGCACGTTCTCGCTGCCTGTATACTTCAGGTTATTTTTCCTTCTTTTCGCCAGCAGAATAAGGATTGGGCATACCAGGATATATCTCGACCACATAGCTCGCTAACCCCCTTTGACCAAAACGGCAGTCCATATTCCGCACGCCAAGCCCTCCATAATCGTTACGATATAGCTTTCAATATAAATTGTTTGCATGAAAACTATCAAGCGATGGATTATATTGTCAAGCGGGGTCGAATCGGGTCATTCATCCTTGACAACCAGGCACATTGGCGTGTTTTATATAGAAATAGTTTGTATAAAAATTATTGTCATTCTGCAATCGGAGGGTAGCATGGCTGGCGAAGACGGAAAGAGTGAAAATGGGTTCGAGAAGATCATGAACGTGGCCATAAATATCGCGGAGACGTGGAATGAAAAGACCAACAAATGGTTACGTGAGCAACAGATCACCGGCATGCAGTTCAAGGCGATCCTCTTCCTGAACGAGAAAGGATCTCAGACGCCGAGCCAGCTAAGCAAGGGGTTGTCGCGTACGCGATGCACGATTACGGGGATTCTGGCCAGAAGGAGGCGGAGCCGTGGGGACAGGCGGCTGGTATACGTATCTCTTACGGACCAGGGCAAGGAGCTGGCCGCGGAACTGATGGAAAAGGTTGTACCGGAGATATCACGACTGGGAACAACCATCATGGACAAGCTCACGGATTCAGAGGTCCTGGCCTTATATAGTGCCCTGAGTAAATTAAGTAACGGTATCAGCGAGACCTAAAGCCGCAACCTGAATGCAAAGTAAGTAGATCTTGCCGATGATAATCGTTTTGCTAATGCTGCTGCAACCGGACTGCTCCTATCTCTACTCGACGTGACCAAGGTGCTGAGGAAAAGAGTGATTTCATTCCCCAACCGCTTCATGGCTCTACGCTTACCCGTAGGATCCCTGCTTCCCGGCTGGCATGCAGGCCAAAGGGAGCGCTTAGAGACAAACGAACTGATTATTGAATTCCCACAGGCCCGAGTTGGTCAGGAAAAAGGGGATTATGAACAATATCAAGATGCGAGCGTATCTTCAGAGAAGAATGAATAGCAGCAACACGGGGGGTAAGAGCGACTCCTGTAACGCAGGCAATGACATTTTCGGGAGTTTCACCCGCAAACGGGCTCTTGGGCCTCCCGGCCATATTCGCAAAAGCCCGTCCGAAGGCGCGAGAGAAGGGAAGGCAATACCTCAGGCGGGGCGAAGAACCATGAAGGAAATAGGAGGATACCTTCGCTCTATCCCCTTCTCCCCACAGGGGCCTTATTTCCTCAGCTTGGCTGGCGCGTACACACCGGATCTGTCAAAGATAAGCCTGGATATACGCGGCTCTAAGGTGGGCAACGTTTATCCCTATCCCGCCGAATTTGAGAAAGTAATCTTTCCCAGTCTTGACGATACCCCTCTCATAGGAGTTCTGGGGCTGCATCGAGATGGGCGGAAAAGGCCGGGGGTGGTCTTCTGCCACGGCCTCCTCGGTTCCAAGAACAAAAACTATATCGTGGAAGCAGCCCTGGAGGCCTTCACCGCCTGGGATTACAATGTCTTAGCGCTAGACTTACGTAACTTCGGGGAGAGTCAGAAGCTCTCCCATGCCCCCACCACCGGAGGCTGGAAGGAAGGGCAGGATATCCTGAGCGCCTGCCGCTTCCTGGGAGAGATGGAGCAAGTGACC
>JAHEXQ010000096.1 GCA_023252035.1 Actinomycetes bacterium
GGTTTCCGAGCAGTTCAAGATCGGGGAGCGCTACAAGCTGCTGAAGGGCCTCAACCCCTTAGACGATTACATCCCGGGAGGCGGCTTTCTGACTTCGCGCGGCTGCCCGGAGCAGTGCACCTTCTGCCTGGACCCGGCAGTCTGGGGCCGGAAGACGCACTACCACTCGCCGGCCTACGTACGGGAGGCGGTGGAATACTGCTCGGAGCACTTCAGCGAGGGATCCGACTGCTTCTATTTCGGGGATGCCACCTTCGCCCTAAACCGGCGGCGGCTTTTCAAGATGCTGGCAGAACTACGGGGGATTCCCTACACCTATAACATCCAGACCCGGGCCGACACGCTGACCCGGCCGGTACTCGCGGCGCTGCAGCAGGCCGGGTGCCAGTCCGTGGCCATCGGCGCGGAGTCCCTCAATGATCGCATCCTCACGGAAGTGGCGAAGAAGCGGGTCAGCGCGGAGCGCATTCTTGAGGCGGTCCGCGCTGTGCGCGACTACGGGATGACGCCGGTACTCACCTTCATCGCCGGCTTGCCGGGCGAGTCGCGGGAGAGCATAGAGCGCACCGTTGGTATCCTGCGCCGCGAGAAGATAACCATGGCCACCTTCTTCCCGCTGGTGGTCTTCAAAGGAACCGGCCTCTACGAGACGTTCAGGAGGACCTTCAGTCCCCAGGAGCGCGAGGCCCTGCGCCTCAATGCGTGGTCGGAGGAGTACTGCTTCGTGAACGAGGAGTTCCCGACGATGGCGGCGCTGGTCGAGTTTACCGAGGAGATCAACGCCCGCATTCGCTCTTAGCGGGCCATTCATCCGCATCCGAAAAGTGAACATGTTCTGGGTGCCTTTCTGTTCGCTTCCGTTCGCTGCAACTGCTATCCGCAAGACCTTTTTGTTTGCTTTTTGCCGGGGAAGCAAGAGACCAGAATATGCTATGATTTCTTGAGCATAAACACTCTGGGAGGTGTGTTAATATGGCCATGCCGAGCACTCTGATAGAACCCCAATCCCTGTGGTCCGCTTCGGATAGCCTGTCCCCACGCGTCAAGCGCCTGCGCGATGAATTCTTCAGTTTTGACGAGAGGCCCTACTTCCGCAATGAGGTGCAGCCTTACACTACGGGTACGCCCTGGGACGACGTCTATTCCGCCATGAACTGGGGAGACGTCCCCGAAGTCATCCCCTTCATGCCAGCGTTCCGCGATTCCCTGCGCGCCATCGCCGAGGAAGTGGAACTGCCTGCCGACTTCTGGAAACAGTCGCTGGAGATGCGCAAGGCCATCTTCTTCCGGGAAGTCCTCCGCAAGCTGCCGGTCCAGATATTGGAGGGCGAGCTCATCGTGGGCGGCCAGTTCAACACGTCACTCTCGCGCGTGCTCAACCAGAAGGAAGCCAGCGACCATAAGAAACGCACCAAGCGCTGGTTCAAGCGTCTGCAGAAGGTGAACGGGATGGGCATGGGCAACTGCGGCGCCATCCCCGGACACCTGATCCCGGACTATTGCTCGGTCCTGCGCAAGGGACTGGTCGGCGTCACCGAGGAGCTGCGCGCCATGCAGAAGACCGCCGACGCCAAGAAGAAAGATTTTCTCCAAGCCCTCATCATCAGCTGCGAAGCGGTGCGGGATTTGTCCGAGCGCTACGCCACGGAGGCGGAGCGCCTGGCTACTGGGCAGACGGACGCGCAGCGCGCAGCGGAACTCACGGAGATAGCGCGCATCTGCCGCAAGGTTCCCTGGGAGAAGCCGGAGACCTTCCACGAGGCGCTGCAGTGCTTCTGGATGACCCATATGATGATCATGGCGCAGGAGTCCTATCCGGGGGCCGGGGTCTCCCACGGCCGCTTCGACCAGTACATGTACGACTTCTACCGGGACGGTCTGGCCGAGCAGGGTCTCACGCGCGAATGGGCCCGAGAGCTGCTGGACTGCTTCTGGATCAAGCACAATTACGCCTACGATTACCAGGCACGGATCGGCACCAACCAGGGCATCAACTCCGGTTTCGGGCAGCTCATGACCCTGGGCGGCATCGATAAGGACGGCAACGACGCCTCCAACGAACTGACCTGGCTCATCCTCGATGTCATCGAGGAGATGAACACACTGGAGCCCAAGCCCAACGTGCGCCTGCACGCGAAGACGCCGGACGCGCTGCTGCGGCGCGTGGCGGAGATGATAGCCGAGGCGCAGGGCGCGCCCTTCCTCCTGAACTTCGACGAGCTCTCCATGAAGGGCCTGGCCTGGCAGGGGCTGCCCAAGGAGCGGCTCTGGGACTATGCCCCTGTGGGTTGCCTGGAGAACACCCTGCAGGGCGACGACCGCTCCGGCACCGTCGATGTGAACATCAACTTGGCCAAGGCGGTTGAGCTGGCGCTCTTCCGCGGCAAGGATCTCGCTACGGGCAAGCAGATCGGACCTCGGACGGGTGACCCCATACGCTTCAAGACGTTCGAGGAGTTCGCCGACGCCTACTGGACGCAGCTCAAGGCGCTCATCGACACCATGATGGAGCTGAACAACGAAGCCGATGCCCTGCGGGCCACCTACGAACCCACGCCGTACCTCTCGGCCCTCGTCGGGGGCTGCGCGCAGAAGGGGCTCGATATCACCGCCGGCGGTCCGCGCTTCAACTTCCTCACCGTGGAAGGAGTGGCGCTGGGGACCTCCGCGGATTCCCTCGCCGCCGTGAAGAAGCTGGTCTTCGAGGAGAAGAAGGTCAAGATGTACGACCTCGTCCGCGCTATCAAGGACAATTTCGAGGGCCACGACGCCCTGCGCCAGATGCTCCTGAACAAGGCCCCCAAGTACGGCAACGACGACGATTACGCCGATGCGGTGGCGCGTGATATCCATAAGCTCTGGACCACCTACGTGGCGGAGAAAGTATCCCCGGCCACGGGGCGCAGGTACCGGGCCGGCTATCTATCCTGGAACTACTGGGTAGCTTTTGCGCCTTCCACCTCGGCCACGCCGGATGGGCGCAGGCGCGGGACGTTCCTCTCCAACGGCATCGGTCCGGTGGATGGGGCGGAGCGCAACGGGCCCACCGCAGTGACCCTCTCCGTGGGCAAGCTGGGGATGGAGAGCGCGCCCAACGGCGATAGCCACACCATCAGCCTGAGCCCCGCGCTGCTGCGCGACAGTGAACACATCGAGAAGCTGATGGCCTTTCTGCGCGCCTATGGCGAGAGGGGCGGGACGGCGCTCCAGATAAACGTCCTGGACCCGGCGACGCTGCGCGCGGCCCAGGCGGATCCCGAGAGCTACTCCAACCTGCTGGTGCGGGTGACCGGATACAATGCTTACTTCGTAATGCTCGGAAAGGAGATGCAGGATGAGATCATCGCCCGGGAGTCACACCAGCTCTGAGGCGGTCCCCGGCGCGGCGGTCGTAAGCGGCCTGGTCTTCAATGTCCAACGATACTCGACGGAGGATGGGCCGGGCATCCGGACAACGGTTTTCCTCAAGGGATGCCCGTTGCGCTGTGCCTGGTGCCATAATCCCGAGGGCATATCCACCCAGCCCCAACTCATCTGGTACGATGTGCGCTGCATCGCGGTGCGGGAATGCCTATCCGCTTGTCCTAAGGGAGCGCTGGAACTGACCCCGAGCGGCATGCATATCGACCGCTCAGCCTGCGATGCCTGCGGCGTATGCGTGGAAGCCTGCCCGGCCGCGGCGCTCGAAGTCATAGGCAGGCGGCGGACCGCCGGCGACCTCATGGACGAGTTGTTGCGGGATCGCGTCTTCTATGAGAAGTCCGGCGGGGGCATAACCCTGTCGGGAGGAGAGCCGGGGATGCAGTTCGAGTTCGCGCTGGAGCTGGCGCGCCGTATCAAGGCGGAGGGGCTACATCTCGCGCTGGATACCTGCGGCTTGGTGAGCCGGGACCGGCTTAGGGAACTGGCAACACTTACCGACCTGGTGCTCTTCGACCTGAAGCTGGCGGAGCCCGAGGCGCACCGGGAAGTTACTGGCGTGCCCCTGCAGCCCATCCTGGCTTCGGCGGAGATGATATCCCGGGAACTGGGCAAACCCATGTGGATAAGGACCCCCATCATCCCGGGATATACGGATACGGAGGAGAACATCCAGGCCATCGCCCGCTTCATCAAGGAAAGACTGCCCACGGTGGAGCGATATGACCTGCTGGCCTTCAACGACACCTGCGAGGCGAAATACGGCCGTCTGGAGATGGAGTGGAAACTGGGGGGCCGACCCTTGATACCGCGGGCGCATATGGAGCGGCTGGCGGAGATCGCCCGGGAGCAAGGCCTGTCCAACGTGATGTGGTCTGGAGCTACGCAGAGGGAGGAGTAGTAAGGTGGAAATGCCTGCCGATATGGTAAGTCTCTTTTCGGAGGATATGGCGGCCAAGTACCTGGCCACCCTGGACGAGCAGGAGAATCCGAACGTCGCTGTGATAGTGACCCTGCAGCCCCGGGCGGGCCGCACCGATCGCCTCATATTCGGGGAGTTCCTGATGTGGAAGAGCCGCGAGTACCTCCAGAGAGACCCGAGGGTGGCAGCCTGCGTGGTGAGCATGAAACTGAAGACCGCAGCCCTGGTGGGAGATTTCCAGGGATTCGAAAAGACGGGCGCCAACATGGAGCAGGTAAACTCCTCCGCTTTCATGCGCTACAACGCTTACATGGGCGTGCGCATGGCAGGCGTTGTGGACGTGAAAGAGGTCTTTCCGGTGCGTAATATCGGCTACGGCGGGGTGGCGCGCGACCTCCTGGGCGTCACCCTGGGAAAGCTCCCGCTGCGCGACGGCCGCGCAGCGGGAGCGGTAGAAATCCCGCCCATCGTACTGGAAAAGTTCAAGCATCCCGCCGCCGTGAAGGCCATCGCGGTGCGCGCGACCGACGGTTATCCTCGCATCTACCCTATTATGGCCATGGCCCCCGTGGGCGAAGGCCTGCTCGCTTTCAAGGTCACCCCTTACAATCGCGAACTCTCGACTTTCGAGACTCCCTGCAAGGCCGCCTGTGCTGTGCTGACCATGGACGCTATCTCCTATAAGGTGAAGGGGACCTTGGCGCATGCCGGCAAGCACATGGGGCTCATGGTGGTGGAGGAGGTCTATAATGCCTCGCCGCCGCGGGCGGGCGACCGCATCAGGTAGGCGTTCTAACCCATCCATGCGGTACGGGCATATCTCCGAGAGACTCATCGCCAAGGCCGAGGTCGAGCTGGGTAAATATGGATATCACTGGGCACTGGCCTCGCGCGGGCCCGCTCGCGTCCGGGCGAGGCCGCGCAGCGGCGTACAGCGGGTAGCCGTCCCGGCTGAGGTGAAGGCGAGCTATCGCCGCGGCGATCTCAAACCCGGTGACCTGGTGGAGGGAACGGCGCTGCTGTCGCCGTTCGTCTCCATCTACAAGCCGCGTGCTTATTACCCTGAGTACTTGCTCGGCCAGATGAAGCTTGAGCCTGCCAGGCCGGGGGAGGGGATACCCGCATCCCCTCGCATCAGGCCGGCGGTTAAGCTTCCGCCCCTGCCGGAGGGAACCGGGCTGGCCTTTCTATATCCCCCGGGGAAGGGAGCCCTGGAGCGCCTGGCTTTTCCGGGAGATTTGCGGGAGGCCCTCACGCGCGACTACGAACAGGTGCCGCTGGTGCTGCCGCCGGAGTCGGAGGCCTGGACAGGACCTTGCGAGTTTCGAGCCAGGCTGCAGAGACTGAGCGCCTCCGACGCCCTGAAGCTGGGCGGCGTCGCGGGACCGCTCTACGGGACCCTCGAGGAGCGCGGATTGACGTTGTTCCTATCGGCGGAGGACGACGGGTGCAGCGTGGAGCGGCTCAGCACGGAAGGGCACGCGCCCTTTGCCGGCTCGCTGTATTTGGAGGCGCGTGTCACGGGAGAAAGGGCCGACGCGCATTTGCGCGATGCCCTGGCGGAAGAACTGCCGGCTGCGGTGGAGAAACACTTTGGCGGCGTGGAGGCGGCTCAGCGGACGCAGGTTATGAGCCGGCTGCTGGCCTTGGTGCAGCCCCCCGTTATCGTCATTCAGAGAGCGCCTCACCTGCTGAGCCTGTTCATGCCCTGCGACTTGGCGGACGACCTGCCGGGCTGCGCCAGCGATTTCGAAGGTTTCGCAAAAGCGCTCTTCGCCGGCCTGCGCCGCAATATCGAGGGGCACGGACACGACCTGGACGTGGTGATTGATTTCGCATACGATTGCCGGCGGCCGTTCTTCGCGGAGCGGAGAGCCATGCGCACGGACCTGGTGGACGAGGTCCTGCGCCGCAGGCCGTACCTCGTGCCGGTGCGCGATTGGCTGACCGGTACGCTGGCCTGAACAACGGCGAGTTGACAAAAGGGTCAGATCCTTCTGTCAACCCAAGGGGAGGACAAGCATGAAACTCGGGGATTTCGAGCTGACCGCGGTGAGGGATGGTCTCTTCAGGTTGGACGGGGGCTCCATGTTCGGGGTGGTACCCCGCGCGAATTGGGAGAAGCAGAAGCCCCCGGATGAGCGCAACCGTATCAACCTGGCATTGAACGTCCTCCTGGTGAGAACCCCTGATGCTATCCTCGTGCTCGAAGCGGGCATGGGAGAAAAGGTACTGGGGAAGGGGATAGACCTCTACGATCTGCGGCAGGAGGAGCCCCTGCCCGCCAAGCTCGAGGCTTTGGGCGTTCGTCCCGAGGATGTGGACTTCGTCATCCTCTCGCACCTGCATCTGGACCACTGTGGATGGTCCACGCGAAAGGAGGGCGATGCCTGGGTGCCGACATTTCCGCGGGCGCGCTATCTCCTGCAGTCCCGGGAGTGGGAAGCAGCCCAGAAGCCGGACCTGCGCAGCCGCCCTTCCTACGACCCGCGCAACTTTAGCGCATTGGAGCAGTCCGGGTTGCTGGCCCTGGTGGATGGAGACACGCAGGTGGTGCCGGGAGTAAAGCTGCGCCATACCGGCGGCCATACCGCGGGCCACCAGGTGACTTACCTGGAATCGGGCGGCGAGCGCCTCGTCTTTCTGGGAGATCTCGTACCCACCTTCGCGCACCTGCGCACCAACTGGCACATGGCGTGGGACCTCTTCCCGCTGGAGGTTATGGAGCGCAAGGAAAGGATGTTGCAGGAGGCGCTCCGCTCTGGTGACCTGCTCTTCTTCACCCACGAGGACACCGCGGCCTTCGCCCGGCTGGCCTCCGATGACAAGGGCGGGCTCCTCGCCCTCCCGATTGAGTAAACAAAGAGTGCCAGGCACTCTCTGTCTGCAGGATTGTGCTGCGGGTTTGCCGAAGCTGTTCATTAGCTAATCATGAACGTCGTTGCAGGCAAGGGCCGCGAAAGCAGGCATGCTTATGCTACAGGTGTATGCGGAAGACGTAGGTGGAGAACGGCCGGGCAAGACCGAAATGGCGATGCTGGCGGGTTCTCTGTTCATTATCGCCGGCTCCTACGCCTACTCCAGTTTCTCGGGTGCGCTGAGCGCCTTTGCCCCGAGGTGCCTCTTCCGCTGGGTCACCACGGTTCCCTGCCTGTTCTGCGGCATGACCCGCAGTTTTGCTGCTACAGGCCGGCTCGATCTCCGGTCTGCCTTCACCTACCATTTACTGGGACCTAGCTTATTCTTCTGCGTCTGGGTGATTGCGGCGGCTGCAGCCTGGAGCCTTCTTTCCGGCAAACGCATGCGCTTCAGAACCGATGCAAGGACCCGAAAGCTCCTGGGCTGGGGGCTGCTCGGACTCCTGATAGTAGCTTGGATGGGTAAACTGGCCGTCTTCGGCAGGAACGTCTAGCCCGCGGGCTAGGCAGAAGGGAGGACCTTTGAACGATTATCAGAACCGGCTCGAATGGGCTATCAACAACCGCACGGTGACCGACTGGCACACGGACGCGGGTATGGCCATCCTACTCTCCATCATCACCTGCGGCATCTATGGCCTCTACGTCTATTACAAGCTGATGGAGAGGAGGGACGAGCACTTCAAGCGCACGGCGGCAGTGGTGGACACCTCCATCGCCTGGCTACGAGAGCGCGCCGCGGGCAAGGAGCAGCAGATCGCTCCCGAACTGCAGGAGCTGGAACAGATACGCCAGGCCATGATCATGCAGTCCGCCGAGCGAGGTGCGGCGGTCTGGCTGCTCCTCCTGATCTTCACGTCGCTCGTGGGCTACTTCATCTTCTTCTACCTGCTGATGAAGGACTGGCGGGAGCATGACGCTTACGAGGCGAGGTACTTCACCCTGATGAGCTCGGCCCTCGCCAAGGTCGGACTCTCGCAGCAGGCGGGGCAGGCCCTCCCGGACATACCGGAGCGGGAGTTCGTGACCTACGCCATACTGACCGTGGTGACCTGCGGCATCTATGGACTCTACTGGACATACGTGATGATCGATGACGGCAACAATCACCTGGACGTGCAAGTTTCCTGGGAGGATTACATCCTGGCATCCCTGCGCGGGTAGGATCCCTGCCCGCATAGGCGCTCCGTACCCTCAACCAGAGGCTTAGAAGGGAATGATCTTCACAGCCGCCAGTACGGCGGCTGTGAAGATCAGTGCCAGCCAGTCCGCAGTGGCCATACTGTAGATCCGGTACCGGCCTCGTTTCTCTCCGCCCCGGTAGCCGCGGGAGGACATGGCCCGCGCCAGTTGCTCCGCATCGCGGAAACTGGCGGCGAAGAGCGGTATCAGCAGAGGGAGCAGTGAGCGCGAGCGTCTCCAGAGGTTCCTGGACTCGAAATCCGCGCCGCGCGATATCTGCGCCTTGACGAGGTCGCCCGCGATGGAGAGGACGTTGGGAAGGAAGCGGAGGGCTACGGAGAGCACCAGCGCGATCTCGTAGGCGGGCACTCGAACCCGCATGAGTGGCCTCAAGAGCGACTCCACGCCGTCCAGTAGCTGAACCGGAGTGGTGGAGAGCGTGAGCACGGACATGGTTATGGCCATGATGATAATGCGGAGCGGAAAGAAGACGCCGTTGGCGATGCCCGCGTTGGTTATGTTGATGGGGCCGATGCGCCAAAGGACCTGCCCGCTCGCGAAGATCAACTGGAAAAAACCGGCGATGAACAGCAGCACCAGGACGCTGCGCAGGCCGCGGATGATCTGCAGCGGCGGCAGCTTTGCCAGGAGTATGACGAAGAACATCGCCACGAGTACGATCACCAATCCGTATCCCGATGATATCAGGAAAGCCATCGCTATGACGCCCAGGGCGCAGAGTATCTTCACGCGGGGATCAAGGTCGTGCACGGGGGAGTCTATGGGATAGTGGCGGCCGATGCGGATGCGGTTGAAGTCTCTCACCGGGCGCCGCCTCCGTCGCGCAGCGCCTGGGCTATGGCCTGCGCCGCCTCCCCTGGGTTGCTGGCGAAGGCCGGGACCTGCAACCCGGCTTCCCGCAGCCCGTGCAGCACCGCCAGGAGAGGCGGCAGGCTGTAGCCGGCCTGCGTCAGCAAGGCCCCATCCGCCAGCACTTCCTCCGGCGCGCCCAGCCCCACCGGGTGCCCATCCTTTAGGAGAAGAACGCGGTCCGCCAGTTGCATGGCGTCCTCGAGGTTATGGGTTATCATCACCAGCCCGCGCCCCTGGTCGCGCAGGGATGAGATAAGGCCCAGCATCAGGCGTTTGCCGGCGGGGTCCAGTCCGGCCGCGGGCTCATCCAGTATAAGGTATGAGGGGTCAAAGGCGAGCACGCCGGCTATAGCGACGCGCCGCCTCTGTCCGAAGCTGAGGGAGAAGGGCGAGCGCTGCCGCAGTTCATCGAAGTCCAGTCCCAGCATCCCCGCCGCCTCGTGCGCGCGGGCCAGAGCATCCTCCTTGGAGAGGCCATGCTGGCGCGGGCCGAAGGCGATGTCCGTCTCCACCGACTCAGCGAAGAGCTGGCGTTCCGGATTCTGAAAGACCAGTCCCACCTTCCTCCTCAACTCCCGCAGCTCGAGCCAGCCGGCACCGACCGGTTCCCCGTCCAGCAGTACCCCCCCTTCGCTAGGGGCCAGCAGTCCGTTCATTATCTGCGCCAGGGTGGATTTGCCCGAGCCGCTGGGGCCCAGGAGGCAGAGCAGCTCGCCGGGATTTATCTCCAGGTCTATGCCCCGCAGAACTTCCCGCGCCAACGGAGTGCCGGGCAGGTAGGAGAAGCTAAGGCCTCGCAGCTCTAGGGACAAAGCGCCCTCACCATCTCCGCAGCGCTGGCCGCAAAGGGCGCCG
>JAHEXQ010000203.1 GCA_023252035.1 Actinomycetes bacterium
TGGCTGGCGATTATCGCTATTAAACCGATGATCGAGAGGCTGCCGCTGGGCATGCTCCTCTGGGTCTTGGCCGGCGGGCTTTTTTACACGCTGGGCGTCGTGTTCTACGCTTGGAAGAAGATGTCCTATCACCACGCCATCTGGCATCTCTTCGTATTAGGTGGGAGCACCTGCCACTTCCTGGCGATATTGCTATACCTGGTCCCCACCGGATAGGCTGGCGCTGCCCGGCGGGACGAACCGCTGGATTATCCCGTAGGCCTCACGCAGTTCGTGCCTGAACATGGCTATGGATTTCTCCCGGATGGCGTCCCCAAGCCTGTAGCGGATGGTGAGGACCTCCTGCAAGGCGATGGGCGACGGGTGCCGGTATAGCTCCAGCGAGACCACGGAATCGTAGGGAATCTCGAAGGCGGGACTGCCTAGCGCCGGGCGCAGCTTCCCGAGCCCCGGTCTTGTGTTGGCCACTCCCCGAATGCGCCGGTTGGTCAATTCGATGGTGGTGACGTTGCGCTTATGCCATTTCCATATCGAATAGCGCCCCTCGCAAAGGGAAACGCCAAAGGGACCGAAGGAGTACAGAACTTGTTCCCCAGCCTCACTAAGCTCAGCCGCAGGCTGCCGCGCGCCGCACTGCCGGCAGTACGGGTCGTTCGCCCCCACCTGGTTTCCGCAATGCGGACAGAACACCTGCGCCTCACTCTCAGTCGGCTACGGCCTGCGTGACCAGTCCCGCTACGAGGCCGGCCACCGTTCCCAGGCCGAGAATGGGGGCATAGGTCCGGGTGATTATGGCCGAGGGAACGCTCATCCCGAATCCCAGCAGCGATCCGGTCACAGCCGGATGTCCCCCTAAGGCCACATTGGGCACGAGCAGGCCGATGAGGAATCTCTCGATGAAAGCCGAGCTCATTGCCTCGGCTCGCTTGCGATTGTCGTCGAATTTAAGGGGCAGCATGACCAGGACATCCAAAGTTCCCAGGGCCGATCCCAGGAGGATTCCCAGCTTGGACCTTCGCATGTTTTCTCCTTTCATTGCCGGGCTGGAAGAAGCGCACGCCTATTCCAGTGATTTTCCGATCAAGGTCATGGCCAGAGCCCGGTTGATCTTTCCCGACGCGCTCCCGGGTACCTCCTCCACGAAGAAGATGTGGCGCGGCCGCTTATACCTCGCCATATGCGCGCTGCAGAACTCCTTGATCTCATCTTCGCCGGCTTCTTCGCCCGGCGATAGTTGGAAAAATTGTCGCGTTCGATCTCGCGCATTCCGAGAACCCGCTATTCAGGCATATGAATCCTCCCCCTCGGGTGGATGATTGCCAGGGAATCGAGGTGCTATTGCTTTACCGGCGCGGCAAGACTGCTCCTCTGAAACGATCCTCCTTTACTGGATACGCAACGCGGTGGTATTCCCTTCGTTGATATCTACGGCTTCGTCAGCCGTTGTTTCAGATGGACTATCCGGGAGACCGTATCATCTATGGCTCCCTGGCTTATCTCGCCGCTCCGCACAGCTTCCAGCAGACGATCATAAGCCGCGACCACTTCAGCTGACTGGTTGGACGATATCAATAGGATATCGGCGCCTGCTTCGCCCGCAAGGACGGCGGCCTCAGGCAGCGTGAATCTCTCTATCAGGACCTTGCTGGCTAAGTCATCCGTGATGACGAGGTAATCGCCCGGCAGGATCGCTCGGAGGAACCCGATTCCCGCCGGCGAGAGGGAGAAAGGCCTATCGGGATCTATGGACTGGTAGATCACGTTGGCGGTCATCACGAATTCGGGTTGCGCCTGCACGGCGGCCTGAAACTGAGATACCTCCGGAAGACCCGGCATCGCCGGTATCACCGTTGTCTCCGGGTCATAGGTGATACCGCCATACCCCGGGAAGTGTTTTGCCGCCGAGAATATGCCGCCGTCCTTCTGGCCCTGAATGAGGTTAAGGCCCAGCACTCCTACGTTCTGGGGGCTGCCCGGCAAGATCCGGCCATGTGCGTAGAGGAAATCGCCCGGGCCGGCCATGTCCAGGACCGGTGCCAGGTCGAGGTTGATGCCCAGCTGCTTGAGGGCATCCGCCCGGCGCCGTCCCAGCTCGTAGGCCTGTTCCGAGCTGGTGATGTCTGCTTGAGCGGTCGCATCGTCCAGCCAGGCGAGGCGGCGGACCTGGCCGCCCTCCTGGTCCACGGCAACGAAAAGCGGCTGCCCGTTACCGGCCAGGGCTATCTCCTGGAGGGCCTGCACCAGGCTCTTGAGCTGGTCCGCGCCGGTCACATTCCGTCCGAACAGGATCACGCCCCCGGGGCGAACCCTATTGAGGAGACTCTCCAGTGCCGGCGTCACGGACGTTCCCTCGAAGCCGACCAGCAGGACCTGGCCCACTTTTTGTTCGAGCGTCATGGTTTGAGGATGATTGCCGGAACCGGATTTCCCGCATCCCGCAGTCGCTAATGAGCAGGTGGCAAGGGCAATCGCTACCATCAAGGCAAGAATGCTCCCGCGTCCACCCGGTTTCGCCATTGACCCGCCCCCAAATTTGCGATAGGAGTGAAAAGACGATTGGTACTAGAATAACTGTAAGGCATGTGTTAAAGAAACCTGCAAAAGGAGGTGCCGGGTGAAGAGGTATAGCGTACCGCGCGTCGCCCATTGTTCCGAGGGCTGCTTATCTTGCGCCTAAGGAGGCGGATTTAGGATTAGGGGCCCCCGCGGGGGCCCCTAATATTACCGGGAAGCGAGGGGACCAGTGATGAATGATCTAAGGTTTTGGACCAGAGCCCTTCAAGGC
>JAHEXQ010000097.1 GCA_023252035.1 Actinomycetes bacterium
CCCTCCGCTGCGATGCCAATGTCTCCCTGCGGCTGCCGGGAGGCGAGTTGGGCGTGAAGGTGGAGGTGAAGAACATGAACTCCCTGAGAGCTCTGGAGCGCGCCCTGGCCTACGAGGTGGAGCGGCAGACCGAGGTGCTCCAGGCGGGGGGACAGCTGGTCCAGGAGACGCGCCACTGGGATGCTGCTGCCAACGTCACCAGCCCGCTGCGCACCAAGGAGTATTCTTCCGACTACCGCTACTTCCCGGAGCCGGACCTGGTGCCGCTACGGCCGGAGAGGGACTTCGTGGAGGAGTTGCAACGCACGTTTCCGGAACTGCCGGCGCAGCGCCAGAGGAGGCTGGGTGAGGAGTACGGTTTACCGGCTCAGGATGCCCTCCTGCTCACTACGGAGAAGGCGGTGGGCGACTACTTCGAGCGGGCGGCCGCGGCCGGCGCCAATCCCAAGCTTATCGCCAACTGGGTGATGGGGGAGCTGCTGGCGTATCTGAACACGGAGGGCGTCTCCCTGGCCGAGGTCAAAGTGGCGCCGGAGGAACTGGCGGGCATGGTGAAGATGGTGGAGGACGGCATTATAAGCGGCAAGATAGCCAAGGCTGTCTTCGCGGAGATGTTGTCATCGGGCAAACCGGCGAAGCAAGTGGTGGAGGAGAGGGGTCTCCTGCAGATAAGCGACACGGATGAGTTGACGCGAGTGGTGGCGGTCGTGGTCGCCGCGAACCCGGGAGCCGTGGAGGATTTCAGGGCGGGTAAGGAACGGGCCGTGGGATTCCTGGTCGGCCAGGTGATGAAGGCGACTGCGGGCAAGGCCAATCCCAAGATGATAAACGAGATGGTGCGGCAGAAGCTGTCCACGGGCTAGCAGCGGCTCCACAGCGAGCAAAGAGAAGCGGGAGCCCTGGCGGGCTCCCGCTTCAAGCTTAAGATTGTATCCCGTTATGAAATGGATGCTTGGTAGGCGGCCGCGTCCAGTAGTGCATCGGCGCCGCCGGCCACCTTGACCTTGACCAGCCAGCCGTCTCCGTAGCAGTCCTTGTTGATCAGCTCGGGGGCCTCAGCCACGTTGCTGTTGAACTCCACCACTTCGCCGCTGACGGGCGCGATGATGTCGCTGACGGACTTGGTGGACTCGACCTCGGCGAAGGGCGAACCCGCCTCCAGTGTTGCTCCCGCCTCGGGCAGCTCCACAAAAACGATCTCCCCCAACTGTTCCTGCGCGTAATCGGTGATCCCGATAGTCGCGGTGTCGCCGTCGATCTTGGCCCAGGTGTGCTCTGCGTGGTACTTCAAATCCTCTGGATACAATACAATCACCTCCTGTGGTTCAGTTCAGAATTCTCGCATAATGCCAGGACACACGCAATAGCCCTGTACCTGTCCCCGTACATCTGAAAACCGTGCATTTGTAGATGGGGTGTCGCGCTATAATCTTTCCATGGGCAAGAAGATAGTCATCGGCATCGGCAACCACCTTATGGGTGACGATGCCTTCGGCCTGCGCGTGGTTGAGAGCCTGAAGGAGCGATATCCGGATACGGGCGTGGATTTCATAGAAGGAGGTACTCTCGGGCTAGATCTCCTGCGCCACTTCGAGCGGGCCGACCACCTCATCCTGGTGGACGCCATGGACGTTGGCGCCGAGGCCGGAAAGGTCTTCCTCTTCGACCAGGAGGAGCTCCAGCAGTTCTTCCACGACCGCCCCCTCTCCATCCACGATGTGAAGCTGCCCGAACTGCTACGGGTGGCCAGGGGAATGGGCGTTGAACCGCCCCGCGTCTCCGTGGTGGCCTGCCAGATAAAGCAGGTCGTGCCCGGCGCCGAGATGTCCGACGAAGTCAAGGGAGCCCTGCCCGAAGCGGAAAGCCTCGTTCTTCAGGAGCTGCAAGGAACCTAGCCTGCCGCCGCAAGGAATAATCGGCGCCGGATTGTGTACACAGTGAATATGGCTATCATGTTGCGCAGGCCCGGAGAGATATACCAGGAATCCGGCCACATAGATAACGGCACCTTTCACGGACGCTGGCGCTTCAGCTCCGGTGGCAATTACGATGTGGAGTACATGCACTTCGGCATGCTGCGAGTCTTCAACGACGACACCCTGTCGCCCGGCGCGACCTGGCCGCTGCACCTCCATGGCGGGAACGAGGCGGTGACCTGCTACGCGGCCGGCGAGTTACGGCATGCTGATGAGAACGGCGTCGGTGGGATACTGCGCCGAGGCGCGGTGCAGCATATGACGGTGGGCTGGGGCATCCGGCATTCGGAGATAAGCAACCGGTCTGATGAACCTATGCGCTTCATCCAGATGTGGTTCTTCCCGCTGGTGCCCGGCCTGGAGCCGGCGGTGCAGCAGAAGCAGACCGCGAGCGAGGAGAGGACCGGCCGCTGGTTACCTTTGGTCTCCAACAACCGCGCGGAGGCGCTTCCCATCAACGCCGATGACGCTGTGTATGCCTCGTTACTCCCGACGGGCGGTAGGATCTCTTTCGCTCTGGAGCAGGGGAGGGGCGCCTACCTCTACGTGCTGGAGGGGGGACCCGTGGCGTTGGACGGGGAGGCCATTCCGGCACTGCCAGGCGCTATGATAGGGGGTCAGCCCGAGTTCACGGTCACCGCTGAGGACGAGGCTGAGTTCCTTCTGGTGGAAGTGGCGCTGGAGGTGAAAGCATGAGCGCAACCCACCCATCCTTTCATCCTCATAACTGGGAGGAGAGGCGGCGCTGGCAAAACCCCGAGGCCATCCTGAGTGACATCGGCTTGAAACCCGGCGACGTCTTCATGGACCTGGGATGCGGTGACGGCTTTTTCGCCATCCCCGCCGCGCACATGGTGGGGGAGACGGGCAAGGTCTATGCATTGGACATATCCCTGGAGCCCATCAACATGCTGCGCGAGCGGGCGGAGCGCGAGGGCCTTACCAACATCGAGCTGACGGTGGGGCGTGCGGAGAGGACCGTGCTCTGCGGCTCTTGCGCCGACATCGTCTTCTTCGGTATCGATCTGCATGACTTCGCCTACCCGAATCTCGTCCTTAAGAATGCCCGCGTGATGATAAAGCCGGAAGGGCGGCTGGTGGATGTGGACTGGAGGAAGGAGGAGATGCCCCTCGGGCCACCCCTGGCCATCCGCTTCGACGAGGCCAAAACCGCCGGCCTCATTCATGAGGCCGGCTTCGATATCCTCGAAACCAGGCAGTTGCCACCCTATCACTACATGATCATCGCCGTCCCCGTTTAGCTGCCATCGCAGCCAATTCCTCACGCGTGAGCTTCGCCTACCACTTTCGGGTGACAGATGTACGGTTTTCGGATGTACGGGGACAGGTACAGATGTACGCCGATGAGTTGAGCCCCGGCGGTTCCCGCCGGGGCTCAAGCGTCATCTTTGCGTGAAAACCGAGCTTACGCGCCTGCTCCCAGGAGCGCGGGGTCTACCTTGACCCGGTTCTTGTCGATGCCCAGCTCCTTCTGGTCCAGGCCCAGGGCTATTCCCAGCAGTTGCGGATAGTGAAGGACCGGCACGGCCAGTTCCGCCTCGATGGCGGTCTCGATGGCCCGCTGGTTGGTGTCGAACATGACGTTGCAGAAGGGGCAGGCGGTGACGGCCGCCTGGGCGCCCACTTCCTTCATGGAGAGGAGCTTGTCGCCGGACATCTTGTAAGCGCCCTCGGTGAAGGTGGCGATTCCGTTCCCTCCGCAGCAGGCATACTTGTCGTAGTAGTCCAGGGACGTGGCTCCGGTGGCCTCGATCAAATCGTCCAGGGAGCGAGCGTCCTCGGGATCCTCGAACTGCACCTCGTCGGAGGGGCGGATGAGGTGGCACCCGTAGTGCGCGCAGACTTTGAGATCCAGAGGCTTCACCACGGCGGCTTTGATGTTATCCACGCCGAAGTCCTCCACCAAGGCTCGGACCAGGTGCTTGGCCGGCACGGTGCCGTTGTAGCGGCGCCCGATTTTTGCCAGCACGCCGTTGATCTCCAGGCGCGCTTCGTCGTCGTTGTCCAGGGTGTGCTTCGCGCGCACCAGGGAGAGGCTGCAGCCGGTGCAGATAGTCAGAACCGGAAGGTCCATCTCCTCAGCCATGGCTAGTACTCGGGCCGCCATGGCCAGGTAGGTCTCCTCGTTCACGGACTCCAGCGGGAATCCGCAGCAACCGCCGTTCGGCATGTCCACGAGCTCGATACCGAGCTTGGCGCAGACCGTACGCGTCGCCTGCTCGTAGTTGGTCTTCCGGAAGGGAGTCGTGCAACCCAGGAAGAACGCATATTTCTTGGTCATTCGATATCACCGCCCGTAGCCGCGATTATCGCGGCGATCTCCTCGGTCGCCTCCAGCGCCGGCAGGCCCGCGGCCTCGCGCTTCTTGTTGTCCCTCTCCGTGCCCAGTTCCGCCACGAACCCGCACTTCTTGAGGTTATCCAACTGGGCTTTGATCCACTCGGGAGCGCCCTTCTCTTTCACCGATTCCTGCTTCAGCAGGTTGAGAAAATCGGCTACCGCCACCTTGGTGGGGCACCTCTCCTGGCAGGTGAGGCAGTTCACGCATTCCCAGATGGCTCCATCGACATCGAGGCCCAGCTTTTTCATGTAGAGGAATCGCCGGGGATTGAAGTTCGCGTCCAGCCGCGCCACCGGGCACCCTCCGGTGCACATGCCGCAACTGAAACAGTGGTTCAGGTTCAACCGCCCTGCTTCTTCCAGCGTCTTAATGCTGACTTCCATGTTTCACCACCTATGTCTATACGCTGCAATCGGCAAACCAAAGCTCACTTATCGCTCTATCCGCTCGATTACCGAGCCCGCGTCGTCGCGGATATTTATCTCCATAGCCATCTGCCCCAGAGCGTGCGTCGAGCAGGCGAAGCAGGGGTCGTAGGCGCGGAAGGTCATCTCGATCATGTTGCAGATGCCCTGGTCCACCTCGAAGTTCTTGATGAGCTTCTCGGCCGCCCGCTTGATGCCCATGCACATGATGGCGTTGTTGTGGCCCGTGGCCACGATCAGGTTGGCGTCCTGCACGATACCGTGGGCATCCGTCTTGTAGTGATGCACCAGGGTGCCGCGCGGCGCCTCCACGATGCCGATGCCCTCGTCGGGCACGGCGGTGGGGATGGTGTGCACGTTGGGGGAGAGTATCTCCTCGTCCGCCACCAGTTCTCCCAAGCGCTCCGCCGCGTAGAGCAACTCGATGACCCGGGCCCAGTGCATGGCCAGGGTGGAGTGGCAGGGGCGGGGGAGGATGCTGTAAAACTTCTCGAACTGCTCCTGGGCTAGCGGCGTCGCCATGCCGCTGGAGACGTTAAGCCTCGCCAGGGGGGCGACCCGCATGACGCCGGAGTCCATGCCCTCGGTGAGGCCTTTCCAGCCCACCTTCCGGAGGTACGGGAACTTCAGGTAGGTCCAGGGCATGACCTTCTCGGCGATGTTGTCCAGGTACTCGTTGGTCGCGAACCGGGAGTGCTCCTTGCCCTCCGGGTCGATAACCTTGACCGTGCCGTCGTAGAATGTCACCTTATCGTCGGCGTCCACCAGGCCCATGTGGTAGGTGGGCTGTTTGTAGATGTCGCCGGTGATCAGGTCCACGTAGCTGGAGTTCTCCAGCACTACGTCGTTGAAGACCTGCTGGGTAACCTTGCCGAACTCCAGAATGGACTTGCCCATCTCCGCGATCTTGTCGCGCTCCTCCGCGGTGATGCCCTTGGAGCATCCGCCGGGAAGGCCGAAAACCGGGTGGGTGCCCAGGCCGCCGATGATCTCCTGGATGTCCTGCGCGTAAGCTCGGTTGCGGATGACCGCGCCGCCCAGCTCCAGCCCCACCTTGTTGATCACGCCGAAGATGTTCCGCTCCGACGGCGGTGCCGTGGGTCCGACCACAAAGTCCGGTCCGGCCAGAGCATAGAAATGGGCCGTATGGCTATGCACGAAGTGAGCCATGTAACCCAGTTCCCGCAGTTTCTTGGCGGGGCTGGGCGGGTCCACGTGATAGACAGCATCCGAGGCCTTGGTCGCAGCCAGGTGATGGGCCCAGGGGCAGACGCCGCAGAGGCGCGCTGTGATGTGGGGCATCTCTTCAATCGGACGTCCCCGCAGGAACCTCTCGATGCCGCGGAACTCCACGACCTGAAAGAAGGCGTCCTTGACGTTGCCCTCTTCATTCAGGAATATCTCGATCTTCGCGTGGCCCTCGAGTCGAGTGACCGGGTTTATCTCGATCACTTTTTTGTTCTCGACCATTATGCCGCACCCCCTTGCAACTTCTTCAACCGCGATTTTGCCATCCCGAAGCGGTAGAAGGTCCCCACCGGATCGGGTATCTTGGCCAGGATGCGGTCCCGTTCCTCATCCGTGAGCTTGGCGTCATCCAGGCCCAGGATGGTGGCCATCACCGACATCATCGTCCCGCCCTGGTCCACCACTTCCCTGGTGGCGCCCATGCAGCCCCGGCAGGGCATGTTGCCCAGCACGGTACAGCGCGCTCCGCAGCCTCCGCGCGTCGCGGGGCCGGCGCAGACGACGCCCTGCTCCAGGAAGCACTTCTCCCTGTCGAGCTGGATCTCGTGCGGCCGGTGTATCTCGCCCACGCGGCGCGGGAGGGTGTAGGAGCGCTGGCACTCCTCACAGAGGTTCTTGTCCGACGCCAGGATGAATCCCTTGGGCGGTAACTCGCCGCTCTTGACCACGTCCAGGGCCTGCCCGATCAGCTTGGGAGCCGGCGGGCATCCGGGGATGTAGAGGTCCACATCGACGACGTCCTCCAACAGTATGACCGAGGGCAGCAGCTCGGGCAGGGTCAGCTCGTAGCCGTCCCAAGAGCTTTCCGGTCCGGGCATGTAGTCCTCAGGGTTGTCCGTGGAGACCGAGTCCTTATAGGCTACCTGGAACATCTCGTTGTAGGGTACAGCGTTGGCAAGCGCCGGGATGCCTCCGAAGGAGGGGCAGGAGCCGAAGGAGATGAGCACCCTGGCCTTCTCCCGCGCCACCTTGGCGATGTGGACGTTCTCGTTATTGCGGATGGAGCCGTGGTAGAAGGCGATATCTATCTCGTCCGGCGCCATGGCCTCCAGTTCCTCGTACTTCGTATCCATGATGGTGGGGCCGAAGACGACGTCGCCCAACTCCACCAGTTCCAGAATGCGCTCGTTGATGTCCAGGATGGCGATGTCACAGCCAGAGCAGGTAGCTCCGTTGACGATAGCGAATTTCATTCTTCCCATCTTCTACATCCTCCCCGCCATCTCGTTTAGTATCTCCGTCAACTTGCCGCTTTCCTTGGTGCCGACCCACTCCAGGCGCAAGGCGCCGGGCAAGCCCATCTGGTCCAGATACTTGCCGACCAGGCCCAGCCGGTTCTTGGCCTTGAAGTTGCCCACACAGAAGTGGCAGGCGTCGGGATAGCATCCCGCGACCAGCACGCCTTTGGCGCCGGAGGCCAGGGCCTGTTCGACCATGCCGCCCGTCACCCGGCCTGTGCAGGGGATGCGCATTATCTTAGTGTTGGCCGGATAAGCAGTCTTGCTCCAGCCCGCGAGGTCCGCGGCCGGGTAAGCCGACCAGCGGCAGAGCAGGGCTAGCACGTCGCCCTCGCGCACCGTCTCGGTGATGGCGGCCAGCAGCTCCCGCTCGCTCTGTCCCTCCAACTGGTTCGCGCCGGCCCCGCAGGTGCCATTGCAGATGCCGCAGCCCATACAGCGCTCCTCGGCCACCACTATCTTGTCCTCGCCGTTCAGCGAGATGGCACCGTAGGGGCAGGCCGAGACGCAGAGCTGGCAGTTGAGCGAGGCGCAGATGTCGGCGTTGATCTGAGTCACCGCGTTCTCCACCTGCACACTGTCCGCCATCAGCACGTTCACTACGCTGTTGGCGGCGGAGCGCGCCTCCCGCGCCGCTTCCACCGCTGCTTTCGGGTAGGCTCCTGCGCCCGCCAGGACGATGCCCTTGGGGTTGGAGTCCGCGAAGAGCGAGGAGTCGGTGAGGTAGGTGGGGAAGCCGGTCTGCTCGTTGGCGGTTATGCCCAGCTTGCCGAGCAGTTCTGTCTCGGGGACGAAGCCCACCGAGAGCACAACCGTGTCCGCCACGACCTCGACGCTGGAGCCGAGTAAGATGTTCTCCGCCCGCACGACCAGCTTGCCGTCCTCGCGCTGCAGCACTTGGGAGGGGCGGCCCGCCATGAAGTTGACGCCGGCTTTCTCGCGCACCGCAGTGTAGAAGTTCTCGAACACGCCGTAGCAGCGCATGTCTATGTAGTCCACCCAGACCTCCGCGTCGGGGTTCACGTCTTTGATCAGTTTGGCCTCTTTCAAGCAGATGAGGCAGCAGACCTGGGAGCAGTACTCCAGGTAGTTGCGGTCCCGGGAGCCTGCGCAGGCTATGATGACCACTTTATCGGGCTTGATGAGCCCCGCGGTCACGCGCCGCTCGAACTCGATGCTGTTCATCACGCCGGGATACACGCCGTAGCCGTACTCCTTGATCGCCGTGGCGTCGAAGGGCTTGAGCCCCGTGGCCACCACCGCCGCTCCGGCTTTGATCTCTTTCTCCTCGAATGCACCGATCTTTACGTTCTCGCAGACCTTCATGCACTCGCCGCACTCGTTGCAGGCGGCCGCATCGACCACGTAGGAGCCGAAGCCGCCGTAGAATATGGCCTTACGCTCGATGCCATAGTCATCCACGGTGATGGGGCAGACCTCCGCGCACTTGCCGCAGGCGTCGCAGTCTCCCACGGAGGAGCTGCTCACCTTGAGCTTCGCGCCGTAGTCGCCTACCTGCCCGCCCATGGACTCCAACTCCGCGTTGGTAAAGACGGTGATGTTGGGGTCAGCGGTTACCCTGTTCACGTAGTGGTAAACGGTGTGCGATCCCGGGGTCCCCTCAGGATAAAGGCGATCGAGCTTCCCCACGATTCCTCCGAGGACCGGAGCCTTCTCCACGAGCGTCACCGGGAAGCCGGCCGCACTTATCCGCGAAGCCGCTTCCATTCCGGCGATGCCGCCCCCTATGATCATGGCGCTCTTGGCGGCAACCGGCATCTCCCGAAGTACCGGCGCCAGCGTGGCGCGTGCCTTGGCCACGGTTCCCCTGATGAGGTCGACCGCCTTGTCCAGGGGGTGACCGGCAAACACTACCTGCTCCCTGACGTTCACGTACTCGATGGGTAGGTTCCCGAAGAACCTCTCGGCTACCATGGGTGAGCATCCCGCCAGGACCACCGGGCCCTGGGCCGCAGCCGCCTTGACTTCGCCGATGCCTTCGGGGGTGCAGGCTTTCTCCCTGACGATGAACTCGGTATCTTCCCCGAAGTCCGTGGTAGGGAGCGCTCCGATTTGGCCGTCGCAGGTACAGAAGAAAATCTTAATACCCAAATAGATCACCTCTACTCCTCAAAATCCTGCTCCAATTCGGGAGAGACTGTTGCTACAGCGCGAAGCGAGCGGCCGGCGAGCGCCGGCCCGCCTATCCGGGCTGCATTCCCGCTCGATTATATCCCAGGACGGGCGCAAATCAAATAACCTCCGACAAGCACGGCACAGGAGAGCGAGCATGGTATTTCCCCACTTCAGCAGGGGTTTTAAGCGGAGCTAGAAACGGAGATCCCTCCGCTGGAAGGACAGGATACCGATGGCCGCGGTCATCGCCGCGATACCCGCGAAAACGGCCACGGCTATCCAGATGGAAGCGGTGCCCGTCAGCACGCCGCTGGGGTTGTAGTAGCGGAATATGGAGATGTAATCGAGGAAGTGGATGCTCTGCCAGGAAACAGCCAGGAAAT
>JAHEXQ010000204.1 GCA_023252035.1 Actinomycetes bacterium
CGCTTCCTTCAGACTGGACCTCGCGATACAGCCCTTGCGCTTCGCTAGTCCTTCACCTCCACCAGGTTGGACAGGGGACTTTCACCCCCAAGCTGTCTGACATGCCCGGCGCACCAAAAAGCTCCGGCACCTAGGTGCCGGAGCCCTTCAACAGTAAAGTGGTGGGCGAGGGGGGACTCGAACCCCCATGCCCGTACGGGCACTGGACCCTGAACCCAGCGCGTCTACCAATTCCGCCACTCGCCCGGGCACGAAGATAGTATAACATCTGGCCCCCGCAGGGAAGGGGCTGTAGAATGACCTGTGACAGGCCCTCTACCTGTGGCTCCCGGCTACGGACAGAGGCGCACGCGTAGCCCGCTTGAGTGGAAGGGTCATCCGTGGAGATATCCGAGTTTCAGGCGCTGATAGAATCCATCTACCTGGAGAAGGACTCCCGGCGGGGCGTTCCCGGAACCTTCATGTGGCTGGTCGAGGAGGTAGGCGAGCTCTCGCGCGCGATTCGCCGTGGCGACACCGAGTCCCTGCGGGGGGAGTTCGCCGATGTTCTGGCCTGGACGGTGAGCCTGGCCTCGCTCTGCGGCATCGACCTGGCCTGGGCCGTCACCGCCAAGTACTCCGGCGGCTGTCCCAAGTGCGGCGCTATCCCCTGCCGCTGCAGCGAATAGATGACCCCGTCCATCCGCCGATTATCCTTAATTTTGGTCCTGTCCCCAATGTAAGGATTTAGTAGTAGATCCACTCCAGCTTGCTGTGGCGCTCCTGCCAGCCGGCCAGCCGGCGCAGGAACGCGTGGCGGAGCTTCCAGGGGAAGCGACGCCAGAGGAAAAGGGTGTCCAGCAGCCGGGTCGCGAGCGCGCCGCGGGAGTATAGTTCCACAAGCGGATAGAAATTCTGCCGCGCAAACTCATAGCCCGGGGTCCGGAATTCGGGGCTGTCCAGGGCCGAACGCCCGTCGAAGATGCTGTCCACATGGCGACCGCTCAGATAGCCGGCCTCATCGCATATCTGCCAGAGCAGCGTATTCGGATAGGGATGATAGGTAGAGACCTGCATGCAGTTCGGCTGGGCCCGGGCGTTGAGCCGGATGGTATCCAGCAGGCTCTCCAGGTTCTCGCGCGGCAGGGCCACCATGTTGCTGGAAACGGTCTTGATGCCGTGCCTGCGGCATAGCTGGAAGGCTTCCACCACGCGCTGGTTGGACATGCTCCGGTTGAGGACCTGCCGACGCAGTTCCGGGTTGCCGCTCTCGATGCCCATGCAGATGACGCTGCACCCCGCGCCGGCGAATAACCGCACCAGCTCCTCGTCCAAGAGGTTCACGCGGGAATTGCATATGAAGGGCAACTGCACCTCACGCTTATAGCGCCCCGCCAGTTCGCGGAACCATTCCCGGCGGATGGTTAGGATATCGTCGTCGAAGCGCATATAGCGCAGACGGCCTTGCGTATCGGACTCGATGATCTCGCGGATCTCGCCCATCACGTTGTCCACCGAGCGGAACCGGACGTAGCTCCCCTTGTTGGGATAGATGCTTTTCTGGACGTGATTGGAACAGTAGGAACAGTCATAGGGACAGCCCCGGGAAGCCATGAGCGTGCCCCGCTCGTGCTGCTGGACGCAGAAGTTGGCAGGGTCGAAGATGGCCCGGTCGGGATAGGGCAGCGAGTCGAGGTCCTCTATCAGAGGCCGTGCCGGGTTCCTGAGTATCTCCTCGCCCTGACGCACCCATAGCGAGGCGATGTCCCGGAAGGGCCGCCCCTCCTGCAGTGCCGCCGCCAGCTCGGCCAGCGCCTCCTCGCCCTCGCCCCGGCAGATGATGTCCAGCTCGGAGCCGGCGAGAGCTCCCTCGGGGTCGATGGTGGGATGGGCGCCACCGCAGATGGTGAGGCTGTCCATATGGCGCTTGGCCCAGGATGTCCACTTGGCGACATGCCGGAACATGTGCGTGGTGGAGGAGAAGGCCAGCAGGTCGGGGCTCTCCGCCTCCAGGCGTGCGATAAACTCCTCCTGGGAAACCGGACGCACCAGGTGGATGAGGGAGGTGTCGTGGCCCTCGCGCTTCAAATAGGCGGAGAGGTATCCTATGCCCAGGTAGATGCGGCCCTCCGCCATGTAGTTCTCATCGTCATACTGGAAGAAGTCCGGATAGACGAAGGTGATCTTCACAGCGCCATCTCCACGGAAACCCGCATCAGCGCGGAATCTCCTCGCGGCGCACGTTAAGCAGGTAGCGGCTCATCTTATCGCAGACGCGCTGGCGGTGCGCGGCGGCGAAGATGAGAGGGTCCATGAAGGCCGGCCTGGTCCCGTGCTTGATGCTAAACAGCCCCCTGCCGAAGTAGTGGGCGTACATCTCTTCGAGTAGCTGCGGATAGACCTTCAGGGCTTCGTCTCCGCCTCCCTGTGCGGCGGAACGCACGGCGCCTGCCGCCCAGCGTCCGCTCTCCAGGGCGTAGGTTATACCCTCTCCACTGAAGGGATTGGTCATGCCAGCCGCATCGCCCACCAAGACCACGTTGCCCCTGAGCTGGCGGCTCTCCGGCAGTCCGACGCGCATGAGGCCTCCACGCGGCCGGTCCAGCATCTCGGCGCCCTTCAGTTTGGCCGAGGCATACCGGGTGTCTTTGAGGAAGCTCTCGAAGACCAGGTTCGGATTTATCTTCTTTCGGTTCATGCGGTAGAGCATGGCGCCCA
>JAHEXQ010000098.1 GCA_023252035.1 Actinomycetes bacterium
GCGGGTCATCGGCCCGGGCAATGTCTATTACTACCCCAACGGGCGCAATAGCCGCGACCCCCTTAATAACCTGGAACGCGTGGTCGTACCCCTGGCGGGGCAACCGGGTGAGTACACCATAGAGATAACCGCCTCGAATGTCCCTTTCGGCCTCCAACCCTTCGCTCTCGTAGCGGCGCAACTCTGATCTAGCACAGCCGCATTTCTCAGCTTCGCCCCCATCCGGATGCGGTCAGGTAGCCCGTCCCTTCACCGACCTCGAGAGGTCCATACGCCGCAAGTAAATGAGCGCCGGCACTTCCGACACGACCATCACCCCGACAACGGCGGCGCTCGCCAGGATGTAGCTGGCCGGGAAGATGCTCAGCGAGAAAGAGAGGTAGTCGGTCTGATAGAGCTGCATGGCGCGGGCCATCACGAGGTAAGCGGCGACGAAGCCCGGCGCAAGACCCAGAAGTCCCATGAAAACATTCTCGGCGGTAAGGGCCAGCGAGATCTTCCAGGTGGGAGTCCCCAGAGTCCTCATGGTAGCTATTTCCAGTTCGCGCTCGAGGATGTTGATGGTGCTCGTATTGAAGACGAGGGCGAAGGCCATGAAGGTCCCGAAGGTCAGCATCACCGCCACGAAGATGTAGAGCAGCGAGAGGTAGCCGTTGATCTCCTGGTGTATCTGGTGCAGATCGACCAAAGTGGAGACCTGCGGGAGGGAGTAGAGGATGTTACGCACCTGGTCGAGCGCCCCGGGGTCCACTTTCACGCCGTAGAGGGTCGAGCCCAATCCCAGTCCCAGGGCGCGCCTTGCGTCATCCAGCGTGGAATAAGCGAAAGTCCCCACAGGTTCCTGCGCGAACCCCCCCACCCGGAAGCTGAGGGTGGCACGTCTGGGTATCTCCACGGAGACCTCGTCGCCGACCTGCAGGCCGAGCTTGTTCTGGTACTGTTTGGAAAGAAGCAGTTCGCCGGGGCGCAGCTCCAGAGGCTGGTCCTTATCGTTGACGAAGTGCCGCATGCTCGAGCCCGGTTCCATGCCCATCAGGGCGCTGTCTTCCTTCTTGCCGCCCTTGATCAGTATACATCTACCCACGGCGGCGGGCTCCACGGCGTTGACTCCGGGAACGGCTTCGATCTTGCGCTCCGTGACCGCCGACTGGGCGTCGGCGTAAACGACGGTGATATCGAAGGTGTAGAGGCGGTCGAACGATTTGGACAAGGTGGCCCGGGTTGTATCCAGGATGCCCAGCATGGAGAGTATCAGCATGATGGCGAAGGTGATGCCGAGCATGGTGAAGACGGTACGGCGCCGGTTCCTGAAGATATTCCGGATGGGGAGGAGCCAGAACACCTTCCACTTCTGAATGGCGGGGATGACCCTCTCCGGGATGGTCTTCTTGCTGAACTTGGATGGATCGACGACGCCGCGCAGGGCCTCAGTGGGGTTGATCTTCGCCGATTCCCAGGCAGGCATCAGACCGGCGATGGCGCAGAAGGCCAGAGATAGGAGCACTCCCAGGGCCGCTATCCCCCAGTAGAAACGGACCTGGATGAAGGGTATGCTCATGGTGTTCGCATAGATGCGCGTGATCACCCCGGTCGCGATATATCCGAGCACCGAGCCCACGAGCGCCCCGGCCAGGCCTATGGCCAGCGCGAAGGACATATAATGCAGCATCACCCTCTCCTGTGAATAGCCCAGGGCCCGCATGAGTCCGATGAGAGGCCTCTGCGCGCGCACCATGCGGGAGAGGAGCATGTAGATGCTGAGCGCGGCGATGCCCAGGAACAGCAAGGGGAAGAAGAGGGCGAAGCGCTTCGAGTTCGTGAGCTGCTCTTCCGTGAGGGTCTTGCTGACCTGGTCGTCCCGGGTGGTCACGTCCTGGATGTCATAGGGTTTCAGCATCTCCTTCATCCGAGCCAGGGTGCTCTCCAGGGTCGAAGGGTCTTTCAGGGTTACGGCTATCTCGTTGTAAGAGCCGGCCATGGAGAAGAGCTGCTGGGCCTGCTGGAGCGGGATAAAGAAAACGCCGTAGCTGGTGGCGCTGGTCATCGCGAACTGGCTGCCGGAGAAGACGATCAGGTATTCGGGACTGTAGGCCGAGCCCAGGACCTTGAGTGGGATGTTGCGCTGCCCCGCCGCGATGGATACGGTATCGCCGGGCTGGAGCTTGTTGAACTTGGCGAAGTGGTTCTCCACCAGGCAGACCGGCTCCTTCTCCTGCCCGCTGAAGTAGCTGCCTTTGTTCACCGAGAGCTGGTCCACGTAGGGAGTGCTGGTGGGCACCCCGATAACCAAGCCGCTCACCCGCGCGCCGTCGGGCTGGATAACGCTGATGTCCTCGCTGACCCTGCCCGTGGCCATCTGCACGGTATCAATATCCGCTACCCGTTTGAGTGCGAATTCCGGAGCCCGGTTCACCCGGATCAGGATGTCCGCGAAGTTGAGACGGCTGTACGTTACGTTATGCGAATTGGAGAGGTTTTGAAACGACATATAGGAGGCGCTGAACATGAGGATGCCGATGGCCACCACCAGGGCGATGGCGCCGAAGCGGTACTTGGCGAAGCGAATTTCCCTCGCCAGTTTTCTCCCGAGCATGCTCATGATGCGCTTCTTTCTCCTGTGTCCGAGAAAGTACACTTACTAGCATAGCCGGAAACGCTACGGGGTAAAAATAAGGGCGCGTAGAAACTCGACTAGGAGGTGGCATGGTGACTGCCGTAAAAAAAGAGGCTTTCCCCGACGTGGGGGATGCGGCTCCCGATTTCGAACTGCCCAGCACGGATAACACCACGGTGAGGCTGGCCGACCTGCGGGGTGAGGTCGTGGTCCTGCTCTTCTATCCTGCGGCCTTCAGCCCCGTCTGCAGCGCGGAGCATCCGGCATGCTCGGCCGAGTTGCCGGCTTTCGCGATGCACGGGGCGAGACTTTTCGGAGTGAGCACCGACAACACCTGGGCCTTGAAGGCCTTCGCGTCCGAGCTGAACCTGCATTACCCGCTGCTCAGCGATTTCTGGCCCCATGGCGAGGTCTCCAAGCGCTACGGCCTGCTCCGTCCGGAGGGCACCAGTTCGCGAGCGACGGTCATCATCGACCGCGAGGGCATCATCCGCTACCGCAAAGTCGTCCCCATCCTGGAACAGAGGGACGTGAAGGAGTTGCTCGAGGCTGTGGAGGAGATCGCCGGATAGACCTCAGCGACTTGCAGGCAAGCGAAAGAGGGGGCGTTTCCGCCCCCTCTTTCCTCACGTAGGACCGATTGCGAGAGGTGTCCCAGCTCTATTCTCCAAGTCCGATGGAGCAGGAGCCGCCTGCCTTGCCATCGTACTTGAAATACATCGCCCGTTCCGCCACGATACCGGCATCGCCAGCGGGAGGAATCTCGTTGGCGGCAGCCGGGTCAGGCGCCGGCGCGGGCACGGCCACCAGGCTTGTGGATACGTCGGTATTCTCAAGTCCCGCGATCTCGTCCACGTGTATGGTGGCCCTGCAGTAGGGCGCCAACAGGTATTCCTTCACGACGGGCTCGCCGTCGGGCGTCATGAAGGTCGCCGTGACCTTCTGCCAGTTGCCGTAGGGGTTCATGAAGAGAACGTAGGTGTCGAAAGCGCCCCCCGTGTAGCCCTCCGCCAGATGCCAGGTGCTGTAGATGCGCGGCGAGCCTCCGCCGAGGTCGCCGTCATCGTTCCCTCCGTAGTTGAAGTACATGGACCTCTCCGCCACCACCGGGATGTCCGAATCGATGCGGGTGGCCACTTCCCGGCTGGTCAGGTCCGGAACGTCGTTCAGCCGCAGCGTGAAGCGGCCCCACGGTCCGATGGTGGCATTGACCTGTGTGAGTCCCGCGGGAACCGGCGGCTGTACAGGCTCGGTGGCCGCGGTGACGCCGCTGGGGTTCGTGTAGAAGCTGAAGGTGACGTTGGCCTGAGTTCCGTTGGGATTCTGGACCAGCACGTAGGTGTCGAAGTCGCTGCCGGTGTACCCCTCGGGCATGTACCAGGTGCTGCTCTTGGCGGGCAGGCCCATGGAGCTGGAGCCGCCCCGCTTGCCGTAGTAGTCGTAGTAGAGGGAGTGCTCGGCCACTATAGGCTTGTTCGACAAGACCCACACCGAGACATCGGTCTCATCGAAGGAGACCTGTTTGGGCTGCGCGGGCGGGTTCTCCGTGGTGGCTGTCTGGACGCCCGCCGCGATGACGTTGCTGGTGCCTTCGGTCCAGACGAGGTCATTCAGCCTTACGGAGCGCCGGCACTCGGCGGGCATGTCGAGATGGAACATGTAATAATTGCCGCCCTCGGGGAGCATCAGCTTCAGCTCCACACTGGCGGGTTCGGGATTCGGGTTGAGCAGAAGGACGTAAGTGTTGAACGAACCACGGGTGCATCCCTCGGGGAGGAACCAGTAGCAGCTGAGGTTCGGCGCTCCGATGGCCGCATGGCCGCCCGCGCGGTCTATGCCGTCCAGTTTGTAGTCGAAATACATAGCCCGCTCAACGACGATGCCGCCGCTGTCGCAGGTCACCGTGGTGGCTACTTCCGTGTTCTCCAGGCCGGGCACCGAGTTCAGATATACCGTCTTCCTGGTGTCGCCGGCCATCGCCAGATCCATCGTGACCGGCTCGCCTTCCGGCTTCATGAACTTCAGGTGGACGCTGGTTTCCAGCGAGTTGGGGTTCTGGACCAGTATCCACGTATCGAAATCGCCTCCCGTGTAACCCTCCGCGAAGTACCACGCGGTCTGGGCGCATCCGATCTTCACCTGGCCGGAGATGCCCGAACCGGCCATGGCCGCCATAAGAAAGACAAATATCCCCAGGGTTAAGAAGATCCTGGTCGTGGAAGTCCTTACTTTCATAGCCGATGCACCCTGCCTTTCCCTTGCCACCCGGATTTGATTGCGCATACGTTTTTCGGCATATTGCTTGCACAACTTGAAGCGAACAGAGAGGGGCCCGAACATGTTCGCTTTGGGCGCTTGCCGAACGCGTAACATCTGCCCAACAGCCTTACGGCCTTCGGATCGGCCTCTTCGGCGAGAGGTGCGAGGGGGCGGCGATTTTCCGGAGGGAATCGATGATCTGGGCGGCGGCGTCCTCGTTGCCCAGCGGCACAAGGCGATAGACCAGCAGGCACCGAGGAGAAAAGCTCCCTCGTTTACCTCCAAACCGTCTGGCTGCGCCGACGCGGCGTTTCCTATCCTCACAGGGCGCGAGCGCTTGTATCCCTCCAGGTGGCTCAGAACGAACTCGCGCATATCGCGCGGCCCCTCGATTCCGAAGAGGACCTGTAGGTTCAGACCGCACTCCGCGCAGAGCCTGCGGATCCGGCCCATGTAAGCGATGAACTCGCCCTGGCAGCGGACTACCGGACACCGGTTCCGGTTAGCGGGAACAATTTTCTCGAGCTCAAGAAGTTAGAGGGCCAGCAGAAATATCGCCCGAAGCAAGTTGCCTAGAAGTCGGAAAAGCGAACATGTTCAGGCCCCTTTCTGTTCGCTTTCGTCGCCGGGCTCCCATAGGATAAAATAAAAGGCAGGGGAAGGTGCGTTTTCCCGGCTCAGTCCTCCAGTCACGAGAAAGGAAGCAAGATGTTCTGTTCACAGTGCGGCAAGGATATTCCCGAAGATAGCGAGTTCTGTCGTTTCTGCGGAAAGCCAAACGTCGCGGCCGGGGCACAGCCGCTGGGGTCACCGCCTGGGCCGCCTCCAGGCGCCTTCATGACGGCGGGTTCAGCGCCCACGGCACCTATGCCCGTTATGGGTCCTGGGGTGGGAGGGCCGGGTAAGCCGAAGCGGAAGTGGGTGCTTCCCGTCGTCATTCTGGGTGCGCTCGTAGTGGCCGCTGGTGTGACGCTGGGACTGGTCTTCGGCTTGAAGGGAACGACCTCGACGTCCAGCGGGCCGGAGGCGACCGTAAACAAGTTCTTCGCGGCCGTTGGCGACGGAGATGTAGATGCCATCATCGCCACCTTCGACCACGGTTTCGTGAGGGACCTGCGGGACACCTATGGTAGCGATTACAAGACCGCGGTCGATGACTTCTTCTTCGCTACCAGCACGGATCTGGAGTTTTCAGGGCTGAAGTTTAAGACGACCGTCACCGGGGATGAGGCTACGGTGACCGTTGTGGAAGGCTCCGTCACCGGCCGGGACGAAAACGGCAAGAAGGTTACCGAGCCGGTAAGCGCCACCGATGACGTCTCGTTCGATCTGCTGAAGAGCGGCAATGACTGGCTAATCGACGGTTCGAGCTTCCCCGACATCCTCGACGAGTCGTCCTCCAGCTCCACCGACAAGAGCACAACGGTAGGCCCGGTCACGCCCCCGGTCACCCCGCCCGATTACACGCCGAACCCGCAGCCGGACACTACGGCCACCCTGTGCTATAACTGCGGGGGTTATGGCGTCACGACTTGTGATATCTGCGGCGGACAGGGCGGGTACTATGCTGATACAGAGGTTACCTGCCCGGACTGTGCCGGCTATGGAACCTACACCTGCTGGAACTGCGGCGGCCGGGGTGACGTTGAGAGCGGCGACGGCCGGTACACCTGCGAAGTCTGCTGGGGGCTCGGATACCTCTATTGCGATACCTGCGGGGAAACGGGCTATATCCTACAGCCGGTCTGGGCAGCATGCGATAGCTGCTCCGGAACCGGCTACGTTACCTGCCCGGTATGCCGGGGCGCCGGCTGGCTGTAGCCTCAGCTGCCCAGTTTGAAGGACGCGGCCATGAGGTCGAAGATGCTGGCATAGTCCGCGTACGTGCCCGTCTCCGACGTGAAGGTGAGGATGTAAGCTCGTTTATCCTTCACGGTCCAGATCTGCCGGAAATCCATGCTGCTTCCCTGCAGGTCCATGGTGAAAATGGCCTCCTGCGCGGGCAGTCCAGCCAGGGTGGTATTGCTGAGGCGTACGTCTACGCCCCTGACCTTCTGCAACTCCTGAAGAGATAGCTGCGAGTACTCGTCCAGCGTCAGGTGCTCCCCCAGGTCCTCCACGATGATGTTGAGATTCTCCGAGAAGACATCCGCGGCGTCCTGCAGCGGAGCGAAGAATTTGATGACCGCTCCGGGCACGTTTTCCTCCTTGGTCCAGTCGGCGGGAAACTGGATGGAGAGCGCGTACTGGCTATTCCGGTAAACCTCGGAGGGCCCGGCGGGAGTTTCGATACGGTCGGGCTCGGCGGTCCGGCTTGAGCCGCAGCCGGCGGGCACGGCGAGCAAGGCCATGCTTATGATGATTGCGAAGAAACGCCTCGACATGTCCAGTTAATAACGAAGAGCGGGCGCAGAAACCCTCGCCTTAAACAGGCGGGACGCAAGGTGATAACATATTTCCCGGAAGAGCCGCGTCTTGGAAGTTTCGGGAGGAGCGTGGAGATGAACGGTAAATCGCCGACCAACCTGTTGGCACACGGGCTGCTCCAACTCATGGCCGCAAGTTACAACTACCTTCCCGGCAAGAAGGATTATCTCCGCAACGGCAACGGTGGCTGGATAGATTTCAGCCTGGGCATCAAAACGGAGAACGGCAGCATCCGGCAAGGACTCGTCTTCGGGGAGGGCAACGTGCGCGTGCTACGGGCCATTCCCGCAGACGCGGACGCGACCATGGTGCTGCAGAACGATAGGATTTTTTGGGACCTGACGCGCATCCCGCCCGATGAGACCATGAACTTGCTCATGAAGAACAAGCTGAGGATAGAGGGCAACATGTCCTACATGAACCTCTTCAACTTCTATATTTCGGTCCTCATGCATAAGTCGCACCAGAGGATGACGGACAAGAAGCGCAAGCGGGATGTAGATGAAAGGCTGGCGGAGAGCCCCATCGCCGATGCGAAGTTCCCGGATGAACTGAAAGCTCGCCGCGAGGTTCGCATGCGGGGGCCACGGACGGATGCGGGTGTGAAATACCTGGAGGATCCCTACCTCTCGGCCTATGCGCTGAAGGATTTCCCGCGCCTGGCGGATTTCGTGCACATACATCTGGAGACGAAGCCCGAACTATGCCACGAACGTCCGGGGCTGCTCACGGACTGGTTCATGCAAAACGGCTTCGAGACCGACAGGGAAGGTAATCCCTGGGTATCGGAACTGCGGCAGGCGCACGCGCTCAAGTACCTCATGGAGAACCGCCGGCCCATCATCCGCCGCAACGACCTCATCGCCGGCACCACCACCACCAAGGAGATAGGGGTCGTCGTTTACCCGGACACGCACGGCACGATGATCTGGGGAGAGCTCATCTCGGTGCCCGGCCGTATCCTCAATCCCTACGACATATCCGAGGAGACGCGGCAGGCTTTCCATCATAAGATATTTCCCTTCTGGACCAAGCGGAATGTGCGGGAGTGGGTACGCGACCGCTACGGCAGCCCGCTCTGCCAGGAGATGGATGAGCGTTTCGCGGTGTTCTTCCTCTGGAAGACGGCGGCGCTTTCGCACACCATCGCGGATTTCCCCAAGCTCATGCGCCTGGGGACGCGAGGCATGATCGCGGAGATCCGCGAGGAACTGGACGTCGATGCCGAGGCCGATCAGCAGAAGAAGGATACCCTGGAGGCCATGATCCTCTGCCTGGAGGGCTTGGCGGCTTATGCTGCTAACCTGGCAGGGCAGGCCGCTCGGGAAGCCCGGCTCGAAGCGGACCCCGTCCGGAAGCTGGAGCTGGAGCGGCTTGCAGAGATATGCGCCAAGGTACCCGAGAATCCCTGCGACACCCTGGACGAGGCCGTGAACGCGGCTTGGATCGGCTGGGTGGCGCTGCACATGGAGAGCACCAACGCCGGCCTGTCGCTGGGGCGCATGGACCAGTGGCTGCAGCCTTACTTCGAGGTGGATATGGCCAGGCTGGTGACGGCGGAGGAGAGGGAAGCTTACATCAAGCGCGCGGTGGAACTGGTAGGTTGCTTCTACATGCGCTGCACGGATCATCTGCCGCTCATCCCCGACATCGGCAACTATCTCTTCGGCGGCAGCTCCTCCGACCAGGCGATAACGCTGGGCGGGGTGACCCCCGAAGGCGAAGACGCCGTGAACGACATGACCTACATCTTTCTGAAAGTGACGGAGCTGCTGAACATCCGCGACCCCAACGTGAACGCCCGGTACAACCTGGAGAAGAACTCTGATACCTATCTCAAGCGCCTCTGCGAGGTGAACCTGATAACCTGCGCCACGCCGTCCATGCACAACGACCTGGCAGTGATGGAGTCGCTGGCCGAGTTCAACTATCCGCCGGAAGACCTGCGGGACTGGTCGGCTACGGGATGCGTGGAGCCGACCCTCTCGGCCAAGCATATCGGGCACACCAATTGCATGATGATGAATATGGTGGCGGCGCTGGAGATGGCCATGAACGATGGCCGCCATCCTCTCATGCGATGGGATGTGGGGCCGCGGACGGGAAGCATCGAGGCGGGCGATTTCGCCACCTTTGAGGATTTCTTCCAGGCCTTCGCTACGCAGTTCAAGTTTCTCATCGCCCAGTCCGTGGAGTACAACAACCTGTTGGGGGAGGCGCACAGCATCATCCGCCCGACCCCCCTGCTGTCGTCGATGATAGACGGCGCGCGGCAAAAAGGGCGCGACGTCACCAAGGGCGGGGCGAAGCACAATTCGTCTGGCTCGGCCTGCATCGGCCTGGCGGATATCACGGACTCGCTGATGGCCATCAAGAAACTGGTCTTCGAGGAGAAGGCAGTGACCTTC
>JAHEXQ010000099.1 GCA_023252035.1 Actinomycetes bacterium
CTTTTCAGTCTGTGCGCGTTCTCCCCTAACGGGGTTCTGGGGCCAAGCCTCTTGCGGAGGCAGCTTCGGCCCTGAGTTGAAGATGTGCGGTTTTGATGCTCTTATCCTGAAAGGAAAGGCGGAAAAACCTACATGCGTCGTCCTGGGCGACAACTCGTTCGAATTAGTGGACGCGGCCGACCTCTGGGGCAAGGACACCTACGAGGCAACGGATATCTTAAAAGAAAAGTACGGGAAACAAGCAAAGGTTCTCGCTATCGGTCCGGCCGCCGAGAACGGTGCGCTGTATGGTTGCATCATGAACGATAAGGCCCATACGGCCGGCCGTAGCGGAATGGGTACTGTTATGGCCGCCAAGAACATCAAAGCAATCGTAGCTAAGGGATCATTGAAAGTGGAGTTCAAAGATGCGGAGCGCGTCAAAGAACTCCTTAAGCAGCACCGCGAACAGATGGAGGATAACCTGCTTTGCCAAGCCATTGGCCCTATGGGAACCGCAGCGAACATGGAAGCGAAGGCGTTCGGTGGCGACGTACCGTTCAAGAATTGGTCTTCGGGCTTCGACGAAGAAGGGGCTACAAACCTTACAGGAACAGCCTGGTTGGACTCACCCCGAACCGGGCGCCATAGCTGCCGTGGATGCGCGGTTCGCTGCAAGCCAGTGGTGACAATAAACGAAGGCCCGTACGCTATCGGCGAAGCTCCGGGTCCAGAATACGAGACTATCGGAGCATTCGGAACGCTGATTTTGAACGCAAACATCGAGTCGGTGGCTAAGGCCAATGACGTGTGCAACCGTATCGGCGTAGACACGATTACCTGCGGCTCGACCATAGCTTGGGCGACCGAGTGCTTTGAGAAAGGCCTTATGAAGGCGGAAGATTATAATGGTCTCAAGTTCTCCTGGGGTGATATCGACAGCGTGCTTGCCTTTCTCCCGAAGCTGGGATCCATGGACGGCAAGCTGGCAGAATTGATCGCGAAGGGTTCTCGTAAAGCATCGCGCATCATCGGTCAGGGCAGTGAAGAGTTCCTCTCCGATTGCAAGGGCTTGGAAGCCCCTATGCATGACCCGCGTTGCAGTTGGGGAGATGCGCTCGCCTATGCACTAGGTCCGCGCGGAGCTTGCCATGTAGGGAATATGATTTACCTGCTGGAATGGGGCGCCTTCGAAAGGCCGGAGATCGGTCTGGATAAGAATTACCAGGGTATGCAAGCCGACTTCTGGGGCGAGGCTGCTGTAAAAGTCCAGAGCATGACTTCGGTCTATAACTCGGCATGCTGGTGCGAATTCGCCGGCGGCATGCTCGATATACAGGAGTATTCGGATATATTCAACGCTGTAGCGGATTACCGCTACGATATTGACACCTTCATGAAAACTGGGTTGCGCATCTGGTTGATTCAGCGGGCTCTAAGCCATATCTGGGGAGCAACCGCCGAAGACGACAAGCTTGGAGCGCGTCTGCTCTATTCACTGAGCGACTCCATGATGACGAACGACTCCGTACCGGACATGGACACCATGCTTCCGGAATTCCGCCAGTGGGCGGGGCTACGCGATGACAACAAGCCGAAGCGCGAGACCCTGGAGGACCACGGCCTCGGCTACCTCGCCGACCGACTCGGCGTCTAACGAACCACCCAAAAGGGGCCCCCTCACGGGGGCCCCTTTTTCCTTACATTGGGGACAGGACTCAAAGTAAGGATTTGCGTCACACAGTCAATTAATCGCTTTCAGGCTGACATTAGTTTAGCGCGCTTCTTACTGCTGCACTCCGCGATCTTTATTGATGCGCCCGGTTCGATTATGCTCCCGTGTCCAGGGTAGGCTATCTCGAGACCTAAACCGGCGAGCATTTCCTGCGAAGCGAAAATATCCTCGAGGCTCTCGCTTGCCGAGAGTACAGGCATGCCGAGCCGCCCGAAATAGTTGGAGACGAGGTCTCCTACGAATGCTCTCTTGCGCTCGCGGTCGAGAAAACCTACGCCGCCTGCGGTATGCCCGGGAAGGGCCAGAACCTCGAGCCGGAGTTCCTCGATCATCTCGCCGCCTTTGACTGTGCGGTCCACTTGGACGTGTCTGAAACGTTGATATCCCCGCAGCCAGGACTCTGGCAAGCGGCCCAGGAATCTCCCTATCCGGTTGAGGTCGCTGATAGGCGGCGGCGTACTGGTACCCTCGATGAACCGCGCATCGGCCTCCCCTACTATCACCATCGCTCCCGAAACCTCCTTTATCCTCGCGAGGTTTCCAACATGATCGAAGTGATGGTGAGTTATGAGAATGAGGTCGATGTCGCTCGGGCGCAGGCTCCTCGCAGCCAGTGCCTGCTTGAGGCGCGAAAAGCTCTTGGGCCCAAGCGTATCGACAAGCGCCACTTTCTCCCCAATGAGAAGGTATGCATTCTCGATACCGCCCCGGATCCAGGTCACATCTAATCGCATTCCGAACCCTCCTTTAGCCTCAGCGCCTAATATGCGACGGAGTTCGCTACCGCAGCTCGGCGCTCCTCCAACTTTATTAATATAATTAAGTTATATATAATATATATCATGGCGAGAGAGCCGAGGCTGCAGTATGAAGGGGCTATGAACAGATAGCTAATATGGTAACAAATGAGTACATATGTATATAAGGTGACCGATGAAATTATCGGAATGGGCGCGCGAGAATGGAGTCTCCTACCGGACAGCCCTTCGCTGGTACCATGGAGGCAGCCTCCCGGTACCCGCCGAGCAACTGCCCACAGGCACCATACTTGTTTATCCGGCTGCGAACCGCCAGGCAACAACTACGGAGACGGTCATCTATGGCCGCGTCTCCTCCGCTGACCAGAAGGAAGACCTCGCGCGTCAGGTATCCCGGCTAAAGGATTACGCGGCCGCGCGCGGTCTCCGGGTGAAGGCGGTGGCCGAGGAGATCGGATCCGGGCTAAACGGGCGGCGGGCAAAGCTCGTCAAACTTCTCTCCAACCCGAGCGTGGGGACGATCCTAGTGGAACACCGGGACCGTTTGGCCCGTTTCGGCGTCGAGTATGTCGAGGCCGCCTTGATGTCTCAGGGCAGGAGTATCATAATGGCCGACGAGACCGAGGAGATGAGCGACATTTGGCAGGATTTCACTGACGTGGTCACCTCGATGTGCGCTCGAATCTACGGCAGAAGAGGAGCGCGCAATCGGGCAAAAAAAGCCCTGGAGAGGGTGAGGGACCTTGAAGGTCAGGCGCGCCTACAAGACTGAGCTCAAGCCGAATGGTTTCCAACGCGAGTTGCTTACCAGGCACTGCTGCGCCGCCCGCTTCGCCTACAATTGGGGATTGGCTAGAAAGGCCGCCTGCTATAAGCCGAGCGGAAGATCTCTTACCGCTGTAGATTTCCACCGCGAACTATGTGCGCTGAAGAAGACGGACTTCCCCTGGCTCTACGAGGTGTCCAAGTGCGCACCTCAGGAGGCGCTAAGGGACCTGGATCGGGCCTTTGCCAACTTCTTCCGCCGCGTAAAGCTCAAGGCAGAGGGGAAACCCCAGGGAAAGGTGGGCTTTCCCAGATTCAAATCGAAGCGCAAGGGTCTGGGCTCCTTCAGGCTGACCGGCTCCATCCGTTCTGAGGCAGGCCGGATTAAGCTTCCCCGCCTGGGATGGATAAGTCTCAAGGAGAAGGGATACCTGCCGGGATCTGGGGAAAGCATCCACATCCTCTCGGCCACCGTATCGGAGAGGGCCGGAAGATGGTTTGTCTCCCTTCAGGTCGAGGAGGAAATGCCTGAACCAGAGCGCCCGTGTGGCCCTGCGGTGGGCATAGATCTAGGGCTACAGACGCTCGCCGCCTGTTCCTACGGAGACGGAAGTTACGTGCACTACGAAAACCCGAGGGCCTTAGAAAGAGCACAGAGGAAGCTGCGGGGGCTGCAGAGGAAGCTCCGCCGCCAGGAGAAGGGCTCCAACCGAAGGGGGGTGACCAGGCTAAAGATAGCCCGATCCCATATGCGTGTATCGTGCATCCGCCAAAACGCCATTCACCAAGCGACCTCCCAGATAGTGGCGAAAGCCAAGCCATCATCGCAGAGGCCGTACTTGGTGGGCATAGAGGACTTAAACGTCTCGGGCATGATGCGAAGCCATCGCCTGGCGCGCTCCGTAGCGGATGCCTCTATGCGTGAGTTCCGCAGGCAGATGTCCTACAAGTGTGTCTGGCACGGGATAGAGCTCGTTGTCTTACCTCGCTTCGAGCCCACCTCGAAACCCTGCTCCGTGTGTGGGTGGTCAAAGGCAGATCTCAGCCTTGCCGACCGCACTTTCCGCTGCGAGGCTTGCGGGCACGAAGCGGACAGAGACGACAACGCCGCTGACAACATACGAGCGCTCGCCGTGAGTTCCACGGAGAGGATAAACGGACGTGGAGGAGACGCAAGACCCGCTGGCAACAGCGGGCGGACTCCTGCGAAGCGTCAATCAGAAGAGATGGCGTGCTTGTCATGATTCTGAAGAACGGCTTACTGCCATGTCTACGCACGTGGAGATGGCAGCGAAGCTATTTTCGCGGACATGCGGGATAAGAGATACTTCCTATCCTGCCTCGGCGAGGGCTTGATTAGATTCGGAATCAAGTGCCATGCATTTTGCACCATGGATGCCCATTATCACCTGATCTTGGAAACGCCGACATGTAATCTTTCAGCGCTGGTGCATTTCATGGGCTCATCCTTTGGCAGCCGCTTGAACAGCAAAGGGTGGATTGGCCATGTCTTCTCGAGCAGGTTCTGCTCAAAAATAGTCGCGAATGATGAATACCTCGCCGTCTTGAGCAAATATATACATGAAAATCCGCGCAAAGCGAAGGTTGTCGATAATCCTGCACAGTACCCCTGGTCGAGCTATCCATATTATGTCTGGCAGACCGAAGCTCCTGAGTGGCTAAGAATTGGATCCGTCTTGGGCCTCTTCGGCTCTAATCTCAGATCTGCCCGGAATCACTACTGCGAATTTGTCGAAACGAAGCCGTCTCAGGATTCGTCCGTCCGAAGCCACGGAGATTTCCAACTATCCGGCGATTTGTTGATGTTCCATAATAATCTGGAACACTCGCCTCCTGACCTCGACCCGCAGGCTTTGCGCAGCTTGCATGAGCATCCCCTGAGCCTCGACGAGGTTTACGAAGCCGTATGTCGCTTTTCCGGGTTAACAAATCTGGAAGAATCGCCTCGAGAGTCTCCCGTGAACCTGAGATATCTCCGGCGCATTTTTGTGTACTTCGCGCGACAATATACGACCGCGAACAACGCTTCGATAGCTGCCCGGATAGGTAATGTCACCAGCCAGGCGGTATCACAGCAATACAAGACTATTCGAAAACGCCTGGCAGATGAGGAAAAAAGCTGCCCTGACCTAATGCGAGACCTGCAAAACGTCAGAGCTATGCTCGGAGTTGATCACTAGTTTTCCTTACTTTAAGTTCAAAGTGACTTTTGCTTTCTGAAAGCATCTCTCAATTGAGAGTTGATTGAGAGTTGGGGGGCGTATTTTACCTGCTAAATAAAGCTGTTACCATTTTTTGGTGTATACTTCAGCTCCTCCTAGCAAAATCCCATGTTTTCCCCTCTCATCTAGTTGTGTAAGATCAGGCGCCTTTTTGCATAGTTTGAGATTCAAGCGGCGATATGACCTTATGATTGCACTGCACGGATTTCCTGGAGGCTCAAAGAAAGTGTTCTGGTTTCTGGTGCTATGATTATTCGTGCGATATTCGACCTGCATTTAACCAAGGATGAGATCATTGAAGGACGAGTTTCTCCGCGGCTCCAAAGAGGCCGCGGCTGCCGCCACAAAGTCATATATTGAGGGAGACCACCGATCATTCCTGATGAACGCGGCGATTTCCGTAGAACTGCTCGGCAAATCTTACTTGGCTGGCATAAATCCCCTACTCATAGCCAGCAAAGGCGATTTCGATTCAATGTTGCATCTCTGCGGACTCGCCAAGCATTCAAAGAAGTCGCCACAAGACATAAGAACCATAACTTCCAAAGAGGTAATTTCGCATTGTTGCCAAATAAACCCGGCACTGACGGAATTCAAAGAGAATATGGAGCGCTTAGCTGAGATACGAAATGGAGTCGTGCATATTGGAAGATATGCAAAAGAATTCGCCGAGACGCTCTTCGTCCCGTATGTCAAATACGTTCTTGATCTTTTAGACATACTCGACCCCCCTTTGACATTAGGTGAATACTTTGGCAATGCTTGCGATTTCGTCGGAACCAGCATCAAAGAGTCCACTGATGAGGCAGCTCGAGAAGTTCAGCGCAAGCTGGCAAAGGCGGGGCGTCTTCTTATCGAGCGATTCAGCGATATGGATGACGAGACGAGAAAGGCAGTTATCAGAACAATTGCCAGCGGATACTCTACCACTCTATATAGCGAGGAGCGAGCAACATGCCCGGTTTGCGATAACTGGGGAATTATGAGGGGAGATAGCGAGTTCATAGAATGGAAGGGTGAGGTGGACGGGGACGGATTCGGCTATGAATATCCACTCGTCCATCTCTATGGGCATGAATTCGAATGCAGAGTATGCGGCCTTAAGCTAGATAGCAGTGAAGAGATTGAGCTCGCACTCATGGAATCAACCATCGAGGTGGAGGATCCGAATCCTGAGGATTTCTATGACCCACCCGATGATTACTACGAGGACTTTCGGCTCCGAGGAAGAGATGTGACTTAGGGACAAAAAGCATGGAAATCAGAAGATAATTTCATCGTCCTCCACGCATTCTCCATCCTCACCCTCTACTTGGCTACCCGCTCCCTCCAGATGTCTCTTGATCAGGAAGATGTTAAGAACAGCTGCCATGTGTACTACGAATTCTGCTAGCGAATCAGGAATAATATTCCTCTCTATGCCTTGGCCGTGCGCGGCACCCAACTCTTCGTTTCTAGCAATATTAATGCAACGAACTATGTTTTCTTCGAATCCACTTATGAATCCATCAAAGTATTCGGGGATAATCCCGGAGTCAATCAGTTCTCGGAAGAGTGAACCCGGTTTGGCTCGCTTGATCCCAAGAATCCCTTTTATAACGCTTTCAACAGAAAGGTTTGCGTTATTGATTGCGCCTTCCGCGTTTCCATTGACGAGGTCCGTTCTTGCTTTCTCGAATTCGTGTAGTGCGCCCTCAAAGCCGACCTCTCTTATGAGCTGGAAAGCCCTTTTATTAATTTCCTCTTCTGCATATTCAGAATCGATAGGAAAGATCTTTCCGTTCGCCATGCGCCATGCTAGATCGCTCTCATCAAAAATATCATTCAAACGATGCTGGAAGGCTTGGTCAATGCTTTCAGGTAAATCACTATAGAAGAGTTCTAGCGCATCAAAAAGTTGGGCGGGGATATAGGTTCTAAGAACAAAAGCTTCAAGGTCAGCTGGGCGTGCTGGGCCTCCCTCTTCAGGCCAGGCCATCAGGTTTTCTATCCCAAGCTCATTCGCGAGTCTATCCGGTAACTCGCCCAAAACGGATGTTGTCTCATTCCAACCCGTTCGCGATGTGATCGCGTATGGTTCATCGAATTCGCATAATGCTTTCCATACACGAATTCGTGCTGGTTTCTTCACGCTTACGCGCAGTTTTCCCGCCGCCAGCAAGCGCGTGCACCTCTTGGAAAAAAGTCTAGTCATAGAAATCCCTGTTCATTGATCTCGGTGCGTGTACCGATATCATTCTCGCATTCCGAAAACGTCCATGGAATATGCCGACATCCAGCACTGCCCACTCGCCTCCGCGTCCGTTCACGGGCGGCGCCGAGCTTAGTACACGTTCTTTCTTTGCTGGAACTCTTCCTTGGCGTCAATGCGCTTCGCAAAAGAGCATTCCACCTCGATCCTTTGCCGAAGACTAACCGTGGAGGGTTCAGGCCTCCGTCAAGAAGCCGTGATACTACAAATCCAAGGAATCGTACCATGCATCGAGCAAGCCATCGATTCGCGAAATGATAGTGTGAGGGTTCGATTCACCACCCGATATCATCAGTCTCACAGAGCCCTCTCGCGGGTCTTCTGGCCCGCGTGAGAATTCGACTACCTGGCACATCCTAACGGAGTGCTTGGGTGCCAAGGGCTTATTTCTAAGGAGTTCCTCCAGTAATGTCTTTGCATCCGAGCCCGGCATGGAATCGAGATCTTTTTCGCTCACTTCGCCAGCATCAATATTCGTGCTCGGTGGCTTCAAAACCTCGCTTATACCCTTAAGAATAGGCATCGCAAGGTTATCCAGGTCAATTCTGTCCGGGCCCTCTGACGGTATAATGATAATTACGATATCGATCTGTGTCATCAGAGGAAATAAGAAATGAAACCGCTTCCGAAAATCCTTTAGAGCTTCTCGGGCATTTTGTTCAAATTGCTTCGAGCGCATCAAATGTTCGGGACGGGAACTTGGCTGGTGGCGCAAGTCTACGGAGAAAGGGTGGGATAATATCATGTTTCGGTTAATCCTCTCAATCTCGCTAAGAATATCGCCCGTCGGCATTGAACCGTAATTGACCCCTCTTGATGGAGCGAGCAGTTTCAGCCAGTCTTTGAAAGTCGGCCCAGCCAATTGCAGAAATGAGTCCTGCTGCCTGCCTAATACCCATGACTCTCCAAGTTTGGCCATAGCAGCCTCGCCTCTTGATTTTGCTTTCGCCCGTTCCTCTCTATAGAACTTCAGCAAGCTCTCGTTTGTGTCCTCGTCACACGTTTCCGCAGGAGGCTTCGCTTGCAGCTCCTGCATTTTTTTCTCTAGGTCTCGATCCAGTTCGCGTCTCTCCCATTCATCGTATGTAAAATCATCGTCGAGTATGCGCAGAGCAAGCTCCGCATCTTGCCTCATCTCCCTCATAGGTCTTGCCCCAGCGTGAATTATCGGTACTCCGAGGCTCGTGCCCATCGTGTAATGAACACACAAGAGTTTTATCTGACGATCATCTTGCATAAGCACGTTTTTCCGATTACTCGCAGAGCGGTCAAGGGGGGTTTTTAGAAGGTCTACTAGATTCTTGGTTGTATTAGCGAGTGTCGCCGGAGACCGCCTGTCATCAGAGCGTAGGAACCATAGCTCGAGTGCGAGATCAGAAGTGAATGCCCGTCGCTGCATTTCAGCTTGACGCTGCATTACCTCGCGCTGGAACATTAAGTCTTTTCCACCCTGTCGCATTTGGTTTTTTGCTCCTGGTTCAATGTGAACGGAAAACATCTGGTGATTCCGCTTTCGGCGTTGCCAGAGCATGGCTTGCCCACGTCGTGAATCAAGGAAATTCTCGATGGTCATTTCAAATCCTCGTTGATTCTCGCAATGCCAATCCTCCTGCCCTCAACTTCCTTATGGTTGAACGTAGAATTAGGAATTCCTTCTTTGCATTGTTTAAGAAGAACCAAGCGATGGGATATTCTTACGAGCTTGTGTGAACGCAGTCTGCCCCAAGTGGCGTTCTTGTATGTCCGTCTGTACCGCGCTTTTGCGCTCAGCGATGCGAATCACTATCAAGGATCTCTAGATATTTCCAGAGTGTCATCGGCTGCCTGTAGAATTCATGGCTCCTCACAAGAATCTGTGGGTCATTTCGGGCATTGGCAAGTCTCCGAGTACATGGTATAGGGCCAAGCG
>JAHEXQ010000100.1 GCA_023252035.1 Actinomycetes bacterium
AGTTCGTGCAGATTCAGCTCGTCCGGATCGATATGAATACGTCCCGTCTCGATATCGGTGACTATGCGCAGGTCGTCCACTATCTGCACGAGCTTGTCCGCGCTTTTCTTGGCGGTGGCCAGCAGTTCATGGCGCTTACCCTCGTCGAAGTCCTCCCGGCGCATATTCAAGAGGTCGAGGTACCCCTTGATCAAGGTGAGGGGACCGCGCAGTTCGTGGTTGGCAATAGCGATGATGTCGCCCTTGAACCGGTCCATGTCCTTTAACTGTCCGTAGGCCAGGTCCAGCTCCTGGTAATTGGGTTTGAGTTCCTCGTACAGGCGATGGTGGTCCACCACGCAGGCCACCCTCTGCATAAGGGCCTTTAGAAAATCCACGTCCTGGGTGGAGAAGGCCTTATCGCTTACCTTATCTCCGATGATCAGCATTCCCGTTACCTGCTCCTGGAAGGATATGGGGACCGCTATTCCCAGACCAATATTTTCCATTTCGCGCAAGAGGGCCTCCGGGGACTGATACATGCGGTCCTGCCGTTCGCGTATTCTCCTGGCCAGCTCGTCCCGCACGACTATGCGATCACGGTTTTCCAGAAGGGTCACGATCTGCTTTGTGCTGAAGGCTGTCCGGGAATATTCGGTGGGAACATCGCCTAATCTCCAGCAGATGTTCAGGATTACCTGGTCGGGATTGCCCTCGGAGAAGATCAGGAAGGACGTGCAGGTCACGCCCATAGCCGTACAGAGCCGCTTGCCCAGGCTGGACACGGCGCTGTCGAGATTCTGGTTCAGAGAGAGCAAAGTCTCGGCCTCTTTCATGAATTCCCTCGGGTCGTAGACTCCATGGAACAGGTAGCGATTCATGTAGCGGTCCACCAGCCATTTCAAGGGGAGGATGCTGGCAGCAAGGATCAGGAGCGAGGCTATCTGGATGCCGCGCTCATTGATATTGAAAAAACCCTTCAGGCTGTCGCTCAGCATGAATACGACCAGGGCGTAGGCGCCCACGATGAGCGAGAGGATCATCGCGTAGCTGGCGGTTCTACGCAACACGAGCGTCACGTCCATAAGCCGGTACCTCATCGTGCTGTAGGCGGCGGCCGTCGTCAAGAATACTAACCCCGCCAGGCCCAGCCGCGAGACCGCGATGCTCGCTGAGAACACCTGAGGATAAATCATGCTAGTGAAAGTCACGACGGCGAACGTCAAGAAGCCGCCTATGAGGATATAGAATGTACGGGCTTTCTCCGCTCCGCTGGATATAAAGTAATGGCGGGTTATAACCCCCAATCCTCCGAATCCCAGTATAGCCACGTAAGCGCCGAAGGCGAGAAAGGCGGGGCCGGTCTCAAAGGCGACGGCTTCATCGATGCGGATATTCCGGATGAGCAATTCCGTAAAGGAAAGGCCGGCGAAGAGCACGCCGAGTGCCAGGAGGCTGGACATGATAAGGCGCGAGGGAGGTTTGCCCGCATGGGTGAAGGACCAACTGAAGAGGGCCCACGTGAGGATGACAATGGAAGCGACGCAGAAATCAGTGCGGGTCATAATGGTCGCCATAGTGAGCGATTGCGTGGAATTCTCGAAGAAGACGAGCAGAGCCCAGGTCGCCGTGAGGAAGGCGAAGCAGAAGAAGACCCGATTCATATAGGCGGAGGGATTGGCCCGCAGGGTCAACATGGAGATTATGTAGATAACTATTATCGACATAAATGCCACGACGGAGAGCAAGTCCATCTTGCCGCCTCCTTGCCCACACTTCTCACCGTTGCTTTGATAATCTAACAGTTCTATAGTGCCGGTATATCCCCTTGTTGTTCCATTTGCTTGATATGATTGTCTAAATGCGTTCTTGCACAAAACACCTTTGTTTGTTCAGTATAGAATTCCTTGCCAGCCAGTATGCTTTCATCGACAAGGTCCTGCGAAACCTTGACTCTCCTCACGTTGAACGAAAAAGGCATTTTCGCACGTAAAGGAAACATCCAGCAGGTCATGAATACCTTTACATACGATTGAAGAGCAATCCTGGCTATGAAGGGTGGGGGAGAGTGTGAAGAAAGATAATCGTCCGGCAGGCAACCCTGGATGACCTCGATGACATGCTGCGCGTGGAGCTGGAAGCTTGGGGTGATTCCAAGCCCACCGCGAATATGGAGCAATTGAGGGCGAGGCTAGAGGTCTATCCGGACGGGCAGTTCGTGGGGGTTCTGGGCGGAAAGATGGTGGGCATCTGCAATTCCATGTTGCTCGAGAACTTTACTCTCGATACCCCTATGCCCACCTGGAACGAAGTGACCAGCAACGGATACCTGAGAGGAAAGCACTCGGACAAGGGCGACGTGGTTTACGGTCTGAACATCAGCATCACTCCCGATAGCCCTCCCGGTGCCGGGCTGCGGGTACTGGTCGGATTGGCCAGCATGGCAGTGGAACGCGGGATGCGGATGATCATCGCGGCCAGCCGCATCCCGGACTATGAGCAGTACAAGGACCAGTACACGCCCGACGAGTACATCCGGCTCAAGAACGAGAAGGGTCGGAGCCTCGACAGCCATCTGCGCTTCTACAACCGCATTGTGGGACTGAAGATCGAGCGTGTCCTGCCCGGCTACATGCCCGACCCGCCGAGCTGCGACAACGGCGTTCTCGTTGTCTGGAAAAACTTTTTCCGGCCGTTCCCGCATTTCACTCATAAATATCTGGCGAAGTTGGTTCGGCTCCTGGTGTGAGGCGCCCATGAGCATGCTCGAGTTCATCACCTACTCGCGACAGCGATACGAGCCGGACCTGCGGCGTCCTGCCAACTGCTGGTTCCTGATGCTGCCGGGCGCGGGATGTGCCTGGGCCAAGGCCAGCGGCGGCTGCTATATGTGCGGGTTCAAACAGGCTACCGAGCGCTACTCGCGAGGCCGCGTGCTGCCCCCATTATTGCATAAGGCCCTCTTCCGGCTCTGGAAGTTCGCCTCGGAGGGCAAAGGGCCCGAGGTCTTCTACGTCTTCAATGGGGGCAGCTTTCTGAACTCGCAAGAGGTCCCAGAAGATTTCCAGAACTGGTTCTTCTCGAAGGTCGGCAAGGTGCAAGGCCTGCGGCGCGTACTGGTGGAGACGCGTCCTGAGTGCGTCACGGAGGAGCGGGTGAAGCGTGCCGTGGAGGCCTGCGGTCCCGTGAAGCTTACTATCGCCATCGGCCTGGAGTGTTACTCCGATGAGATCAGGGATACCCGCGTGCACAAGGGCTTTCACCGGTCCGACTTCGAGCGAGCGGCCGAGATCATCGCCCGTTGCGGAGCCCTGCTGCACACGTACACGCTGCTCAAGCCCATTCTCCTGGGAGAGCGCGAGTCCGTGGCACAGGCGATACGGACGGTCCGGTATGCCTTCGCCCGGAACTCCTATACGGTCTCGCTTGAGTGCGCCTTTGTGCAGCCGGGCACGAATATGGCGGCCCTCTTCAGCCAGGGGCTTTATAAGCCGCCCTGGCTATGGAGCTTAGCCGAGGTGGTGAAGAGCTGCACACATATGGGCACCCTTTACGTCGGTAACTTCGAGGATGAGCCGCCCCCCATCGCCACGCCCGCCAACTGCAGCTTCTGCTCTGCCGCCTTTACAGAGGAGCTATATCGCTACAACATTACGCAGCGAGTCTCCGACATCAACACTTTCTTCTGCGGATGCTTCGAGGAGTGGTGGAAGGAGTACCGGGCGCAGGCGCCGCGCCACAGCGCCCGGACTTTTCGCCCCATACCGGCCTGAGCCTGGGGATCCCGCTCGTTGCTACTTGAGATTCTCGATAAAGGCGTCCACTTCTATGGCCGGGAAGGTCTGAATGCGCAGGGTTCCCCGGGAGGCCAGATTGATGGATATCTTGGCAATGGCCTCGTTGTCGGCGGCCTCAATGACGTTCACGAAGTCGTAGGGGCCGAGGATGGCGTACTGGTTTAGGATCTTGCCTCCCATGGCTTCGACGTCCTTGTTGACCTCCTTGATGCGTTCCGGGTTCTTGGTGATGGTCGCGGAGCCCTCATCCGTCAGGCGTGTTAGAAGGATGTAAGCGGGCATCATCTCCTCCTTTCCTCGGGAATATACCTATGCGCGGTGGCAGGGATGATTATACCCAGCCCTGCTCCGCGAGAAACGGCACTGCCGCCTAGGCGGCTTGTCTCTCCAGCAGTTTTTCCTTCAAGGCCTGGTTGAAGGCCGGGATGTCCTGGGGGTTGCGGGAGGTGATGATGTTGCCGTCGATGACCACTTCCAGGTCCTGGAAATCAGCTCCGAACGAGAGCATTTCCTCACGGATGCCGGGCCAGCCGGTCATCCTGAGGTTCTTCACCAGCCCGGCGGAGGCCAGCAACTGGCCGCCGTGGCAGATGGCAGCCAGAGGCTTGTCCGTCACCTGAAACTCGCGCACGAACTTCAAGGCCTCCTCGTAGCTGCGCAGAAAAGCCGGGGACTTGCCGCCGGGCACGAGCATGGCGTCGAAACTCGCCGGATCCAACTCGTCGAACGTGTGGCTCACTTCCACCTCGGCTCCGTGGATGCCACGGATGGTCCCCTTAGCCACGCCCACGGTAACCACCTCGGCACCCTCGTCCGCCAGGAACTGCATGGGCTCCAGGGCTTCCTGGTCCTGGAACCCCGGCCCTATCACCACAACCACCTTCTGACCACTGAGGTCGCCCATGTGAATCACCCTCCCTGGGCCATGCTCTCCTTATACAGCCGGCGCACTATCAACAGCCTCTGGATCTGGCTGGTCCCCTCGTAGATCTGTATCAGCTTGGCGTCCTGCATCAGCTTCTCCACGGGATAGAGCTTGGTGTACCCGAAGCCGCCGTGGATCTGGACGGCGTCGGTGGTGATGCGCATGGCCGTGTCCGCGGCAAAGGCCTTGGCGTAGCTGGCCATCTTGGGATCCAGCTTCCCCTCGTCCATCAACCGGGCGGAGTATCTCCAGCGGGAACTCGCCGCTCTGGTCGTACTTGGCGGCTTGCGGGCGCATCACCCTGTCCGCGAACGCGTGGGCCTTCCGCTGCAGTTTCATTCTTTCCGGACCCAGCTCGAAATCCATAGCATACCTCCCTCACGTACTACCCCTCTTATTTCCAGCAATGGGCGGGCTGAAACCGCACGAACCCTGCGAATTGCCATCTGGGTTCGGAAAGCGACTCAAGATAGCGGTTTATTTGCTTGATTGGGTAGAATACTATCGAAACGCGGAACAACCGGATTCACGTAGCAGGAGGAGGTGCGAGATGGCGGAGGAACATGAGAAGTTGCTGAACCAGGAGATCGAAGCCTACGACGACGCGCTGGCCAAGTTGGCGGAGAAACTGGAGGAGGTCGCGGGCGTGGACTGCAACTTCGGGGCGTGCGTATTCGACCCCGAGATGACCGATGTGGAGGAGAAGATCTCGGAGGTCCAGAAGAGGCGGAAGACCGTGGCGGATATCATAGAGTCCCTGCGGGCTTGCGGCGTCTAGCCGAAAAAGCTGCATCGGGCTTCCCGCCAGGGAAGCCCGATTTGCATGTGACACCACTGGAGGATGTTTTGGCAACCGTTGCGCATTTCGATAAACTTCTCCGGCCGAAGAGGGTGGCGGTCATCGGAGTGTCGCTGACCAACCCCTTCCACCCGGCGAACATCATCTTCAACAAGAGCTTTTACGGATCGGGCTCCATGGCCTATCCGGTCAATCCACGCGGAGGCGAGCTGGAGAAGCAGCCCGTCTTTCGCAGCGTGAAGGAGCTGCCCGAGCAGGCGGACCTCGCCGTCATAGCCGTCAAAGCTCCGCTGGTGCCGGGCGTCATCCGGGAGTGCGGGGAGGTTGGTATCCAGGCAGCCATCATCATCTCGGGCGGATTTGCCGAGGTGGGAGGGGAAGGGATCGCGTTGCAGGAGGAACTGGTGAAGGAGTGCAGGCGCTACAACATCTGCATGATCGGCCCCAACTGCATCGGCGTCTATCATCCGCCCTACATCGACTCCTTCTTCCTGCCGCCGGAACGGACGGTCATTCCCAAGAGAGGCGCCATCTCGGTGATCAGCCAGAGCGGCGCCTTCCTGGTGGACCAGATCCTGACGCGTTTCTACGAGGAGGACCTGGGGGTCCGTACCGCCGTGAGCATCGGCAACCGCGCCGTGCTGGACGAGGTGGACATGCTGGAGCATTTCGCTCAAGATACGGGCACCCGGGCTATATGTCTCTACCTGGAGGGTGCCGGCACGCGCCCGCGTGAACTTTACGAGCTCTGTTCCGAGGTGAGCAGCCGCAAACCCATTATCGCTTTCGTCGGTGGTAAGTCGGTCGAGGGCCAGCGCGCGGCGCTCTCGCATACCGCGGCTCTGGCCGCGAATAGCCGGCTCATCTCCTCCGCGTTGGCGCAGTGCGGCGTCATCGAAGCCGCCGACGAACTCGAGCTCGCGTCGCTCGCGAAGATATTCGATTTTTACCACCACCGGCCGCTGCTGGAGGGGAACATAGCGGTGGTTTCGAGCAGCGGAGGCCACGGTGTAGTCGCCGCCGACCTCTGCGAGGGCACCGGCCTCAACCTCGTCCCCTTTACCGAGGGGGAGCAGGGAACCCTGAGAGAACTATGTACGGATTCTATAAGCAGCATAGCGAGCTTAAAGAATCCTTTGGACCTGACGGGAAGCGCATCCGACCTGGATTTTGAGCGGACTCTCGACTACGTCCTGAGCCTCCCCAAGGTGGAAGGGGCCATCGTGCTGGCGCTGCCCTATACCCCGATGATCACGTCCTTCATCGGGACGCGCCTGGGACATGTCGTGCGCAGACACGACAAGCCGGTGGCGGCTTACATCCCCAGCCTGGCCAAGTACGAGATGGTCCTGGAGGGTTTCGAGCTGAACGGCATTCCGGTGGTGCATACCATCCAGGAATCCGTCCAGATGATGCAGGCGCTCTACCGCCTGGGGCTCGCGGTACAAAGGTCCGGGCGCAAGCGGAAAAACCACGCGGTAAGGAACAACCAAGCCGCGAAATGAGAGAGCCCCCGGCGCTCTCCGGGGGCTCTCAAAGAATATCGCTTCGCTAGGGTCCCGGTATTCCGGGGATAGTCGAGCCCGCCATCATCCCTATCTCGATGGTCACTTTGCCGCCGGTGGGCGAGTTCTCCGTCGCAGTTACCGTGGAGATGGATTGATCCGTGCTCATCAGCCAGACCGCCACCTGCCCCTGCTCGTCGGAGGAGGTGATGGGTGCCCCCAACTTGTCCGTGTAGAAGCTCACGACTTTGGCGAAGGAGTCGGAAGTAACCCAACTCCCGCTGGCTCCCTTGGTGCCACTGCCGTCGTTCAGCGAATAGGAGGTACCGCTCCCCGCGACGTACTGCGCTCCCGCGTAGATGGGCACGCCCAACTGCGCCTCGGTCGGCGCCTGCTCGCCGCTCTGAACATTCAAGTCGCCCTCCGGGGTGCTGACGGTCGAGGAATTATTATCGCCACAGCCCAGCAGAAAGGCGGGCAAAGCCAACGCCACCAGGAGCAGCGAACACACAACAAGAATCTTCCGCATGATTTCACCCCCCTTCAGGCTACTTCAAAGAACTTCTCCGGAGGCGCCTGACAGACGGGGCACTTCTCGGGAACGATGGTGTCGGCCACGTACCCGCATACCCCGCAGACGAAGTAAGACGGTTTGTCCTCGGAGACCAAATGCTGTAGCGCTTGCTCGTACAGCTTCTCGTGCCGAGCCTCAACGTCCCTGGAATAGGTGAAGGCCGTGGCGATGGCCGGCTTCTCCTCCTCCAGGGCCTGTTGCACGAAGCTGTCGTAAGCGACCTGCGCGATCTTCTCCTCTCTCGCCAGGGACTCCTCCAGGTTCGTTTCCGTATCCTTGATGACGTTCATGAATTTGAGGCTGTTGTAAGCGTGGATATTTTCAGATTCGGCGATAGCTCTGAAGAGCTTGGCTATCTCCGGGTAGTCTTCTTTCTCGGCATTCTGCGCGTAGGCGCGCAGACGGGTCACCGCCTTGGACTCACCGGTGTAGGCATCGTAGAGGTTCTGTTCGGTGTTAGGGGCCAAAAGCTCCTCCTTTCCTTCGGGGGCATTCTCAGCGAGACAATTATAGCAGTTTGAGCGCGGGTGTTTTCCCGCGCTCAAAGGTGTGTGCTCAAAAAGGTGTCCCTGCCGGCGAGCCGGCCTCAACTAAGGCGGCGTATGTAGGCTCGGAATTCGCCTTCCGACTCCTCCACGCCCAGGCACTCGTTTCCGGTCTTGGTACACCATGCCGGCATGTCGCTCTTGATGCCGCGGTCGTCCGAGAGGACCTCCAGTACCTGTCCGCGCTCCAGCTCCTTTATCTTCTGAGCGGTCTTCACAATGGGCATGGGGCAGTAGAGCCCCAGGCAATCCAGCACCGCATCCGCTTCCATCGCTCGTCCCTCCTCTCAGACAAAGAGATTGACCTTGCCCTCGGAGGCCGCGGCCAGGTAGGTCGCGGCTCCCGCGAACTCCTGCACCTCGGGGATGAAGTCCCCCTCGCCCAGGCCCATCAGGGCCATGCTCGTGGTGCAGGCGATCATCTTGACGTTCAGCCCGGCGGCCGTCTTTATCATATCGGCGATCTGCTCCATGTTGTACTTACGCATAAGTGCCCTGATCATGCGCGTGCCCATGCCGAGCATGTTCATCCGGGACAGCTTCAACCGGTTGGCGCCGCCCCGGTTTATCTTGTTCATCATGACCTGGGCCGCGTTGCCGCGGCCGACCTTGCCGCGCTCCTTCTTGATGATGTCCAGCCCCCAGAAGGTGAAGAACATCGTTACCTCCATCCCCATGGCCGCCCCGGTGGTAGCCAGGGTGAAAGCGGCGAGAGCGCGATCCAATTCTCCGCTGAAGACCACTATAGTCATGGACTCCGCCATCGAATTCATCTCCTCAATTCCCATCCAGGTCCAGACCCTGGGCGGGAAAGACCTTCTCTATTCTCCGACTCAGGTGCGCGGTGTTCCGCATTCGGGGCATTCGCGCAACTCTTCGCGCAGCGGCTTGCCGCAGATGGGACATACGACTATGGTCAAAGCGCATGCCTTGCAGATGGGGTCCGGCTTCTCCATTTCCGCATCGCAATAAGGGCACCTGCAGGCTTCGCTATCGCTCTTAGCTTCGGACATCGCTCTAGCTCCTTTCTCCCGTTTTCTCCAGGTAGTCCTCGATGGCCTTATGGAGGGCATCCGCACCCAGGTTGGAGCAATGCATCTTGTTGTCCGGCAGCCCGCCCAACTCCTGGGCCACATCCTTCCTGCTTATCTGCAGGGCTTCATCGATGGTCTTTCCCTTGGCCATCTCGCTGACCATGCTGGACACGGCTATGGCCGCTCCGCAGCCGAAGGTCTTGAACTTCACGTCCTCCAGCGTGCGGTCCGGGCCCACCTTGATGTAGAAGGTCATCATATCCCCGCAGACGGGGTTACCCACCTCGCCCACGCCGTCGGCATCCTCTATCTCGCCCACGTTGCGGGGGTTGGCAAAATGATCCATAACGATATCACTGTAAAGGGCCAATTCACTCTCCTCCCTTCTTCAGGAACTTGTCGTACAGAGGGGACATCTGCCGCAGTCTCTCCACGATGGGCGGCAGTT
>JAHEXQ010000101.1 GCA_023252035.1 Actinomycetes bacterium
CGTGCGCTATGTCCTCGGTCTGCAGGAAATTGTGTACGTCAACTGTGGAGCGCAATGCCCACCGCCCCTTTTTCAAGAATGAACGAAGCCCAATCATGCATAGCTTGAATCGATCGACGCGCGCCGAAGCAGGTTTACGAGCAAGCCAGGCGCAAACGGCCCAGATGGATTATACCACGCTACCGAAAAGGTTTCGGGTAAAGTAACCGGCTGCCGCGCGGGCCTATTTGAGCCCGCCAAGCCTGCCTATCTTCTGATAGAACTCGGAGCCGTACCTCTGCTTGGTGGTCTGGCCCCCTTTGCGACCCCCGGCCTGCCCTATCTTCTGATAGAACTCGGAGCCGTACTTGCGCATGGTGGTCTGGCCTCCGCGCTGACCTGCCTCACTTCGGGTCATCTTCTTAATAGCCAAGAACAACACCTCCTCGCTATGCTGAGTGCTCCCTTTCCTTCTACCCCCGTCGCGGTTTTTATAACTAGGCGCCGGCCTTTCTGGACGGATCGTTTTAGCGCGGCAGATGTGCAGAGGTTTTTCTAGAGGAGCGAGACGGGGTCAACATCTACCGCCAGGCTCAGCGCGTCCGGCGCCAGCTTGTGGCGGGAACAGTAGGAGGAGCGCCACGCCTCGAAGCCGGGCAGGGCTTCCCGGAGGGCTGCCGTGGAAAGCTCGACGGCAGGGGCTTTGACGACGAGGTGGTGGCGATGCCGGCCCTTAAGGCGGGATATGGGGGCCGGCGCCGGCCCCAGTAACCGGCAGTCGCCGGGAAGCAGTTCGGCCAGGCGCCGCTGCATTTCCCGGGATGCCTGGCTCACGGCCTCCTCGGAAGGGGAGGAGAAGACCAGGTTTATCAGATGGGAGAAGGGCGGATAGCCCGCATCCCGTCGGAACCGCATCTCCTGGGGATAGAAGGCGTCTTGCTGCCCGCTGGCCACCGGTACGATGGAGTAGTGCTCGGGGTTGAAGGTTTGGATGATGACCCGGCCGGGCCGCAGGCCGCGCCCGGCTCTGCCGCTCACCTGGGTTACGAGCTGGAAGGTCCGCTCGGCCGCGCGGAAGTCCGGCAGGCCCAGGGACGTATCCGCGTTGATTATCCCTACCAGCGTGACCGAGGGGATGTCCAGGCCTTTAGCTATCATCTGCGTACCTAGCAGGACGTGCGCCTCGCCTGCTTTGAAGCGGTCGAGCATCTCCCAGTGGGCGTTCTTGCGGCGGGTGGTGTCGGAATCCATGCGGATGCAACGCAGCGGAGGCAGCACCCGCTTCAGCTCCTGCTCCACGCGCTCGGTGCCCGCGCCCAGGTAGAGGAAGTCGCCGTTCCCGCAGTCTCCGCAGAGGAAGGGCGCCTTCATGGCCAGGCCGCAATGGTGGCAGAGAAGGACATGCCGGTCCAGGTGGAAGCAGAGGCTCACCTCGCACGAGGGACAGCGAAAGATATAGCCGCACTTGTGGCACTGGAGGAAGCTGGCGAAGCCGCGCCGGTTAAGAAAGAGTATGGCCTGATCGCCTGACTTGTAGATATCGGCCAGGGCTTTCACCATGGCGGGGGAGAGCAGGTTACGGCCGCCCTTGGTCTCGCTCTCCCGCAGGTCTACCACGCCAACGCGGGGCATGGGCCGGTCGTCGATGCGCCGGGGCAGGCTCAGTAGCCGGAACTCTCCCAGCTCCGCTTTGTGTAGCGACTCCAGAGAAGGGGTGGCGCTTCCCAGCACCAGGACCGCGTCGTTCAGGAGTGCGCGGCGCATTGCCACCTCCCGGGCATGATAGCGCGGTGGCGAGTGCTCCTTGTAAGAGGTCTCGTGTTCCTCGTCGATGATGATGAGACCCAGGTTTTCCGGGGGAGCGAAGATCGCAGAGCGTGCCCCGATGACCACGCGGCAGTCGCCTCGGGCTATCCTGCGCCACTGGTCGTAGCGCTCGCCCATGCCCAGATGCGAGTGAAGTACGGCAACCTGCGCTCCCAGCCTGGCCTTGAAGCGGCTGACCATCTGCGGGGTGAGGGCAATCTCCGGCACCAGGGTGATGGAGCTCTTTCCCAAACGCAGAGCGTGCTCGATGGCACCCAAGTAAACCTCGGTCTTGCCGCTTCCTGTGATGCCGTGGAGCAGGAAGACCTCGGAGCGGCCTTCCCCGAGGGGCCGGGTGATAGCGCGCAGGGCTTCTTTCTGCTCCGGATTCAGCTCGGGGCCGGGCTGTGCCGCGCAGTCCAGGTGGCCGAAGGGGTCGCGGAAGGCCTCGGCCTGCCGTAGCTCTACCAGTCCCTTGGAGGCCAGGGTGTTTACCACCGCGCGGCTGGCGCCTGCTTCGGATTTGAGACGTGCCAGAGGCATCTCGCCGGTTGCGGCCAGGGCTTGCAGAGCTGCCGCCTGCAAAGGCGCCCGCTTCAGGACGGACTCCTCAGCCGGCTTGGCCAGTTCTTCCGCTCCTGCCGCGGTGATGGCGGCCAGCGGCGTTGTTGCCCGCCGGGTCTGCGGCTCTGAGAGCCGGGAGTGGATAGCCACGATGCCCGCCTGCCGAAGCTTTCCCAGGTGGGAGTTGATGTCGCCACCGCCCAGTTCCTGGGCGAGCCGTACCGCTCGCACCGGGCTGCCCTTAGCGGCCAGGAACTCGACGATGCGGCGGGGCGGTCCGCCTCCGCCGGGCAGCAGGCGGAGGGCCTCCTCGGCCGGGAGGGCCAGACTCACCAGCCTCTCCACCTTGCGCGCGCGTCCCGGCGGAACGACCAGGCGGAAGACCCTGCTCAGGGGAGCGAGGTAGTAGTCGGCAATCCATGCACAGAGCTCGGCCAGCTCGGGCCCGAAGAAGGGCTCCGCATCCAGGATCTCCTCGAGGGGCTTCACCTCGCGCGCGCCCGGGTCCGGAGGGAATCCGGCTATGAACCCCGTGCGCAGACCGCCGGCCAGGGGCACCAGGACGAGTGAACCTATGCGCACCTGACCCTGCAACTCGGAAGGAATGGCATAGGTGAAGGGCTTATCGACCCGCAGGGATGGCAGGTCCACGATGACATCGGCGTATTCGCCGGCCTCTGAGGGTTCTCCGAAAAAGGAGCCGGTCTCGTCCATGCGCTAATTCTATCATCGCGGAACGACCGTTCCTGCCTCAGCCAGGTAACGGCTGGGCTGCGCCTTTCAGATCGGCGGGGGGCTCCATGCGGCCCGCCTGGATATCGCTGAGGTATCATCACCAGTGGCGCCTGTCCACGTCGTCCGGCGGGCCTTCAGGAGTGCCGAGAAATGGCTCTTCTTTGAGGATCCAGTCGAGCTCACGAAGGACGGCCTGGTCGAACCTGCGCGCTTCACGCCGCTCTGCCGGCGTGAGCTCACCCCAGTAACGCTCGATGTCATCACGCGTCCCAAAGAGATGGCTGCCGATCTCGGGCCCGCAGACTTCGTGGCGCTCAATCCTCTTCGCGGCCTTCGTAACCGACCAGAGACCGCCCTCTAGATTGTCGTCCCTAATCACGATCTCCCCAGACGCTTCCCGCGCTTTCGAAAGTAATCCCGGGAGTATTCCTTCCACAGCCCAACAAATTACTGCAGCCCCGGGTTCACGACCAGCACCGCCCTCTCGAACCGAAGCGTGCCGATCGTCAAGTTCCCGATTATTGCAAATGAGCCCCGCTTCAGATGCAGGCAGTAGGAGACATCCGGGTTGTCCGACTCAAGGATAAGTTCAGGCAGCGGCCGAAATCGCTGTGGTTCAGGATCCTCTTCGGCCCCCGATCGCCCTTGTGTTCCTCGAACTCCCGGCGCAGGTGCTTGTCTGAAGGCCAGTCGAGGCCTGCCGCAAACTACAGGATTTCCCCAAGCGTCCACTCATCGAAGGGTCGGCGGGTTTCCTTGTCGAACCTCAGGCGACTTCGGGGACCTCGGGCTGCGGGGATGCGCCGGCAAGACCGTGGGCGATGCGGTAGGTGTCGAATTCCAGGGTAAGGGCGACTACATCGGCCATGATCACATGGCGGCTGCGTCGCAGGCCCTCCCCATCCTCCCACTCGTTGTAGCGGATGCGGCCGGCCACCACCAGCCGGTCGCCCGCAACGCAGGTGTCGCAGAGGTTCTCGGCCTGGCGGCCCCAGACCTCGACGTCGAAGAAGTCGGCCTCGGGCTGCTGCTCTTTCTCGCCGCCGTTCTTGCGCCCGCCAGTGCGGTTGCTGGCGAAGCGAAAACGGCAGAACGGATTTCCGTTGACCGTGATGGACAGCTCGGGAGAGCGGACGATATTGCCGGTCAGGACGGCGTAATTCATCTGCATGTTTACCTCCAGATTTTAGTCGGGCCGATGGTTTCAGAGATTTTCAGGAGACGAGGCTCGGGAAGCGCAGCGCCAGGACGAGGCATCCGCCCAGCGAGAGGAGCGCTCCATAGGGGAGCGTTGGCTTGGCCATGGCGGAGGAAGTTTCCGGCAAGGCGCCGGTCTCCACGCAGGAGGCCTTCCTCCTTAGCTTGACGAGCAGAAGCAGGATGACGGCAAGCATGCCGGCTAAGGTGGAACCTGCGAGGAAGGTGGTCCAGGCAAGCACCGGTCCGCCGAAACTGCCCAGGGCGGCCAGGGTCTTCAGGTCACCACCGCCAATCCACCGAAGGGCAAAGGGAACCAGGAGAATGCCTACCCCCAGGGCCAAGCCCTTGAGGCTGAATAGCAGACCTGGAATACCTTTCCAGGCCAGATTGACGCCGAGGCCTATAAGGGCGGCTCCCAAAGTGAGGGCGTTGGGGATGCGGCGCCGCCAGAAATCCAAGGTCGTGGCGGCTGCGGAGAATCCCAGCAGGCAGGCGACGCAAACGAAACGGTACATTTCACCTCCTTTCTCAGCCCAAGCCGTTCATGAGCTGGTCGAAGACACGGTTGAAGAAGCGTTTGATGGCGTCGCCGCCGCTGGCCCAGGTGATCAAGGCGGCAGCCACCGCCGCGGCTCCCAGAATCACCAGGGCGTATTCCGCCGTGGTCTGGGCGGAGTCATCGCGGATGAGGCGCTCTAATTCGAACAGGAGTTGCATGCATGTCACCTCCTTTGCGTGACTCGTTTACCAGCGGGCAAGGACGGAGAGCACGAAGCCGCCCACCGTCAGGAGGATGAAGGACGGCAGAATCATGAACACCAGAGGAAAGAGCAGTTTGACCGGAGCACGGGCGGCATCGGAGCGTGCTGCTTGAAACCGGGCGGCGCGAAGGTCGGCGGCGATCTCGGCTACCGAAGTGGCAATGGGGCCGCCGAATCGCTCGGCGCGGTTCAGGGCGCGACAGGCCCTTCTCAATTCGGGAGAGGAGTTACGTGAGCACATCTCCTCCAGGGCGTCCGCTCGCTCCCGTCCCAGCTTCACCTGTGCTAACGCTTGCTGCATCTCCTGATAAAGGGGGCCGGCGCCCACTCCGGCACAGCGCTCCAGGGCCGGACCGAGGCCCTGGCCGGCTGCGAGCAACAAGGCCAGGTGGTCCATATATTCGGGCAGTTCGGAAGCGATATCCCGGGACCGCTTCGCTGCTTTGCGTTTCAGCCAGATGACCGGCAGTTGTAAGCCGAGCCCCGCGGTTAGGGGACCGAGAAGAAAGGCGGGGAACAAGCCGCGCCCCAATGGGATAAGAGTGAGTCCCAGCGCCGCTCCCAACCGTAAGCCCCGGAATTGCCCCTCGCTCAGGCGGGTTCCCGACGCCTCCAGAAGGTCCGCGTGACTGGCGAGAGGAAGGCGTGGAAGCCGTCCTCCCGCCCAAGCGCCCAGGCGGAGGAGGAGATCTTCTCCTCTTCGTCCTGCACCTCGCCGGTTTTTCGCACGCGTGGGGACGCATCTCTCCAGGCGGCGTAGGGGGAGGGCACTGGGCCCCCGGAATCCAAACTGGATCAGGATGGCCGTTCCCAGCATGGAGGCGATGATCGCTGCCATCAGACTCCCTCCCTCAGGTTGCAGATACGCCGGATGGTAAGGAGCCCTAGGATCTCGAGCCCCAGCCCGATGGCCAGGATGGTCCACCCTAGGGGACTGCGGAGGAGGGCTTGGACGGCGGAACGCGAAAAGAGGCACTCGATGGCCAGGAACGCGGCGGGCAGCGAGGCCACCAGGTAACCGGAGAGGCGTCCCTGGGCTGTGAGCGTCCGGACTTCGCGGGTCAGCATGGACCGGTCCCGCATCACGCCCTTTAGGGTCTCCAGCAATTGGGGCAGGTTACCGCCCGCAACCCTCTGCTGAAGAAGGGTGATCGATACCAGGCGCATGTCGCGGCCGCCGCAACGCTCCGCGAGCCCATCGAGGACCGCATCCAGCGGCAGACCCAACTGGATATCGCTGACTGCGCGGCGGACCTCGGCGCGCAGCGGCTCCGGGACCTCTCCGGCCGCGCTCTGCAGAGCGCCGGGCAGGGAGAGGCCCGCGCGCAGCGGCTGTATCAGAGCCTCTACCAGTTCCACGACCTGCTCTGCCATCAGACGCCGGCGCTTGCGCATCGCGCGTTTCCGGCTCCAGCGCCAAACGGACAGAGCGATTACGCCGCTGGCCAGAGCCAGCGGGATCATGCCGGTCAAGACGTAGGCGAGAAGCGCCGCGGCGGTGAAGAGGACCGGCTCCGGGTGCCGGGTGGCGAGACGCAGCGGCGCCAGGAGGAAGCCGCTTCGGACCTCGCGGCCGCGGTGTCGGTGCCCCCCCGCTGAGGTTTGTAGCAGCCGCTCCCAGGCGCGTTGTGCCTGGGAGGAATTGCGTATGTGGACCGCCCAGCCGAACAGGGCGAGGAGAAACAGCATGAAGGCGAGGGATATGGCCACGCTCATTGTCGCGATGCTTCCCGGGCGAAGTCATTGCGGCCGCAGTGGCGCGGAGGTCGCTCCGCTCGAAAGAGCGGCATCAAAGCGGAAGTTGAACTGCTACGGTCCATGCGGGAGACCTCGACAATGCGGCGGCTGCCGTCCGGAAGACGCTCCAGGTGAACCACGAGGTCTATGGCGGCGAGCATCTGCTCCCGGATGGCAGAGGCGGGAAGGCCCACACCGGCCTGCAGTGCCATAGTCTCCAGGCGGCGCAGCAGGTCGGCTGGGGAGTTGGCATGGGCGGTGGAGAGCGAGCCCTCGTGGCCGGTATTCATGGCCTGCAGCAGGTCCAGCGCTTCGGGCCCGCGCACTTCCCCAATGATGATGCGGTCAGGGCGCATGCGCAGGGCGTTACGCAGGAGCATGCGCACGGTGATCTCGCCCTGGCCTTCAACATTCGGAGGGCGGGATTCTAGCCGGACGACGTGATGTTTGGGTATGCGCAGCTCCGCCGCGTCCTCGATGGTGATAAGGCGCTCTGTGTCAGGGATGAAACCGGCCAGGGAGTTCAGCAAGGTGGTTTTACCGCTGCCCGTGCCTCCCGAGATGAGCAGGTTGAGCCTGGCCCGCACGGCATCCCGCAGCACGGAGGCCACTTCCGGAGGACAGGTGCCCGCCTCCACGAGCTGGGCCATGTTCATGCGCCGGGCCGAGAATTTCCGGATGGTCACCACGGGACCGCTCAGCGACAGCGGCGATATGATGACGTTCACCCTGCTGCCGTCGGGCAGGCGCGCGTCGGCAAAGGGGCAGGATTCATCCACGCGCAAGCCCAGGGGGCTCAGGATGCGGTCGATGGTGTGCAGGACGGCTGCCTCCGATCCAAGCACGGCTGGGATCTGCTGCAACTTTCCCTCGCGTTCCACGTACAGCGATTGATGGCCGTTGACCATGATCTCCGTAATGTCGGGGTCTTTCAAGAGCGGCTCCAGAGTTCCCAGACCGATGATGTCGTCGGATATTAGTTCCAGTAGCGATTCCTGCTCGCTGGTGCCCAGCAGGACTCCTTCTTCGCGCAAGAACCCCAGGGCGGATCTGCGCAGGCTCGTCCGGCGCTCCTCCGCCGAGCCCGTCTGCAGAAGCGCCCCCGCTTCGGCTCGTAGCTTCTGTTTTACGTGCTCGGCGAGTTCGCCGCGGCTCTTACTCAAAGGTCGGACCTCCCGGGCGTCCCGGCTCCGCCGGGTCGAAAAGCGCTCGCCGGCCGCGCCGTGACCGCTCACGCCCAGGCACTTCGGCCGGAAGTCCTATCGCCCCGGCCAGCGCCGCGGTCTCACGCAGGGATGGGACCGACGTGGGTATCTTGCCCAGCTCTGCGAATTCGACGCCCGCGGCCGGGTCCTCCCGGAAAGCGGCGATCACGGGGAGCCGCAGATAGGCCTCCACCTGCGCGGCCCCTATAGAGGAGTGAGGGCTTATCCGGTTGAGAACCAGGCCGAGCCGCTCACCTCCAAGCGAGAGGCGCCGCAGCAGGCTGAGGTCCCGTTCCAGGGCTCGGACCGCCAGCACGTCGGGCGTGAATATCAGGAGGGACCTGTGACAAAGCACATGCAAGCAGGCCGAAACCTCATCGAGGCCGCGCGGTATGTCCACAATGGTGAGGTCCTGGCGAAGGAAGATGGCCTGCAGCGCCTCCGATAGGCCGGCCTTGGTCTGGAAGTTGGGCCGCTCTGCTTCAGGCGGTGCGGGTAGCAGCTTGAAACCCGATGGGTGCCTGCGCACTACGCTCTCCAGGGCTGCCGAGGTGATCTCCCCTCCCAGAGGAATCAGGTCGGTCAGGCAGCGCCGGAAGGGGGCGTCGAAGAGGTTGGAGAGCGCTGCGGAGTGCAGATCGAAATCGATGAGGAGGGTATCGCGGTGTTGGGCGGCAAAGGCGGCGAGCCGGGCGGCGAGGAAAGTCGTGCCCGTGCCCCCTTTAGCCCCTTGCAGGAGGAAAGCGCGCGGGCCCTCCGGCCGTTCACCCGGACCTTGCTGCCTGTGGCGATTAAGCCAGCGCAGCGCCGCCTCAGAACGCTCACCCGCCTGCCGCGAGAGCTGCTGGAAAAGAGCGCGGCCGTCGCAGGGGAAGCCGAGCCGCCCGGCGGCCTGGAGAAGGGGGTGGTCTCCGCAAGGAAGGGTGTCCGAGCCCACGAGGAATACCATGGCGGAGCGCAGGGATTTTAGCAGGCCCTCCGGTGCCGGCAACCTCCCGATCTCCTCCGCCACGCGGTCGGAGAGAAAGACGAAGTGCGGGTTTGTCCGGCCTAGGGCTTCGCCCAGATCCTCCGCATTGCCTACGATGCCGCGGACCCGGAAAAGCGGCTGCTCTTCAAGGCATCGGGTGACCAGGGCGATAAGCTCCTGGTCCTCGACGCCGATGAATATATCCATTCCCTGAACCGCCGCCATTCCCGAACCCCCGTTTGTGTATTAGTTATATAACTTATATATAGTGATTAAAATAATCCAGCCCCCACCGGCTGTCAAGAGCCCTTCCGGATTCAAGCAGGCAGCCCATTAAGGCCGATAAGAATAAGGTGTGCCGGCATGTAGCATCGATAATCGAGTGGTGCTTATATATATACTCGAAGGGAACCATGCATGCGAATGGAGCGTACGAGCAATTGAGGTGTGAACTTCACCGGGAGAACGAGGTCACGGGCACCTGTGCCCGATGCGGCAGGGCCTTCTGCGCCATCGAGATGGAGAAGAGCGGCCAGTCCGATTACTGCCCCGACTGCTACAACGCGACCCTGGACGAACTACTGGAGGACTACGAGCGCGTAAAGGCGGAAAAGCCG
>JAHEXQ010000205.1 GCA_023252035.1 Actinomycetes bacterium
TTACCCTTCTGTATGTTTCAAAGGCGACTCTGAGTCGCGATGCCAGGGCAGACAAAGCCGACACCAAAAAGGCATGTCGAAGTTCAAAGGGAATTGGTCGCTTTGCCGTATTGATAATGCAGCGGATTAGTATGTCCAGACGGAATAGCTCGAAGGAAAAGGGGGGAGCGTAGCATGCCTTACACGTACGGAACGCCCGAATGGGAAAACGCTTGGCAGGAAATAGTCAAGAAGCGGAAGGCGGAGCAGTCCGAGCCCTACTTGATGGGAATGCCCGAATGGGTGGACACCTATGAAAAGCTTTTGCAGGAAGACGCACCATATAAGGAGGCCGCCAAGACTTGGGAGGGCTCCGTGGTCATTCACATCCTGGCTAAGCCGGATATCGGTCTCGATGACGATCTATATCTATTTATGGACCTGTGGCACGGCGACTGCCGTTTCATGCGCCTTGTCCCCGCGGATGCAGGCGAGAATGGCGATTTCGTGATTACCGGCGAGTATGAGCGTTGGAAGTCAGTCATGGCCAAAGAGCTGGACACCATCAAGGGCATGATGCAAGGCAAATTAAAGCTCAAGGGAGATCTGCCCACCATCGTTCGGGCGGTTCGCGCCGCCACCAGGCTGGTGGATGTCGTCGGCCTTATCAACACGAAGTACCCGGATGAACTGAGCGGCGAAGAGCTGGAGAGCTTCCGGAACACGGTAAAGGAACTACGTGCCGAGTACGGCCTGTAGCAACTCCGGCCTGGCGTATCCTCCGGCTTGCGGGGCGGCGACAGAAGTGCTCGAGCACTTCAGTCGCCGCCCGCGAAACCCAAGATGATGCCCCGAAAACGACCTGAGTAAGGGAGGCGTTTTTTGATATGGCCTATGACAGAGACCTATCTTTCGTTTACATGAACCCCACGAAGATAGTGTTCGGCGAGAACACTGCGAAGAGCGTAGGCATTGAGATGTCCGACCTGGGCTGCTCGAGAGCGGTGCTGGTCACCGATAAGGGCCTGCGGGAGGCCGGCCTTGTGGAGCGCATAGAGCAGGCCTTGGGGGGAAAGCTCGCGGGGACTTTTGACCAATGCGAACAGGACTCGGGCGTCCACATTATCAACAAGGGAGCCGAGTTCGCCAAGTCAGTGGAGGCAGACTGCGTGGTCAGCCTGGGTGGAGGCAGCGTGATCGACACCGGCAAGGGCATGTCCATACTGATAAAGGAAGGTGGACAGCTCAGCGACTACACGGGGTTCCAGATGTTAACGGAGCCCGTGACCCCCCACATCGTCATCCCCACCACCGCGGGCACCGGCAGCGAAGTCACCTATGCCGCAGTTATCAAGGACTGGGAGCGGAACCAGAAGTTGCTCTTCTGCGATTACTACATCATCCCCAGGGTGGGCATCCTCGATCCCACATTGACCGCCGGCCTGCCGCCCATGCTCACCGCCACCACCGGGATGGATGCCTTCTGCCACGCCGTAGAGGCCATGCACGCGCTGCAGGCGGAGCCCATTTCCGATGGGATGGCCGTCCATGCCATCCACTTGATAATGGAATACCTGCCCAAGTGCGTGGAGGACGGATCCGACCTCTTCGCCCGCGGCCAGCAGCAGATCGCGGCCACCATAGCGGGCGTAGCCTTCAGCAACGCTCAAGTGGGACTGGTACATGCCATGGCCCACTCCATAGGCGCTCTCTTCAAGGTGCCGCACGGTATGGCCAACAGTATCCTCTTGCCTCACGTGATGATGTACAACCTGGATACTTGCGCGGACTGCTACGCCTCGGTCGCTCGGGCCATGGGCATTGATACCTCCGCCATGAGCGACGAGGAGGCAGGCAAGGCTGCGGCCGACGGCATCTGGGAACTCACCAAGCGTATGGGCGTACCTCAGCGCCTGAGGGACGTGGGCGCACCTGAGGACGGCCTGATGGACGCATCGGTCCTCTCGCTCTCAGACGGCTCCATCATCTATAACCCCAAACCGGTCTTCGAGGCGGAAGAGGTGCTCTCAGTCTATAAGAATGCCTGGTGAGAGAGGAATCGCTCGATATTGGAGATAACGTCCTGAAGAAAGGAGGGTGTAATGCCTGATATAAAGCTGGCTCCCGGTGCCGAAGAGGCTGCGCTTGCGGGTATGCTGGCCGATATGCTCAGGGGTAATCTGGAGAACAAGCCCGAGAGGGTCAAGGATTTCAACGCTCTGAATATATCGATCGGAATCGAAGCCACCGACGCAGAAACCCAAATCACGCTGGCGTTCGCAAACGGCGAGCTCACGGTTCATAAAGGGCTGGTGAACCCCGGTATCGTTATAACCACAGACTCCACTAGCCTCCTGGAGTTGGCCGGCCTGAACATCAAATACGGCATGCCCTGGTATTTTGACGAGAAAGGCATGGCGGTGGTCAAGAAGCTGCTCAAGCGAGAAGTGAAGATCAAGGGTTTATTGGTGCATCCCCTCGCTCTGACCCGGCTGACCAAAGTGATGTCGGTGGCCTGATTTTCCGTTATTCAGCCAGGCCGTATAGTCATTGCTATATGGCCTGGCTAACATCTAGAGTCCGCATGTAAGCCGAATGCTAGGCGGCATTCGGCCAGAGGCTTGCGAAAGTTTGTTCCAAAGTAACCGGACTGGAGGGTCTCTATGTACGGCAACATGGGCAAAGT
>JAHEXQ010000102.1 GCA_023252035.1 Actinomycetes bacterium
GACGATATGGCCTGCCTGAACTTCGGGCCCATCCGCGATATGCAGCGCTCCGCCCTGCCGGACGGTCCCATGGAGGAACTGACCACGGAAGAGGCCCGCGAGGTTCTGAAGCTCTACGACAAGAAAGGCCACATCCACCAGGTCCTGTACGCCAAGATGCCCTTCCCCGTAGTGCTCTGCAACTGCAGCACGCAGTGGTGCACCTCCTTCAAGCAGAGAATAGCCAACGATGTGCGCGGCGCGGTGCTCAAGGGTCACGATGTCTGTGAGGTGGACCGCCAGCTCTGCGACGGCTGCGGCGGCGACGCGCCTTGCGTGGAGCGCTGTGCCTTCGGGGCGCTCTCCTACGACCGGGAGGAAGAAAAGGTCCGGTTGGACCTCAGCAAGTGTTTCGGGTGCGGCCTGTGCCGCGACTTCTGCGAGTCACAAGCGCTGGAGATGATACCCCGTGCGGGCATCCCGGAGATCGCGAGGAGTTGGTAGCCATGGCAGGATTCAGGGTCTCCGTGGGCCACTGCAAACCCGAGGAATGCGGGTTCCGTTGCCAGGAAGCTTGTCCCACCGGCGTCTTTCTGGCGGTGCCGGTGAAGAAGCTCGATGACCCGGGCGAGAAGCCTGATTACCGCATCGCGCCTCGCTTCTCCTACTTCTGCAACGGCTGCAAGGACTGCGTGACCGCCTGCCCCGAGAACGTCATCGTCATCCGGGAGCGGCCCCGCTGAGGCTAGCGCCTCCCGCCGGGCGCGGGCCACATCTCCCCAAAACGCGACCCACATAACCTGGTTCGCCCTTCCGGTAGCATGGGGGGTTGAGGATTTTGCTTGCCTTGCCGATAAGAACTCAACTGCATTCATACGACAAGGGGGTAATATGAGAACGCATGCGTTTGCGCACGGCATGGGATGGATCCCGGACTTGCCGGATTTCCGCGACTACACCGCAGAGCATCCTCTGATCCGGCCCTTACTCCGCAGGGTCGGGCTTGATGGCCACACGTCCAAGCCCGCGGCCCGTAAGAAAGGCCTGCCCGCTTCCACCGATCTCAGAAATTGGTGCTCGCCCGTGGAGGACCAGGGCAAGCTGGGCTCCTGCACCGCTCAGGCCGGCGTCGGAATGCTCGAGTACTACGAACGCCGTGCTTTTGCCAAGCACATCGAAGCCTCCAGGCTCTTTCTCTACAAGGCGACTCGCAACCTCATGCATGAGGAGGGCGATACGGGTGCGTTCCTCCGGACGACCATAGGCGCCATGGTGCTCTTCGGCATTCCGCCCGAGGAATACTGGCCCTATGTCGTTGAGGATTTCGACAAGGAGCCTACGGCGTTCTGTTACGCCTTCGCCCATAACTACCAGGCCATCTCCTATTACCTCCTGGACCCGCCCGGCACTGCCGCCCCGGGCCTGCTGGCCGCGGTAAAGGAACACCTGGCGGCGGGCATCCCCTCCGTTTTCGGGTTTACGGTCTACGACTCCATTAGCGACGCCGAACAGGATGGCCTGATCCCCTTTCCGAAGCCGGGGGAGAAGGTCTTAGGCGGGCATGCGGTTATGGCGGCCGGCTATGACGACGCCCTGGAGACCGGCGTCGGAGGCACGGGTAAGAAGCCCTCAAAGGGCGCCCTGCTCATACGCAATTCCTGGGGCAGCGACTGGGGCCAGAGTGGTTATGGCTGGCTCCCCTACGAATACGTGCTGCAGGGACTCGCTATAGACTGGTGGGCGCTTTTAAAGACCGAGTGGGTGGACACCGGCCAGTTCGGCGCCTAACCGTACATCTGTACCTGTCCCCGTACATGGGAAAAGCGTACATCTATAACCCGAAAGGGGTAGAGAGCAGAAAGGTGACCCCGAACCGGTCCGGTTTTAGAGAAATGTTTGTATTGAAGCGCTTATTTGATATCTATGGGTGAGGGGATGACGATCTGCACTGCCAAACCGCTCCGCACGGCCAAATGCGAAGAATGCTGCTTTTCATCCTGCTCCTTCCATCCGCAGTGTCCGACCGCGCGCTCGAAGGTGAACTCCGCGGGAAGGGTAAGGCGCAGAAAGACTAAGCAGGCCGACTAGGCCGACTAGGCTAAGTGCCCGTCAACTCGCACTGGGCACCGGTAAGCGGCGCCCTTGTTCTTGCTTGCTCCGCCTGTGCGCGTTCCAGTGGCCAATTCCCGGAATGGCGAAGGGGGGCGGCACGGGAAGGCGGCCTATCCGGGTGAGCTTCAGGAGGCGGCCAACGCGAGCGGGCCCCACGAGCCGGATACTTCTCTTGAGGAAATTCACGTGCGGCCGCAGGAACCGCTTCCAGACTTCTTTCAGGTAATAGACCCGCCGGAACCGGAAGGGAAAGCGGTCGAACTCGTGCTGAGCCGCCACGGGATCACTCACCGCCAGGGGTGGCCACCTTCCCCACGATAAGGGCGCCGCTGATGCCGAACCCCGTCATGGGATGCATGGCCTCCGCCATGGTCCCGCACATGATGAGGCCTCGCCGGAAGCCCTTGCAATTGTGCGCCCGCGCTAGCGGCACCGCCCCGCTCGAGCATTCCCAGTCATCGTGTTCGACCCCGCGCATCTTGGCCATCCAAGCCCTGTAGCACTCCAGGGCCTTCTCTCTGACAAGCTTCGCGAAGGAGAAAGAAGATCGAAGTAGAGGTTGCTGACGGACGGCAGGTAACCATATTCGGTGATGGATTCGTCGAACAAGAGCCGGGCGTGACCTGTGGTTCCAGTCTCGCCCCGGGACAGCCAACCGTGCCAGGGCGGGCAGGGCACCCGCCTCTCGTAAGCCTCGGGGTTAAGGCCTCGGGCTATGATGGGTTCCGGGCTTGAGCCGGGGTACGCCGTCCCTTCGCAGCAGGTAGGAGAACTCGACTCCAGGCCAAGTTCCCGCCATTAGTTGAAGAGCAGAGCGTCAAGCCCGGAGGGGCGGTTTCCCCGCTCCACCAGATAAACCTCGTAAATGGGAAGGTGGATCACGATCTCGTGGAAATAGGCCGGACATTCCCGCAGATGGTGGAGAGCGGACGAGATATCAACGCCATGTGTCAACGCCAACCTAGGGCGAGGTCTTGTCTGAGTGGAGGGTGTCGCATGGGTGGACGGATCATACACGCTGGAGCCCACATGGTTCTCCTCCACCTCGAAAATGCGGACCCGGTATCCCTTAACGCACCCAGGTTTACGGCTGCGACCATGCCGCTCAGGCCAGCACCGTAGAGGAGACCTCCTTAGCCATACGGCCCCCGTTCAAACTCCCGGAAGGTAGCCGAAGACATGCATCTCCGAGACCGAAGTGTCCTGGGCCACGGTCCACGTGGGCCCGGATTGGCCCGGGTAAGCATCCACTATCACTACGGTGACGGTCCTGGTCTTTACGGGTGTGGGAAGCGTTATGTCCTGGTAGGTCTTTTCGTCCTGGAAGGTATGGCTAACCTGGACGCCGCCGTCGAAGATGACGTTGACGGTCTTCAGGCGGCCGTTCTGCAGCCAGCGGTCCTTGTCTCCATCCATCTTCAGAAGACCGGGTATCACCGACAGCTTGGTAACCTGAAAGTCGCTCTGAAAGGTGAACTTGACCCAGGCGTTGATGCCGTAGCCGGGATTGCCCTCCGCCCAACACGTGGAATTGTCGTTGTCCACCAGGTTCGCCGTTCCGTAGTTGATGCCGGGTGCGTCCGAGGGAAGCGTGGAAGAAGCGGTTATGGTTGCGGCGCTGGAGATATCCTGGGCCTCACCCTGGTTGTTCTGGTTGTTATCCTGCCCGGTGTCGCCCGTGTTTTGCCCTGAATCGCCGCCCTCCGTCCGCTTGTTGACCACCACGCGGACGGTCGAACCCTTGGCGACCGACACGGCAGCATCCGGATTCTGGGAGAGCACCTGCCCGTCCGCGTAGCGGGACTGCGAACTCTCAGCCTCCTCGATATTCAGCCCGCGCTGCTGCAAGGTCTGCCTGACCTCCGCGATGTTCTTGCCCACGAGGTTGGGCACCTCCACTTTGGCGGTGCTGGTCAGCACCACCGCGAGCAGCACGCCCCCGGCAGCCAGTACGAACACAATGGCGATGAGAGCCAGGAGGACCAGTGGCTTACGGCGGCGCTCCTTGGGAGGCACCGGCGTTGCCGTCGCGGGCAGCGGGGGCGATTGGAACGAGGGCTGTGGGGTGGGCATTGAAGGTGGCGGTGGGGGCACCGGCGGTTGCATTTGGGCCGGTGCCGTTGTTTGCGGAGGGGGCGACGTCAGGAGCGGTGGCGGGGCGTATTTTGCAGTCGCTGGCTCAGGCGGCTTCGGCGGTTCGATGGGCGGCACGTCCTCCGGCTCGAGACGTTCAACCAGGTCCTCTTCGCTCAAGGTCGTCCCGCAGTAGGCGCAGAACCGGCTTCCCTTCTTGAGATCTTTGCCGCACGTAGGACATAACATGGCCCCCTCCTATCTGCCCCTGGCTACGCCCCTATATTATTGCTTTGCAAGCCGTTCTTTCAACGTCTCGCTTACCTCGCTTGTCCGGCAATAGCGAAGCGAACATGTTCGGGGGTCGAGTAGGGCGGGGGAATCTCACCCCCACCCTCTCACGGAACCGTGCGTGAAAGTCTCCCTTCACACGGCTCCTATTGTCCAGCCGAGGCGCCGAGCTATGGGGAAAGGAGAAGACCGGGGTTTGGACGTTTCAACCTGCCTTCGAGATGGAAACAAAGGTATTGTATCCAAATCAACAGCGGTTCAAGCATGTTCTGACGGCACCCGGAAGGGGCCGCTCGGGAGGAGGAAGCAGTTGGATTCCGCCATACGACAGTTGGCTGTGGAATGGGGCGCATATCTCTACGGCGTCGCAGACCTGACCGGGCTGCCGCCCGACATCGCCGAGGGTCCGGCCGATATCGCCCGAGGTTTCCGAGAGCCATTTCTCTGGGCATCGTGCTGAACAGCGATATCATCGCCCTGCTGCCCCGGCGCAGCGAACGGGCCGTGGGCAGCGCTTACAAGCTGCACTGCTATGAGGTCATCAACGGGCGCCTCGACGTCCTCGCCTCACGACTGTCCGGCGCGATTCAGGCAAGGGGCTTCCGAGCCCTGCCGGTGCCGGCCTCGGTCCGGTACGATGACGAACGCATCCGCGCGATCTTTTCGCACAAGATGGCGGCCCACCTCGCGGGCCTCGGGTGGATCGGCAAGAGCTGCCTGTTGGTGACTCCCGGCCACGGGCCGCGGGTTCGCTGGGCGACCGTGCTCACCGACGCCCCGCTCGAGCCGACCGGCCGCCCCTTGGAGGAGCGATGCGGCAACTGCCAGGAGTGCGTGGATATCTGCCCTGCGAATGCTTTCACCGGTAGATCCTTCTATGCAGGGGAGCTACGGGAGGCGCGCTACGACGCCCGCTCCTGCCAGGATTACCTGCGCGGGTTGGAGCAGGAAGCGGCGTGGGGGGTCTGCGGGCTGTGTATCTACGTGTGTCCGCACGGCCGGAGGGGCGACAAGGAAATCTGCCACCATGCCCAATGAAGGACAGCATCGCGCGGCAGCGCACCGAATAGAACAAGGAGCGAGCCAATGGCAGTCATCGACGACATGAGTTCACAGCGGTTCTACCATGGCACCAAGGCCGACCTGAAGCCAGGAGACCTAATCAAGCCCGGGCATTCCCCCAACTTTAGTAAAAAGGATAGGACAACAACTTACGTCTACCTGACCGGCACCCTGGATGCGGCCGTCTGGGGGGCGGAGCTGGCACTCGGCGAAGGCCCCGGCAGGATCTACATAGTGGAACCGACCGGCCCAATCACGGATGACCCCAATCTGACAGACAAGAAGTATCCAGGTAATCCGACGAAATCATTTCGCTCCCAGGAGCCGCTGCGGGTCACCGGCGAGGTCACGGATTGGCAGGGGCACTCTCCGGAGGCCCTCAAGAACATGAAGGACAACCTCGAGCGACTTAGGCGACAAGGTGTTGAGCCGATCGACTAACCGAGTTGCTCCAGCTTCCTCGAGCCACTTGATCGGAGTGCCTTGACGCAGCCGTAGTAGAGGTTGAAGCCGTCTATTGAAATATTAGCTTTCATTTCGAACCTCATAATAAGCAGAAACCGCCTTTCGGCGGTCTAGCACCCTGCACCCGAAGGCCCAGGGGGTATTGTCGTTATCGGCTAATCCTCAAGCATCTATGAACTCTTTCGGTAGGTCGGCCGGCGTTTTTGCCCTCAAGTCCTTCCGAAAGTCAAAAACCTCAATGCTTACGAGCTCGTTCGTTTCGGGATCCACCCGTGCAATGATCTTGTCCGTGAGATCGTAAGCAATCGCGGGGCGATTCTTGGCGAAGTAGAGATACAGGACGTCCTCTTCCTCTTCGTAGTCGATGGCCAAGGGATTAGCCAGATGCCCTAAGTTCGCAGGCTTTATATTCTTGGCCATTCGATTTCACCTCCCGTGCGACCTGCGCACCAGTAAGCAGTTACGACGAATCCATGTCTCCCGCCTTGCTCCAATTGTACCACTACCCTCAGAAAGTTAGGCCCCGCGTCCCATTTACGATAATAGAGCGTTCTTCCGTGGCCGGCCTTGGTAATGAACTCGGGATCCTCTAAAGCGTGTTGCATTTCTTTCTTGCGTTTTGCCAGCTCCGGGTGCCGAAGAAGTATATGGGTTTGGAACCAGTCTTCGGAAAGGATGATTCTGCGACCCAAAGGGTCTTTCGCCTCAAACAGCATTCCCCATCCCTGCCCCAGCCGATTGTCTGTTGCCAATTCAGTCCTGCAAAAGAACTGAGCGGTACAAACATATCATCCGGGAGTGACAATCCAGGCGAGGAAAGTGGTGGGCCATCGTGTACGAAGTTAGAACCGCACTTAACACGGATAGCTATATCCCTGTGCTAGCCTCATTGTTCGATGGTTATGACTTCACGATCCCGTAAGCACGCGCGGCCGTTTCGTTGCTTTAGAGTAACTACTCAGGTCTAACCACCCACCAATAGTATCCCAACACCGCATCGCCTGCACAGCGGCAACCCCGGACCTTTTCATGTTTACCCTCTGAACTCTTTACGGCCACTGTGGTAGCTCGGACCCATGCAAGAGATGATGGTCATACAGGGAAGGGAAACGACCAAAGAGGATGTCGAGCTGGTGCGCACGCTCATCAGTTCCAATCCGCAATGGGGCCGTACCGATCTGTCGAAGGAGCTCTGCAGGCTCTGGAACTGGAGGGCAGAGAACGGGCGGGAAAAGGACATGGCGGCAAGGAGCTTCCTGCTCAAGCTCGAAGGCAGAGGACTCGTAAGCCTTCCCCCGCGCAAGTACAACTACCACGGTCGGTATCGCGGCCGGGGGAAGTCTCCCGAGTACTCCACGGAGCCCATCACCGGGAGCCTGGATAAGCTGAAGCCCGTCGTGGTGGAGCCGATAGGCCATACCGGCCACCGCCCCCTGTTCAAGCGCCTGATCGAAAACCACCACTACCTGGGATACCACACCGCGGCGAGAGCATGGCCTACATGGCTTTCGATAGACACGACAGACCTCTTGCCTGCTTGTTGTTCGGCTCGGCGGCATGGAAGTGCGCATCACGTGACGAGTTCATAGGCTGGGACACCGGGGCGAGGGCGTCTAACGTCAACCTGCTCACCAACAACACGCGTTTCCTCATCCTGCCGTGGGTGGAGGTCCCCCATCTTGCAAGCTATGTCCTTTCGAGGATCGCGCGGCGCATAAGATCAGACTGGGAAGGCAGGTACAACCACCCGGTATGGATGCTAGAGACCTTCGTGGAGAGGGACCGCTTTGCGGGGACCTGCTACAGGGCTGCGAACTGGACCTGGGTCGGGGCTACCAGGGGGAGAAGCCGCAACGACGCCCATCTCACCATGAGCGTGCCGGTGAAGGATGTCTATGTCTATCCCCTCTCGAGCAAATTCAGGGAGGAACTGCGCGCATAGGGCACGAGGAGATAATCGCCGTATACGAGGAAGGCCCCGATGCGGTGGTCAGGCTGGTGGAAAGCCTGGCCGCCACGATCTCCTCCTTTACAGAGCAGGTTGAAAAACTGGGTCCTCACAAGAATCTGTGGGTAGCTAAAGCCGAGCAAACCTTGTCATGAAGGCATCCTCCCTCTAGATTCTGGTTAACTGCAAACCAACCAGAATACAGGGAGGGAGAATGCGCATCTCGAGTCTAATCCATAAGACGCTGGGGTTGAAGGGGCACCGGGTAGAAAGCGACATCGGCTGGCTGCTCCTGAACGGCCGGGGCGACGAAGCCGTCTCGCTCAGGTCCCTGCGCCTGCTGCCCCGCTGGATTCTACAGCGCGCTCGTGTCTGAACCAACACAAATGCCAGCCCTGCGGCCTTCTACCGCTTCGGACTGGCTTGGCTTCCAGCGTTTTGGCTCTTGCTCTCAGGAGTCCTATAGATAGCGGCGGTCATGGCTGCCAGGTCCCGGCGCGAACTCTCTTCGGGGGGTACGATGCTCCTGGCGTTCTGCATGAGGTATTGAAAGAAGGGCTCATCCGGGACCAGTACGGCTACATCGGCATTCGGCCGCACATCAGTTCCCCAACTTGCGACGGCTTGCTCGAGGGAATCTATCAGCTTGCGAATCCGTCTCCGGTTCTCCTTGTCTGCCTTTGCTCTCACCTATCCGAAGTCTCTTTCCCCCAAAGGAACGGTAAAGCGGAACACTGTACCGCCGCCCTCGCGCGGCTCGTTCCAGATTCTGCCGCCGTGCATCTCCACTATCTGGCGAGCGATATAGAGGCCTATGCCCAAACCCGGCACGGAGTGATACTCCACCTCCGCTACCTGGCAAAAACGTTCGAAGACCCTCTCCCGGGCCTCCTCCGGGATGCCGGAGCCCCGGTCCAGTACCGAGAATACGATCTCGGCATCGTTGAGCGTTTCCGCCGCCATCTCGATAGACGTGTTCGGCGCTGCGAAGTTCGCTGCGTTCTCCAGCAGTATGAGCAGCAAGCGGTCGAGTTTTTCGGGGTCGGCGACAACCTCATCCGCGCCGGGGCCTACCCGGAAGGAGATGGGATTGGTCACAGCTTGAAGATGCATCTCGTCCACGGCCCTAGCCAGCAGCTCCGACACTGCCACGGGTTCCTTGTTGATCTCCATTCTTCCCTGCTCGATGCGGGAGACATCCAGCAATTCATCCACCAGCCGGTCGAGCCGGTTGGCTGCTCGGTCGAGGTTTCGTAGTATTTCGGGCATGTTCTGCTGGACCATGGGGCTATCCCGGTATTCCCCGATGACCCGGGCATATCCCTTCAATATGGTTATGGGATGGCGCAGCTCGTGGGCGGCGATCGTAAGGAAGTTCTTGAGTTCCTCGGCCTTCTGGCGCAGGGTCTCCTCGTAGCGCTTTCTCTCCGTTATGTCCAACAAATACACCATGAGCGCCGGTCCATCGTCCAGGTCGAGGAGGTCACCACCATATAGAGCGAGATAGTCAGTCCATCGCTCCTGAGTCCGGTGATCTCGTATGCATTAGGCACAGGCTCACCAGCCAGGCGCCGTTCCAACATGTCGGAAACCCGCTCGGCCGACTCGG
>JAHEXQ010000103.1 GCA_023252035.1 Actinomycetes bacterium
TGACACAGGTCTCGTAGCTGGGTGGCGACATGGAAACGACGCGCGTCTGCTCCGCTATCCCCATCTCGCGCAGGCCGACGGCGACGGACTCCGCGTGAGCGGACAGCTCCGCGTACGTATGGCGCTTGTAGCGCCGCTTGCCGTATCCGTCCCAGCCATCCAGCTCGATGACGGCGATGCGTTCCGGGTCCTCGCGCGCCACTCTCAGGGCTATGTCCGCCAGGTTGAAGATGTCGTCGGGGAAAGGTTCCATCTCAAGCCCCCTTTGCCGCTGTATCCCGGAGAAACCCGTCGATGATGGACGCAACCTCATCCGGTCGCTCCAGCATCGGCAAGTGCCCGCAGTCCGGGAGCCACTCCTGCCGCGCCGGGCGTAGGGTTGCATTAAGTCGACGACCCGCCTTGGGAGACAGGATGCGGTTCTTCAGCCCCCAGATCGTGCAGATCGGCGGGAAACCCTCGCGCGGGACCAGGCCGTCTACAATGGAGTAGTTCTCAAGGTCGTCGAGCACCCCCAGGAGCGATTCCATCCGGCCAGTGCCCGCGTAACACGAGCAGAGTTCAGGGTCGCGGTGGATCTTGAGGGAACGGCCGCGCGGTCCCAACTGAAACAGGGTTGCGAATGATCCGATCCCATTCGTAAGGCGCAGGCGTCCGAGCAGTCGATATACTTGCCGGTTGATGCCCGGCATCTGTTCGCGTATCCAGAGCAACGGACCCAGCCAGCCCGCGAGGAACGTCGCTTCGGTGAGCGGATTGCAGAGCACCAGTGCTTCTACTCTCTCGGGCGAATGGTCCGTAAAGGCAAGCGATATCGCGCACCCCATGCAGTTGCCGACCAGCCGGACTCTGGACAGCGCGAGCGAATCGATGAACTCGTCAAGCATCCTTACATAATTATCCAGGTTGTAGCCGGAGCCTGGCTTTGCAGAGTCCCCGAATCCCAGGAGATCCAGGGCGAACAGCTCGTAGCTTCCCGATAAGCGCTCGGAGACCTCGTCCCAGATGGCGTGAGAGGAGCCTCCGTTGTGGAGCATGATGACCGGAGCTCCCTGCCCCGTGCGGGTGTACTTGATCGGCAATCCGTGGAAATCGAAAACGTCCATTTCATCCTCCCTTGCTATTCAGACCGGCTCTATCAGATGTTTGCTTCGCCGCGTTTTCAGACCGAGGATCGTACCGATGCGATATTCTCCACCAGGGCGTCAAGGCGCATGTTGGCGCTTTCGTCACTGAACTTGCGGGGGTCGGCGTGGTCGATCTCGATCATTACCGTGGGTATCTTGTACTTCTCGCTGATACGCTTTTGCAGATCCATTTGCATGACCGAAAATACCTTGCAACTGCGGTTGCTCGCGAATATGATACCGTCTATCCCGATCTGCTCGATCGCCCAGCTCATGGCATCAAAGCGCAGATCCAGCCCATAGGGGCAGACGGACATGTTCTGGGTCCTTGCCATATACCACAGGGGATCCTTGCCCAAGGCCAGTTCGAAGAGCTCGAAGGATCCTTCGAGCCCGCCGATGCAGGAAGTATAAGGAGCCGCTACGATGTTCGCATCGAGTTCCCTGAGATGCATGTCCATCTTATGGAGCCGGTGCCAGGGTGCGATGTTGTCCCAGAGCAGGCGGTACTTCTCGTTGGGGACCGGGAAGACGCCGTTGTTTACTCGCTCCTCCGTCTCATCGGCGAGGAGCTTGTAATGCTCGACTAGTTCGGTTCTACCACGCGAGGTGAAGAGCGGCGCCATCTGCACGAAAGAATCGAAGACTGTCAACCCTGAAGGACGGTGCTTCGCGCATTCCAGGAATCGCTTCCACTCGAAAAGGGCTCGCGCCGTTTGCATCGAGGCATCGTAGAACTTGTTGATATCGAAGGTCTGGCCGCTTAATCTTTCCACGGTGCTTATCAAGTCGTTGAACTGAGTCAGAATGTAATCGAGATCCTTTTCTGCTTGTGGCTCGTAGCAAAAAGGCACGTCGATAATGAAATGCGGGACGTTCATGTTCCGGTGATGTACATCGAACCACTTGACCAGCAACGAGCAGTTGTTGTTGTCGGAGACGAGCAGGTTTGGTTTAGGAAGCCCCGAGGTAGGGGAGAGCTTTCTTCCCCCCGAAACGCAGCCTATATCGATACGCGGGTAAGAACAGAGATCCAAGGAATAGCCGAGCGCTTCGGCTATCTGAGACAGATCCGGTCCCGCCCCCTTGGCTGCGCACATGGCGGCGTGGCTCTCGGGGCAGCAGTAAACGACGTTATCAAATCCTCTGAATATCTCCGCGGGGACGACTATGGCCCCCCAGACCACGAAGGCTCCCTCTTTCCACAGGTTAAACGCCTCCATGTATGACTGTACGATGAGCCGGGTTAGGCTTTCGCCTGAGTTCGTCTTTTCATGTCCCATGCTATTTTCCCCCTTGTCCAACGCGCGGGCTGGTGGTGGCCTGCGCGGCCTCGAGCATCTCGGCCCACGCCTCGATCCGCGTGCGGTAAGTCTCAACTGCGGTGTCGTCCCCTATGGAGATCTCGATGGCGAGGACGGAGGTGCCCAGTTCTTTGAGCTGTTTCTCCAGGTAGGGAAGTTCGAGATACTCGTATTCGCAGAATTTTTCGCCTACGAATAGGAACCCATCCGCTCTCCTTCCGGAGACCATCTTCATGATCTGCTCGACTCGCTTGTCCGCGGTGTATAGGAGGGTTGTGCAAGGAAAGTGGTTCCCGTAGACATGCGCATAATAATCATAGACATCCGACCAGGTTTCCGGGGCGTACGCATAGGAACGATGCAAGGCCGCGATGTCGTTGCCTACCACGCGGAATCCGGCATCGTCTATCAACCGAGATATCGAGTTGGGCGGAGCGAGTATCCCGCTTGCGATCACGCGTCCTCTTGGGCTCTCTGAGTCGAGGGAAGGCCCTGATCCAGCGATCTTCGATTCTAAGAGCTCGACCTGGTTCTCGACCGGCAGGAAGTTCGCCGACATCAGGTTTTCTGAGAAATCGGTAAAGGTCATCGTCCCCTGGGAAACGTCCTCTTCCAACTGCAGGCAGAGATCCCGCATATTGGTGTATAGAGCCACGCTTGCAGCAAACTTCTCTTCAGAGAACCGGACTCCGAAGTGGGCTTCTAGGGAGCCGATGAGGCTCTCGAACTCGTTTCGTAGATACCCCGAGGAATCCGTTTGCTCGGTAGGCACCATCGGAACGTGGATACGGAACATCGGGGGAGCGACCGCACCGGACTCGGCCAGGCCTTCCCTGAGGATCTCGGGCAGGTTCCGAAGCGTATCGCAGGCGTTGTAGAATAGCAGGCCGTCTAGCAGACCGTTTGCATCGCTCATAACGAATTGCGCCAGGCGTCTGGCGACCGAGCAAGCGTAGTTCTGGATGTGCCTTTCTGCATCGGCCACCTCACCCCGCAGGCCCCAGAGGACAAATGGAGTAAGCCCCATACTATGCAGGAGTTCCAGTGGCGGATAAGGGGGAAAGCACCCAACCACAGGCTTCCCGCACTCTCTAAGGCTCTTTACACTATCCAGTGGTTTCATGTTCACCGTCCTTATTGAAGGTCTCTGGTACCATCAGTAGTACGATTCCTCACACGCTCTGTCGGGCCTGGTGATCCCGTAACATCTCCTTGACCGCGCCGCGCTTTATCTTGCCCGAGGGGAGTATTGGCAGATCCTCTACGAAGGCCACGTACTTGGGCTTCTTGAAGCCGGCGATCCTCTCCTTCACGAATTCAATGATCTCCTCTTGGGAGGAAGTGCTGCCCTCTTTTAGTCTCACTGCGGCCATGACGGATTCCCCCCATTCGGGATCTGGAACCCCAAAGACCACGACGTCCTGCACCTTAGGAAAATGGCTGATCACCTGCTCCACTTCGGGAGCCCAGATCTTCATGCCCCCCGAGTTAATGACCTCGGATCCCCTGCCGAACACTATGATGTTCCCTTTCTCGTCCCGAGTACCTGAATCCCCGGTAAAGATCCAACCGTCCTCGATCCAGGTCTTCTGGCTGCTCTCCTCGTCTCCGTAATATCCCAAGCCACTCGATTCGGCCCTCACCAGAATGGCTCCCTCCTCCCCTGGCTGGACCTCCCGGCCTTGCGCGTCAACCACCCTGACCTCTCTGTCGCCGGGACCGAGTTTTCGGTACTCATCCCCCTTGAAATAGACACCTGTTGAGACGATGGGCGATTCCGTGCTGCCGAGATGGTCAACGAGCAGGCAGTTAGGGAAATGACGGTGCAACTCGGCCTTGACTTCAGAAGTCCAATGGGCGCCCGAGGAGGCGATGATTGCCAGGGAAGAGCAGTCAAAAGAATCAATGTCGGCAGCGAGGATCATTCTGGACATCTTGTCCCCGACCAGAAACAAGACGTTAGCATGGTGGGTTTCGATCAGTTCGAGAACTTCGGAGGGGACCAGGTGTTTGGATGGGGTCAGCACCAGGGTAAAGCCGTTTACCAGGGATAGCAGCGTCCCGAACCACGCGGTTGCGTGTGTGATCGGTGATGCGATCAGGAATTTCAATGGCAGGGCTCTGGAGACCAGGGGTGGACGTGTCCACAAGAACAAGATGCTTGACCTAAGGGCACGCTGAACCATGCGGCGGCGAAGTATCCATCGGGCAAACCCCGTCTTTGCCAGAGCACTCAGAATCCTTGTTGCAGAGGGTGGGACGTGAGGCATCAACCTGGCGAACATCTTCAACCAGCTATCGATCACCTCTTTGTATCCCTCGCTGGTTGAGATCGCCCGGAAAGCTCCCATGAACATCCCATCCACGGCCAGGAAGTCGGTGACGGAGAGGTTGGACTTGTGGGTATGCATAACTCCTTTCGGCGTTCCGGTGGTACCGCCGGTATAGAAGAGCTGGATCATATCATCGGGATGGACTTGCCAGTCGAATCGAGGCTCGCTCTTTTCGTATTCGTCTAGGATGGCTTCGTATTCGAGCATAGACTCGGGAACATGTTTTCCGACTGCGATACATCGTTTCAATTCAGGTAAGTCCGGCCATGCGAGCTTGACCCTCTCTGCCAGGTCTTCGTCGAGTACGAGCACACGCGTTTCCGAGGCCTTTAGAACATGGCTGATCTCATCCGCGGTCAGGTGGGTGTTTACGTTCACCGCTACCGCTCCGATCTTGAAAGCCGCGAGCCATGTCTCTACGATCTGCTCCCCGTTGTAGAGACCTGCCGCAACCTTATCGCCTTTGCCGATGCCCATATCCAGAAATGCGTTTGCCAGAGCGTTTACCCGTTCGTTAGTCTCCCGGTAGGAGTAGATGCGATCCCCATGGATGATGCAAGCCCTCTCCGGAAGGCGTATTACGACCCTGGAGATTCGCTCTTGGATTGTGCCCTGCATACAGCCCCCTTTCATCCTTCACCGCTCACCGGCGCGTTCACGCCGATCGCATATTGGAACTATGACTCAGAAACTCTGCTCGGAGCGGGCAATAATAGCGTCCTGGAGTCCCCTGGAGAGGTCGGCGAAATAAGCGCTATAGCCGGCCACCCTGACTACCAGGTTTTGGTAGTCTTGCGGTTTCTTCTGGGCGGCAAGCAGCGTGTCTTTGTCGACTATGTTGAACTGGATATGACTGATCCCCAGATCCCCCCAAGTCCTGAGGTAACTAAGGAACAGGTCTTTGTTCGCACCCGTGAGCATCGATGGCGAGAACTTCTGATTCAGCAGGTGGTTATAGGTCTTTAGCGTATTGATCTTGGCTGCGGAATTGAGGACCGCCGTGGGTCCTTTCATATCCCTTCCCTGTATGGGCGAGAGGGTCGCGTCCGCGAAGGTTTCGCGGTCTCTCCTGCCGTCCGGCGTGGCCGGCGTGCCGACCGCCATGGTGTAGGTGGCGGATAACCCGCTGCCGTCTCCTCGCATAGGATTGCCGAAGCGATCGGTGAACTCGGCCAACACTTGTGCGGTCTGTTCGTGCACCCGGACGGCGATCTCGTCCGCGTAGTCATCATCGTTTCCGTATTTGGGAGCGTTGATCATCATCTGGCGGATATCTTCGTATCCTTCCCAGTCGGCATCCATCGCCGTGATCAGCTGATCCATCGAGATCCTCTTGTCCTCCAAGACCACCTTCTTTACCGCCGTAATCGAGTCCGCCACATTGGTGATGCCGAGGATGACCACGAAATCATGGATCATGGATGGATAAGCCCATTTTCGCGTATCCTTGCCCTGCTCTATACATCCCTCCAGAATGGCTGAGTAAAAGGGGCGGGGCAGGTATTTCTCATAGAGGGATCGGCAGGTATTCTCTATCTTGGACAGCCGGTTCATGAAGAAGCGGACCTGATCCAGGTAGGCGTCCATAATGTCATCGACGGTCTTAAAGGTCCTCGGGTCGGGAGTAGGGTAGCCGAACTGGTCCTTGGAGATGGCGAATTTGCCCTCATGTAATGCCCACCAGAGGCACTTAGGCACCATCAGCCCACCGATGACCCGACGGGCGATGTTCTTCCCCGGGATCTCTACATAAACGCATCCGCTCATGGCGTAATTCAGAGCGTCCTTTTCGGGGACACCCCATTTCTGGAGTAGCGGTATGAGAGCCTTATCGTTGAACATCGAGGGATAGCCGATCCCGGTCTGGATAACATCCACGGCGCGGGAGAGAAGTTCGTCCGGTGTGCCGTCGTGGTACCGGAGGGCTATGTTGGGCTCCAGCGTCCGCAAGGTCTCCGCCGTATCCAGCACCAGATAGGTCATCTCGTTGGTGACGTCGTGACCCCGCTCATCTACGCCTCCCAGCGTGATAGCCTGAAGAGCTTCCACACCTTCATAGACCATGGAAAGCGACGGGGAGTAGAGCAATCCCAGCTCGTTTATCTTCACCCAGAGTAGTTGGAGCAATTCCAGCGCCTCCGAGCGGGAGAGCTCGCCGGAATCCAGGTCGCGGGCGAGATAAGGGCCGAAGACCTTGTCGAAGCGAAGCCCGATGCCCAGCGTAGAGTATTCGATGTACCGTACGAGGTGAACAAAGAAGAAGGACTGCAGCGCCTCTGCGAGTGTTCTCGGGGGGTTTTCTGGCACCCATGCACAGGTTTCCGCGATCTGCTCCAGGCGCTTACGGTCTTCCTCATCGGTGGCTTCCGCAGCTTCGACGCTGGCCCTCTCCGCATAACGGTGTGCGAAGTCTATTGCTGCCGTTACGGCGATGACCACGGCGTCTAGGAATTCCCTGTGATCGACGTAATCGACGGGCACATCACGTTCGATCTCCCGTAACCGCTCCTCCGCTTCCCCGCGTATTCCTTTCAACCCGACTCTGAAGATCTTCTCGTAATCCGGGATTCCCAGTTCCGACCACTGAGTCCAGCCTATGGTGCCCTCGAACGCCCAGTGCCTCAGGACTTCGCCCGTGAACATGCTATGCTGTCGATCGCTCATCGATTTGCCCTTCCAATAGGCAACGATCTCTTCGAGCTCGGCCCGGCCCGCCTCGTCCAGGAGACCTTCGCAATCCGCGTGGTTCACCGCCCGGAGTACCGATCGCCAGTTCATGTCGATCCAGAAGGTGAGCGACTCCGGACGCGAAGCATGGTTGCCCACGATGCGCTCCCAGGGATTTATGTAGATGGTCATCTTCTTCAGGATATGAGCCAGGGCTTTGGCCCGCCGCATGACCATAGGCTCGCCCTCCATGGATTTGTAGGCTTCCGTGATAAGGCGGGCTCGCTCCAGATCCAGCTTGATGCCGGGGCGGTACATGCCCTCTCCCGTGTCATCCTCTGCGTGGTGGCCATAGCGTACATTACGCACGGCCTTAACGACTAGCTTGCTCTTGATATCTCCGCTTCTATCCGCCTCTCGAGCCGTTTCTACGCCCTTCGACATGCCGGCAACCCCCTGCCTTTCAGCATCCGGTAGTGTGGCCGAGCTGTGACTCCATGTACGTTGACTTAAGAATCTGCTTTGCGCTCATGAGGCTGTGTTGAGGGGACAAACAAGAACGCGGCTATTTGCTCCGGAATGTTCTGACGATGGACCTCGCGCCTTTGATGTAGGCCTGCACCTCCTCTGACTCGTCGTCTTCTCCCTCCGCCACTATCTTCAGAAAGCTCATGGCGAACTCGATCATCTCCCGGCGGAGCTCCTGCAGTTCCTCGACCCTTTCGTCTATCTCCTGGATGTGCCGGATGCCATATTCGAGAGTACGTTTGATCTGTTTTTTCTGCGTAGGGTCGGCATCGTAGAGGTTCAAGATATCTGAGAGCTCTGCGAGGGAGTAACCGAAACGCTTGCCTCTGAGGATGAGCTTCAGGCGGCCCCGGTCTCTCGCGGTGTAGTGCCTGTGCCCGGTAGGGGAATTACGGAGGGATGCCAGGAGCCCTACCTCCTCGTAATAACGGATAGCGCGAGGGGTTATTCCGAACTCGTTCGCCAGCTCGGAGATAGTGAATGTCTGGATCGGCTCCTTGCTCGGCATTTCTGCCCGCATCATTCACCTCAGAACTAAAAACTAATTCTTACGGCAACGTCAATTTAGCGTCAATTGCACTTCATGTCAAGGGCGACGCAAAGTGGTGCGGCGGTATCGGAATCTACAGCAGAAAGATTACGACGAACTAGCTAACCGCTGGCTAAGAAGTCAAAGTAAGACATGGCGAAACACGGACAAACATGGACAAGATGATTACGCCAGAACCGCAGCGTATGCGTAACATCACGTAACATCGCAAAACACGGGCAACAATCCAGGCCAGCCTTTCAAGGCGGCGGCGCGGATTCGAATTCCGCTGGGGGCACCATCCATAGATCTAACGATTAGCCCCTTCGCTCAGATTGAGCCCGTTTCTGTCACCCCTGGCTGCTATGCTAATGGTGAAGGAGGAGAAGGCATGCGCGACGGGGGATACGAGCAGGTTGCGGATCTCTTTAAGCTCATGGATAGGTTCCCAGACGAGGGGTCCTGCCGCGAGTGGCTCTTTTCGCGCCGCTGGCCGAACGGGTTCGTCTGTCCCCGCTGCGGCGCCACGGCCTGCTACTTCATCTCCACGCGCCACCTCCACCAGTGCCGGGCCTGCTCCTACTAGGTGTCGGTAACCGCGGGAACCCTGATGCACGGAACCCGCACCTCCCTGCGGGCCAAGACCGGCCTTTCCATCCTGGGCTTTTCCCGCGACTTCGGCATCTCGTATAAGCGCGCCTCCGCCATGGCGGAGCGGGACGCCCGCTACCAGCTGGCCGACCTGCTGGAGCTGGACGACAGCTACTTCGGCACCCGGCACCCACCGGGCCAGGGCAAGCGGGGACGCGGGACGGACAAGCGCCCGGTACTGGTGGCGGTGGACCTCAAAGGCAGTGCTCCCGCCCATGCCAAGATGCAGGTTATGCCCTGCCTCTCACTTTCCCCACCTCTCACAGCCCATTCCCGGGTAATTTCTGACCGGACGGACTACCTGCAGGCGCTTTCCTCAAGATTATCTCCTCGCTCAAGCCCATAGCCTGGACGAACTGCTGT
>JAHEXQ010000104.1 GCA_023252035.1 Actinomycetes bacterium
ATAAGCATGCCTGCGGCTACCGCCTGACCGTGGTTTATGCCCGCGTAACCCGCGGCTGCCTCCAGACCGTGCGCGAAAGTATGGCCGTAGTTCAGCAGAAGCCGGCCTCCGCGATCCCGTTCATCCTCCTCGACCACGTGGGCTTTCAGCTCGACGCAACGGAGTATCACTTTCTCGAGGAGCATCCCTCCCCGGCGAGCGACGCAGTCCCCTTCCCTCTCCAGCAGCTCAACCATTCCCCCGTCGAAGACCAGGGCGTATTTGGCGACTTCAGCCAGGCCGGCCAGATATTCTACATCCGGCAGTAACTCAAGGAAAGAAGTGTCGGCGAACACCGCTGCCGGCTGCCAGAAGGCGCCCACCGCATTCTTGGCTTTCGGCAGATCCACGCCTACTTTGCCGCCGATGGAGGAGTCCACCATCGCCAGTAGCGTCGTGGGCAGCTGGATAAATTCAAGACCGCGAAAATAGGTCGCAGCCACAAACCCGGCGATATCCCCTACGACTCCCCCACCCAAGGCCAGGACGATATCCCGGCGTGTCGCTCCGTACTCCAGCAAGTCCTCGCAGAGCTGCCCGGCGGTTTTCAGGTTCTTGTGTGATTCGCCCGGCGCTACGGGCAGCCAGGCGAGCGTACGTCCCGCAGCATTCTCGAGTCGTTTTCCAAAAAGGCGAAGGGTATTGGCGTCGCATATCACGAAAAGTCTGCTATCGGGAAAGCGCTCCGCGATAAAGCGCTCTAGCGAATCAAGGACTCCGTGGCCCACCATCACCCGGTACTCTCTGCTTGGCGTCCTGACGGTTACCGTCTCCATATATCCAGTACCTCCTGCACAACCTCTTCTATGCTCTTACCATCGACGAATATCCGGTGATGGGCGGCTGATTCGTAGAGCGGCCTTCGCTCCTCCAGGAGCCGCCTGATCTCTCCCTCACGGTCGCCCACGTTCAAGAGCGGCCTGCTCTCGTTGCCCGCTGTGCGGCGCTGCGCGTCCTCGTCGCCTATCTCCAGGTAAAAGACCACGCCGCTGGAGCGCAACACATCCACATTGCGCGGGTCCAGGACGGCCCCGCCGCCGCAGGCGATTATCCGCTCGCTCGTCCCCGCGGCTTCCGCCACAGCCTCTCTCTCCAGAGCGCGGAATACCGGCTCGCCCTCCTGTTCGAATAGCCTGGAGATGCTGGCTCCCGCTCTGCTCTCCACGATGTCATCCGTATCCACCAGTTCCATGTCCAGGAGCTCCGCCAGCCTGCGTCCCACTTCGCTCTTCCCCGATCCCATGAAGCCGACGAGAACCAGGTTCACGGCTCAGAAGTCCTTCCAGTAAGCCAGGTAATCCTGGTATCTGGACTTCATCTCGGGCAGCGTATCCCCTCCCAGTTTCTCCATGAGCAGGACGGCCAGGACCCAGGCCACGGCGGATTCCGCCACGACTGCCGCGGCCGGCACCGCACAGGTATCCGCCCGTTCCGCCGCCGGCCGCTTCTCCTCTTTGGTCACCAGGTCCACGGAGGGCAAGCCCGCCGGGATGGTGGGTATGGGTTTCATGGCCCCATTCATCACCAGGGGCTGGCCGTTGGTGATGCCGCCCTCCACACCACCCGCATTATTCGTAGGCCTCATCCAACCCTGCGAGCCGTAGGCTATGGGATCCTGCGCTTGCGAGCCTCGCTCCCGTGAAACCTCCTCGGCCTTGCCCAGGGACACGGACTTGATTGCCGGTATAGACATGACTGCCTGCGCCAGCAGGCCATCGGCCCGCCGGTCCCAGTGCACATGTGAACCGAGCCCCGGCGGCACCCCGAAAGCGACCACCTGGAAGCGGCCCCCGAGCGAATCTCCGGCTTCTTTCGCCGCATCGATGAGGGCCATCGTCTCTCTTTCCATGGAAGAGTTCAGGCACCGCAGGGGGGATTCGTCGATGCCTGGGCCACTGCCCGGCGCCGGCACGGACTCCCCGGATACATCCAGTTCCCCGATGCCGGTCACGTGCGAGAGTATCTCGATGCCCATCTCCTCCAGCAGAACCCGCGCCGCCGCACCGGCCAGAACCCGTCCCAGCGTCTCTCTCGCCGAGGCCCTCTCCAGGATATCCCGGATATCCTTCGTCCCGTATTTCACGCTTCCCGCCAGATCCGCATGGCCCGGCCGCGGCACCGTCAGCGGCGCAACGAGCGTCCCCGTATCCTCCACGGGCATAACCTCCAGCCAGTTATGGCGATCGAGGTTCTCCACCGCCATACACAGAGGGCTTCCCAGGGTGCGCCCCTGCCTCACGCCTGAAAGGATCTCGACGCGGTCAGCCTCTATGGACATCCGGCCGCCGCGCCCGTAGCCGAGCCTGCGCCGCGCCAGCTCCTGCTCCAGCCGGTTGACGGCCAGAGGCAACTGAGAGGGCAAGCCCTCCACGATGGTGACGACGGCTTTTCCGTGCGATTCTCCGGCAGTCAGGTATCTCAACGGCACTCCTCCATGCGAATAGTTTACCTATATTAAAGGGGGCTAACCGTTCCCGCTGTCCGTTGCACCACGTGCTACGGCGAAGTCAGCTTTGGGGGGGATTGACTGGACGCGGACTCCAACTCAGATCCTGCGGAGCTGGCCTACCTGCAACTCGTATCGTTCATCGCCGCAGAGGATCACCACGGTCTGGTAATCCTTGAATTCAGCTATCTTGTAGATGTCGGCGAAAGCCGTGCCGGCACGCACATTGTCGTAGACCTGGCTGCCGACCTTAATCCGTGCATACATGATGCCGCGGCTCTCGGTGATCTGCTCCACCAGAAGGACGTTGCCGGGCTGCGCCTGCATTATCCCCAAGGTGGCGCCGCCGGCTCCGGTGGTGCCCGGGGTACCCGGGGTACCCGTGGTCTCGGCAGGGAGGTTCCCCCCGGCGTCCAGTTGCTGGGTAATAGGCGCCAGAGGCTTGGGCCGCCCCAGTATGTGGGCGAGCTTGGAATCGAGCGTGCCCTCATCGTCCGTGAGCGTACCCGGGCTGCCTATCAGCGGGAAGAAGGGATCGTTCAGTACCCAGACTTCCTCATAGGGAATATCCCCGGCCTGGGCTGTGGACTCCTGGAGGTTTACCTGGTATTTCTGCTCCATGGCCCTCTCCGCCAGCGAGACGCCCTCGATCTCCAGATTGCCCTCACCGCTCAGCGACATCGCCCGCACCAGGGAGTCGCGTCCCCGTCCAGCCGCGGGAAGAGCCGTCAGCATGAGCGTAACGACGCTCGCGAGAAGCAGCACGCCGCCCAGCAGCACCGGCTTCTTCACCTGGCGCAAGGCAGCCGGAATCTCCCAGCTCCTGCGGCTGTGTGCCCTCGTCCTCTTATGCTTCTTGGCTTTATGCTTCGGTGCCGTTGACAATCCTAAAGCCCTCCATTATGACTCTGCATCACTGGCCGCCTGTCGGGGCTGCAGCCGGTTGCTGTGGAATCAGCAGGTCCACACCGGTCGCTGACGTGAAGAAAGCCTTCACGGTCAGCGTTATCTGCAGGTAAGGCAGCTTATCATCGTCCTCCACTATAGCCAGCTTCACGACCTTGATAGTGCGCGGCAGTGCCTCTATGTGGTTTAAGAACTCCACCAGGTTGAAGTAGCGTCCGTCGAGCACCACCTCCAGGTCTACCGAGTAGAAGTTGCCCGAACTGATGGGGCTTCCGGGCTTCACCGAGAAGAAGTCCAGCCCCGACTCCTCGGCCGCATGGTCTATCTGGTTTATGACGTCCGAAAGCTGGACGTTCTCGGGCAGCCTCTCCTTCAGGGCATCGATCTGTCGCAGGAACTGCTGGGGGTCCTTCTGGAACTCCTTGAGCTGGACCGCTTTGTTCTGTTCTATCTGTATCTGCTGCTGCGTGTCGTCTATCTTCTTCTGCGTATCGCTCACGCCCTTCTTGGCGGGCGAGAGCACCAAGAAATACCCTAAAGCCAGCACCAACAGGCAGGCCACGGCGCCCGCGATGAGCTGAATCCCGGGAGTGATCTTGGACCTCATGGCCTACTTCCCCCCCGTCTGTCCCGCCGCAGCACCCTGGGTCGAAGGGGTATCCGCAGGCTTGTATATGGCCTGGTTCACATTCCAGAAAGCGTCGATCTCGAAGGTGAGCATCCAGGTCGGCAGCGCCTGTTCGGTCATCTGCCCGGTCGCCGGGTCCACGCTCACGTTGATGGTATCCGTGGTCGCCTCTTCCTGGCTGCTGGCTATCCATATATTGCTCCATTGCTGCATATTCATCAGCCGCACCAGGAACTCCGCCACTTTGGGCTGCCCCCGGAAGTAATAGTAGTATGGGAAAGCATCCAGAAAGCCCCTATCCTGAAAATCCTGCGACCTGGGAAGCCATGTCTGTATGCAGAGCCATGCCGGGGCCGCGTGGCCTTTTATGACGATAGGAGCGGTATTGCCCTGCAGAGCGGCAGCGCCGGCCTCCAGCGGAGTCGCATCGATGCTCAGCTCGCTCAACCATATGGTCGGCGCCTCGGGGTTCGAGGCCGTGGTCAAGCCCTCCGGCACGTACTTGGCCAGGTTGTTGAGGATCAGGGCCCAGGCCACCCTCCCCTTGTTGGCCTGATCGTAGATGCTCTTAATCGCCTTCAGTTGCTGTTGCTGTTTTTCGAATTCCGCTATCGGAGCATTGGCGGTCTTCAGGGCGTTCAGCTCCTGCGTCTTCTGGTCCAGGGTGGTCTGCTTGCTCTTTTTCTGGTTGTTGTAGAAGAACCATCCGCCCACGATGACGGCCAGTACGATTATCCCCAGGATGATGATGGACGGGAACACGCTGGGCCGGCGTACCTTCTCCTTTATCTCCGGGGGCAGCAGGTTTATCCTGGTCATTCCATGACCTCCCGCAAGGCCAGGCCCACGCTCACGGCCACCGACGGCTCGATCTCCGCCAGTTCCTCCGGGCTGAAGGGCAACTTGCCCAACTGCACGTTCTGAAAGGACCTGCCGATCTCCACCGGCAAACGCAGTCCCTGATTCAATTCCTGCGGCAGGTTGATCATGCGCGCGCCGCTGCCTGCCAGCACTATCTTCCGCAGGTTGCGCTCGCCCGTCTGGGTCACGAAGTAATCCAGGGAGCGGCGTATCTCCCCTACAAAGCGGTATATGTCTTGCCGCATCAGGGCTGCTGCGTCCTCGTTCGCCGCCAGGCCCAGCTTGATCTGCTCGGCTTCACCGGCGTCCACGTCCAGGCGATCTATCAGGGTGCGCCTGAAATCGTCCCCGCCCCTCAGCAGGATGCGTGCGAAGCGGGGCACCCCTTCTTTCACTATCACGATGTTGGTGATACCGGCGCCCACATTGATGATGCAGACCGCCTCGGCTTCCTCCCCCGCTTGGGATATCCCGGGATAGGTGCGGGGAAGAAGCGCGCGTGGCAGCGCAAAGGCCTTCAGGTCGATGGCTACGGCTGTGAGGCCTGCGCTGCGCAGGGTATCCACGAAGCTCTGGACCATGTCCCTGTAGGCGGCTACCAGCAGCACGCTCAGCATCCTCTGGTCGTCCGAGGTCAAGAACTCCTCCATTATGTCGAAGTCGAGGATGGCGTCTTCCACCGGAATGGGGATGAACTCCTGTACCTGGAACCGGAGCGCGCTCTCCAGCTCCTCCGCCTCCATGTAAGGGATCTCTATGGGCCGCACGATCACTTTCTGGTTGGCGACCCCGAGGATGACCCGGCGCTGTTTTATACCGGTCCTGCCCCACAGTTCCTTCAACATATTGGAGAGGGTTACAGGGTCCTCGATCTCGCCGTCTCCAATAACACCTTCCGGGACATTGATAATGCCCAGATTCGAGAGAACCGGCTCCGCTCTTTCGATCTGGAGCTCGGCTACTTTGATCGAACCTGTGCTGACATCCAGCCCCACCGCGATGGAAGGTCTTCTTGGGCTCATCTTCTCACCCTATATCCCTAGCCTGCATGCAACCCTGATTCTCCTTCGCCACGCCGGCGCCCGTCAAGAACCACGCGTGAGATACTTATTGACATCGACTTCCTTGATTCGATAGTTCTTCCCCACCCGGATGGCGGGAATCTGTCCGCCCTTGATAAGGCGGTACACGGTCATGTTGGAAACCCGCAGGATATCCGCGACCTCATTGACGGTCAAAAGACGTCTACTGGGTTTTTCCCTCACATCCACTCTCCGTATCATCCTCTTGGGTAGCCGCCGAGTCGCATCCTGTCAATTATTACCAAGAAGCCTATCTTTTTAACATCTTGCACAAATTATAACAATCATGAACTTTTAGCGTCAATTTTGTTATTCGTCAACAGGAGCCACAATCTTTATACAGTTATCACAAGATTCGACCTGTTCAAAGATAATCCTGGTTCTTATCAAAGGTTTACTTAAGCAACAGGAGAGATAGCGGAGAGATCGGCTTCCAGAGCTGTAATCCTCGCCGGGCAAGCCACTAACCCCGGCATCAGGAAAGCGGCCCTCGAGATGCCTCAGACGATGAAGCATGCAGTAAGCTGCGTGGAGCATTGCCCCGGCACTTGCCCTGCAAGATCAGACACCTCGGGACCTGTATGTTGTCCAGGATGTAACCCGTTCTCACTGGTGCGTCATCAGGGATGATGCAAATCATTCAAGCCATGAATAGTGACTATTCATCACCCGAATGGATTTACAAAGAGAGGTGGCTCGGCGACTGAGTGAAGTCCGGAACCGGACCTCTCCCATCGTCGTCATCTCGGGGGCACGCCAGGCCGGTAAGAGCACCTTTCTACAGAACGAATCTAGGATTTCCCATGCGAGATCTGGATACCGCTGCCTCGTTTATAGCTGCCCAATTCCTGATAAAGGATCTGCGCCGCACTTGCCATCTCTTTGGATCTGGAGAGTGATGCGCGAGGTCCAGGCCCCGGACATCTTGGGCTTTGACTGCGTTCTTAGGCTACACTGACCTCTCTCCGTCAGCCCAGATGGAAGAGGGAGCGGTAGAGCCGGTAGAGAGGCTCGCCCCAGAAGAGGGCCAGGGCACCGCCGAGCGCCAGAAACGGACCGAAAGGTATCCGGTCGCGGCGTCCCTTGCGTTTGGCGGCCAGGAGGATGATCCCCCCTATTGAGCCGAGAAGAAAGGCCATGAGTAGTCCCGCCAGGATATAGAAGCCCATGAATATCCCCAGGAAGGCCGCGAGCTTGGCATCCCCCATTCCCATGCCCCGTGGCGCCAGAAACGCTATTATCCCCAGGAACCCCCCGCCGATGAGCATGCCGTACACCGCGTGCAGTATGACGTGGTAATCACCCCGCACCAGGGATACCGCGCCCAGAGCGGCGAGGCCGACGACTATGGCTGGCAGGATGATGCGATTGGGGATTATCTGCTCGTCCAGGTCGATGCCACTTATTACCAGAAGCACGGTAACGAAGAATAGCCCTGGCCATAACTCCGCCTGCAGGGTCCAACTGGGCATGGCCGGAGTCCAGGGAAGCCCGGGGTGCCAAAAGACGCCGAGCCAGAGCAAGCCGCAGAGCAGCTCCACGACCGGATAACGTATGGAGATGCCGGCGCCGCAATCGCGGCATCTTCCGCGCAGCCACAGATAACTGATGAGCGGGATGTTGTCATAGGGGCGGATGACGTGGCCGCAGGACGGGCAGAAAGAACGGGGCGCCACGAAGGATAGCCGCCGGGGCACCCGGTATATCAGGACGTTGGCGAAGCTTCCCACTCCCAGTCCCAATAAGAAAAGGCCCACCGCCCAAATCGTCTGCATTTAAGCCTTCCTCCTTGGCCTGCTCCGATCCGCACAGCTCCTCGCAAGATCCCCGCCTGGACAGTTGCACTGGCAGATGCGATTTCCCTGCCCTCGCCGCGGGTTCATGCCGTTTCCATAATACATATTCCTTGCAAGATGAAAAAGATAGGAAAGAGATGCGGGCAGAAAACGAGATGGAGACCGGAAAGGTGCGGTTTCGAGAAAGGAAACAGAATGGCAGATGGATGCCTCCACCAAGAGATCGCGAAATGGGGTTATGCCCATAAACCTCTGCAAAAAGCCCTGAGTGAAGCAAGCTCTTTGCCAGGGTAGCCATCTCCCCCAAGATAGGGATAACCAGTCACCTACCTAAAGAGGGACGAATGGCTAAGAAAAAGGTTATGACGATGGAGGAAGCCCTCAAGCGATTCTTGCCTCGGGAGAGGAGAACCCCTTCCGGCCCATGCTGGAGCTCATCCGCCAGCACGCTCTGGAGCTGGAGATGGCGGGCCACTTGGGTGCGGAGCACTACGAGCGCACCGATGATAGGCTGGGCTACCGCAACGGCTACAAGCCCCGCACGCTCTACACCGCGGTGGGCACGCTCAACCTGCTTATCCCCCAGGACCGGGACGGCACCTTCTCCACCACTCTCTTCTGCCGCTACCAGCGATCGGACAAGGCGCTGGTGCTGGCCATCATGGAGATGTACGTAAAGGGCGTCTCCACCCGCAAGGTCGCTGACATCACCGAGAAGCTCTGCGGAAGATCCTTCCCCAGCCAGCAGGTCTCGAAGCTCGACCAGAGAAAAGCCCTGTTCATTGGTTCCCTAGCCTGCTGCACCTTGCTTTCCTTGGCGTTTCGCCTCCACTCCTTTACAGAGGAGGACCGCCAAGGCATGCGCCCCATGTTCCACAGAGATTCTCATGGGGAAGCGAGTCATGCCTCAGCGAATTCCGCCATTGATATACGAGGTCATCCTAGGAGATCGAGAAACTCTTCCACACTCAAACCCGCCTGGTCGATGATGCTGTGCACCGTCCCTTTCTTAAGGTCCCGCGGATGAATAGGCACCGTAACTCGGAGGTTCCCTTTCTTAAATAGTTTATGTCCGCCCTTTTGTCGATGTTCCTGAAAGCCTGCCCTTTGAAGAGCCTTGATCACGTCGGCGCTTTTAAGCGCTGGCAATCTGCTCATATGGCGCCTCCACTTCGACGATAAGGTGGCTTTCCTCTGGGATAGGAAGCCCGTCGGCTTGCAGGCTTTCGATGTAAAGCGCAATCGCTTCTCTTATATTCGCCAGGGTCTCCTCGTAAGTATCACCTTCTGATATGCATCCCGGAAGAGCAGGGACGGTTACCGTGTAACCCCCTTCCTCCTGGGGATCGAAGATGACCTTATAGTATTTCCTGGGCATGGCTTTCTCCTTTATGCACTATCTACCGATTCACGGCTCCTGGAAAATTATACATCATTCCAGCTCAGGCCCACGGCCTATATGCTTGGTGATGAAACGATTGTCCGTTTCGCAAGGGCGATGATCAGCCGAATGCGCACGAGAAGGCCTCCTCCGAGTATGCCACGTTGGCAG
>JAHEXQ010000105.1 GCA_023252035.1 Actinomycetes bacterium
CGAGTCCCGACCCTCGCTCGGCAAGCCTCGCTCTCACGAAGGGGGCTCCCGCCCCCCTCGTGCAACTCCCCCCTGCATTGATTGCGGGGGGACCTTCCCCCCGCGAAGACATCCCCCCCCCTGGGTTCGAGTACGAACCCTTTTGTCAACCGGATGCCACGCACCTGCGGAGCGATCCGGCGGGGCACGCGCACGGTCACTACGGGTGTGCCTTCATGCCCCATTCTTACCTTGAGCACCTCGGCCTTGGCAAGAGCATTTCCGGCCGCATCCACAGCCTCGACCGACTGGCCGAGCAGAGGCCGGGGCAGCAGTTCGTGGGCCACGCTCACCAGGGCATCCTCACCCGGCGTGCTGAAATCCACGGTGATTATAGCCAGGCCGGGACACCGAGAGACGCACCGGCCGCAGCCGGTGCATCTGGATGGGTCCAGGACCGGCAGGTTGGTGACGGGGCGGCCTATCCGTATGGCCTTGCGGGCGCAGGCAGACTCACAAGGATTGCAGGCGATGCGCTCCGTGCAGTCTATGACCGCCACGGGGCCCTGGAGCAGGCGTCCGGCCTCGGGCACGAGGGGCCCGGAATTGAAGCCCGATGCCGCGCCGGCGTCTTCCCGCCGGTCAAGCAAACCGCGCAACTCTCGCAGCCGCGCGCCGGCCGCCGCGCGGCGGCGGCCGGCGCTGCCCGCTCCCAGAATACCAAGATCGCGGGCGGCACTGATGCCCGCCAGCTTGCCCTGCTCCATGGCTATGCTGGCCTCCTCCACCCCGGCGAGGTCACCGGCGACGTAAAGCCCGCGCACGCTCGTCTGGAGGTCCTCACCGTGCCGCGGAAAATGGCCGCCCATGCCGGCATCATAGTCGAACTCGCAGCCGGCCATCCACGCCAGCTCCCCTAAGGGGCTCAGCCCCACGGCCAGGCAGACCAGGTCCACTTCGAGCTCCCTCTCGGAGCCGGGGACCGTCCTTCCCTCTTCATCCAGGGCCCTCACCACGGCCGATCGCACGCAGTCGTGCCCCCGTACCTCGACTACCTCGGATCGGAGCAGCAGCGGCACTCCCAGCCGCCTGAGCTTGGCAGCGTGCACGGCATATCCACCCAACCTTGCCGCCGGCTCCACTACCGCCGCCACGCTCGCGCCGGCCTGCAGCAACTGGTAGCTGACGATGAGCCCGACGTTCCCCGCCCCGAGCATGAGCACGCGGTGACCGGGCAGGACCCGGTGCAGGTTCACCAGCGTCTGCAAAGCTCCGGCCCCCATGACACCCGGCAGGGTCCAGCCCGGAAAAGCGACGGACTTCTCCGAAGCGCCGGTGCAGAGAATCACGGCTCTGGCCTGCAGTTCCCGGGAACTGCCGTTCGCGGCGAGTCCCAGGCGCAGTCCCGGGAATATGCCATAAACCACGGTATCCGGCAGCAAATCCAGGTTGGGATGGAGCTCGGCCTCAGCCGCTAGGCGTTGGGCGATATGAAAACCGCGCGTGCCGGCGTGATGCACGCGCGAGCCGAAGAACTGGTGTATCTGCTTGGGCAACTGGCCGCCGGGCCCGGGATTCTCGTCTATGAGTACCACGCGGGCACCGGCCGAAGCAGCCTCCAGGGCGGCGCTCAGCCCGGCCGGCCCGGCTCCCACCACGGCCACATCAACCACATTCGCGGTGGCCCCCGCCACCCCGCTATTCGCCTCGAGACAGCCCTTCATTCCCGCACCCCCTGGCGGCGGACCTGCATCCCATGGCGCACCAGGGTCACGCAGGTGCGCGTGTTGGGCACGCCATCCACTACCATTACGCAGTCGGTGCAGCGCCCCAAGGCACAGAATATCCCACGGGGTTCATGCCGGCGCCGTGTGATGCGCAGGGCTTTGATGCCGGCGGCGAGCAGCGCGGCGGCAACCGGTTCTCCGGCGCGCGCCTCGATGGCACGGCCCTCGAAGTAGATGGTAACACGCGAGGCGGGAGGGAGCGGCCCCAGCACCGGGTGCTCGGCTACGCGCAAGGCTAGTCGTTGCTCCCCTCGGCCATAGGCCCAGAGATATCGTCCTCCCGCACCTCGCCGTCCCCGCCCTCCAGGACACCGCTCTCCGCAGCGCCGTTTTCGGGCTCGCCGCTCTCCGGCTCAGCCCGCGCCAGGCGCGGCAGGATGGTGACGAGGAAGCTCACGCCTCCCGCGATGAGGAGCGCGTAGGTGATGCCGCGGTTCTTCACGAACTCCCGCGCCAGGGCGATGCCGGTGAAGAGGGCGCTCCAGAAGTAGATGAGCAGCACCGCCTGCCTCTGGCTGTGGCCTATCTGCAGCAGGCGGTGATGAATGTGGTTCTTATCGGGCTGGTGGAAGGGCTGGCGGGCACGGGTGCGGCGGACGATGGCCAGCAGAGTGTCACCCACCGGGATGGCCAGGATGATGAGGGGCGTGAAGAGGGTCGCCACGGCGGTTCTCTTCAGAATGCCCTGGATGCTGATGGCCCCCAGGAGGAATCCGAGGAACTGGGCGCCGCAGTCCCCCATGAATATCTTCGCGGGGTTGAAGTTGTAGCGGAGAAAACCGAGACAGGCCCCACCCACCGCCGCGGCCACCAGCATGGCCTGCACGATGGACTGGTCCAGGCCCACCTGCGTCCCGTATATGAAGAAGGCGCCGGCGGCTATGGCCGAGATGCCTGCTGCCAACCCGTCCAGCCCGTCGATGAGGTTGATGACGTTGGTGAAGAAGACCATCCAGAGCAGGGTCAGCAGGATGCTCAAGATGGGGCTGCCCGAGAGGTCCAGGGTATTGCCCGCCCGCCACGAGATGGTGCCGATGTTCACGCCGAAGGCTATCAGCGTCAAGCTGGCGATGACCTGGCCTCCCAGCTTGGCCCAGGGGGATAGCCACCTCAGGTCGTCTACCATCCCCAGCACCATGATCATGGAGGAGGAGACCAGGATTCCCAGGAACTCGGGAGCCCCCAGCGCCTGCCGTACGCCGTCCGGCGCGCTGGGCCAGTGCGTGAAGGCCGTGAGGAGCTTGACCAGCAGCACCGCCACCAGGACACCCAGGAAGATGGCGATGCCTCCCAGGGTCGGGGTGGGGTTCTTATGGACTTTGCGGTCCTGCGGGAGGTCGATAGCGCCGAGCCAGACGGCCAGCTTCTTCACAGGCGGCGTTGCTAAGAGCACCACGGCCAGCGCCACGAGAAACGCAAAGAGGTATATCTGCAAACTAAGCGCCCCATCCCATAAATACGATAGCATTCGAACGCCGATCCATCCACGCCGGCTGTGTTCCGCTCCCTCGACGTACTAAAAGTACGACATCGGTCGCGCGCCGTGCCGGCGCGGCGCTTTGTGTCCCGTCCCATAAATACGCTTGCATTCGAACGCCGATCCATCCACGCCGGCTGTGTTCCGACTCCCTCGACGTACCAGGAGTACGACATCGGTCGTGCGCCTTGCCGGCGCGGCGTCTAGACGCTCTCGGTGCTTCACCGTATTCATGGGACGGGACACTGCGCTCTCGGTGCGTGACCTTATTTATGGGAAGGGACACTATGTCACCTCGGTCAAGCGTCCGGCATTTGCTCTGTATGCACCCCGGCATCGGCCAGCAACTCCTGGGCTAGATGGTCCGGGTAGCCCTCAGCGTAGAAGATGCGGGCGATTCCGGCATTGATGAGCATTTTTGAGCAAAGGACGCAGGGGTGGTGGGTGCAGTAAATATAAGCTCCCTTCACGGCTACGCCGTAGAGCGCAGCCTGGATGATGGCGTTCTGTTCCGCGTGCAGGCCGCGGCACAGCTCGTGCATGGTCCCCGATTCCGCGCCCGCGCCCTCGCGCAGGCAGCCTACCTCTTCGCAGTGGGGAAGTCCGGCGGGAGCTCCGTTATAGCCGGTGGCCAGGATGCGCTTGTCCCAGACCATGGTGCACCCGACGCTGCGCCGCAGGCAAGTCGAACGGGTGGCCACCTGGCGGGCGATGGACATGAAGTACTCGTCCCAGGAAGGCCGCACGTTGCCGTCGGCGCACATGGCTCACATATCCTCGTAGAGCGGGAAACCGGCGAGAAAAATGCGCACCCGGCCGGTCACCGCGTCCAGGTCTTTGCCGTCGCTGATATGGCGGACGGTAGTGTCGATAAGTTCGGCGATGACCTCCATATCCTCCTCTTCCATACCGCGGCTGGTCACTGCCGGCGTTCCCAGCCGGAGTCCGCTGGTGACGGTGGGAGGCAACTCGTCGAAGGGCACGTTGTTCTTGTTGGCCGTGATGCCCACCTCGTCCAGCGCCTGCTCTACCTCCAGTCCGGTGAGCTGCTGGGGCCTCAGGTCGATGAGGAACAGGTGGGTGTCGGTTCCGCCGGAAACGATGCGGTATCCACGCTCCACCAGGGCCGCGGCCAGGGCCCGCGCGTTCGCCACCACCTGCGCCTGGTACTGCCGGAAGGCCTCCGTGGAGGCCTCCTTCAGAGCCACGGCTTTAGCGGCGATAACGTGCATGAGAGGCCCTCCCTGGATGCCCGGGAAGACCGAATGGTCGATATCCCGCGCGTAGATGGAGCGGCAGAGGATAAAGCCGCCCCGGGGGCCGCGCAGGGTCTTGTGCGTGGTCGCGGTCACGAAATCCGCGTGGGGCACCGGGTCGTCGTGCAGGCCCGCCGCCACCAGCCCCCCGAAGTGGGCCATGTCCACCATGAGCAAGGCGCCCACCTCGTCAGCCACCTGGCGGAAGCTCGCGAAATCTATGTTCCGGGAATAGGCGCTGGCTCCGGCCACGATTATCTTGGGCCGGCGGGCGCGCGCCACCTCCGCTATCTCCTCGAAATCCAGCATCTCCGTCTCACGATTGACCCCATAGTAACAGGGCTTATAGAGCGTGCCCGAGAAACTCGCCGGGGCGCCGTGCGTCAGGTGCCCGCCCGCCGCAAGGGACATGCCCAGGATGGTGTCACCGGGCTCGAGCGTGGCCATGTACACCGCCATGTTCGCCTGGCTGCCCGAGTGCGGCTGCACGTTGGCGTATTCGGCTCCAAAGAGGTTCTGGGCCCTCAGTTTGGCCAGCTCCTCCGCCACATCCACGTATTCGCATCCGCCGTAATGGCGGCGGCCCGGATAGCCCTCCGCGTATTTATTGGTGAGGATGGACGCCGTGGCCTCCATCACCGCGAGCGAAGTGAAGTTCTCGGAAGCGATCAGCTCGATCTGGTTCCTCTGCCGCTCCGTTTCGTCCTGGATCACCCGGGCGATCTCGGGGTCGACCTCCCACAGGTGTTGCATCGCAAATATCACTGACAGCACCTTCCGTATTGACTCTCCAGATCCATTATCTTGTCCACGCGCCGCTGATGCCGTCCGCCCTCGAAGGCGCTGTGCATGAATATGTCCACGATCTCAAGAGCCCTCTCGGGGCCCACAACCCGCGCCCCCAGGGCCAGTACGTTTGCGTCATTGTGCAGGCGGGCGAAGCGCGCCGTGTAGAGGTCGTTGCAGACCGCAGCCCGGATGCCCGCGATCTTATTGGCCGCTATGGACATGCCTACGCCCGTGGCGCATACGAGGATGCCGCGCTGCGCGCGCCCTCCCGCCACTTCTCTGGCCACCTTGGCCGCGAAGTCCGGGTAGTCGCACGATTCCGGCCGGTTGGTGCCCAGGTCATCCACCTCATGGCCGGCATCCGCCAGCGCCGCGGCAATCCTGCCCTTCAGCTCCAGACCCGCGTGGTCGGCGCCCAAAGCAACCTTCATTACTCCTCCTCGCTTCCGAACAGCATCTCCATAAGTGCGTCGAGGGCGTTGTCGATCCCCTCGGCTACCATCAGGTAGACCTCGAGGTTCCCTCCTATGGGGTCCATTATATCAAACGCACCGCTCTCGAATTCCGGTTCCCGGCCGCGCTTCCCGCTGAGCCGCGCGCCACCCCGCTCCGCTGAGAAGGCCTTGAGAACGCTACTGACACGCTGGGACAGCTCCCGCTCCCCGATGGGCATCGACCTGCCCACGACATCGAGCATCCTTTCCTTATGGGCCGCCAGGTAGTTCAATGTGAAAGCCCGCTCCAGCGCCTGGGGATCCATACGCTCCACTGACAGCAGATGCTCGCGCGACATCACGACGATGAGGTCCGCCGCGGCGAGCAGCCGGCGCGTGAGCTGCTCGGCCCGGTGATACTCCAGGTCCACGCCCCAGAGGTCCATGACCTGCACGGCGGCCTGCGTGGCTGAGCCTCCCTCCACCGCGCTGGTTCCCGCCGAACTGATGTCCACGAAGGGAAAGAGGTGCGGGACACTACGGAGCACCTTACTGGAGAAGAGCGCCTCCGCCATGGGGCTGCGGCAGATGTTGCCGGTGCAGACTAAGAGGATGTTCAGGGCCATGGACTACTCGCCGCCTGCCTTCCGTCCGTGTGGGCTGCTTCCGCGCCTGGCGGCGTGACCCGCTTCGGCCTGCAACTCCTCCACCGGCTCGCCTATTATCTCCTCGAGCCGGTCACGCCCGAGAGGGCCCTTACGCAGTATACGCGGCGCTGGAGTTGTGATATCCAGCACCGTGGAGGGCTCTCCGGAGACGCAGTCGCCGGCGTCCACCGCGATGGCGACTCCCTCGAGGATGCTCGTATCGATCTCCTCAAAACAGACAGGCGCCGGTTGGCCGCTGCGATTGGCGCTGGTGACGGCCAGGGGCCCCGCGGCTTTGAGCAGGGCCAAGGTGAATGAGTTGTCGGGTATGCGCACACCGATGGTGGAGCTCGGCGCTATGGTGTCAGGGATAGAGCCCGCAGACCGGAGCGCGATAACCGTGAGCGGCCCGGGCCAGGCCGGGGCCAGCCGGAGCAGTCGCAGGTAGGAACTGGTATCGGCGAGGTTGAGCATGGTGTTCATGTTCCCCGCCATCACCACGATCTGTTTGCCCGCGTCACGTTCCTTGAGCCGGTAAACACATTCCAGGGCCCGCGGGCTGAAGGCCGGCGCGGCCAGGCCATAGACGGTGTCTGTAGGGATGACCGCCAACCCGCCGGCGGCGAGTTCCAGCGCCACTTCCGCCACAGCCTGCGACAGATCGTGCCCGAGCTTGATAATACGAGCCACGACCGCTTGCCCCCCTTCCTTATGTTCCCCCAATTATACCAGTGAAGCCCCTTCTCACGGGCAGCTTTATGCCGGCCGAAATGCAGGGGCTTGCTCACCTTTACCACTCAGGTCTCGCCCATACGCTGTCGATATATTCCTACGTGAATTAGTCAATATGGAGGGCAATTTGGAAAATCCCGCTTCCGCTAACATGAAGGAAAAAGCGGATAGCCAGGTTTCGCAGCTGCAGCGTGCCGCTGTGAAGCTGATCATCGCGCTGAACGCGGCGGTCGTGAACATCCGGATGTATCCGTGCTCAAGCGATATGATCGGCACCTCGGTGGACATGAGCTTCGATCGCCTGCAGCGTGTACTGAACCTGGTGCCGAAACTGACCCTGGGCGAGGCCAACAACCAGCTACTCGTCAACGGGGAACAACTGGGACTGCGCGACCAGAGCAGGCCGCCTACCGTCTCGTTCCTTACGTCGCTGCGGCGTCGTGACATCTTCTCCATCATCATCAGCACCGGCGTGACCGCCGAGGAGTTCAGCAAGTTCCTGCAGGTACTGGCGATGGCGCCGGAAGAGATCCGCGAGGCCGGCGGCTTTAGCGATGAGCTGGAGAGGACTCATTGCGAGCACGTACTGGTGAACGAGCGCCGCTTCGTGGCCATCGGCAAGGACGAAGAACTCAGCATCGGGCTGGGAGGTGGTGAGGGCGAAGGCCGTGGAGAAGACACCGATGCGGACCTCCTGCGCTACAAGGACGAGGAGATCGCCCGCCTGAAGGAGCAGGTAAAGGACGAGAAGTTCATTGCGGTAATCCTGGGCCGGGAAGAGACCGAAGGTCACGAGGACATGGTGAGGGATATCCTTTCCAACCCGCCCCGTTTGGGCATCCTGCTGCGCAAGGCCATCCAGGAGCTGGAGGCCGAGGAGGAACAGCTCGAAGAGCCCTGCCTGGCCACAGTCATCAACGCCCTGGAGAGGGTGGCGACCCTGTTGGGGACGGTGGAAGAGCTGGAGATAAAGGATATGGACCGGGAGGAGACGGCCAAAGCAATCGCCATGATAGCACCCTCCAACCTGAAGGAATACCTGCTCATGGACCTGCCGGCGCCGGTCAAAGAGCTGGACCTCCGCAAGACCGTTCTGGACAAAATGAAAGAAGCCCGGGCCATGGAGCTGCTGGAGAACGTCATCCGGGAACACGACAGCCTGAAGCGCCAGCGCGAGAATGGGCTCACCCCTGAGCAAGAGAAGCGCTTCGGAGGGCTCTCCGGCCTCGTCGACGAGATATATCACTGCGCCGTGGGCAAACCATGGGAGCCGGCGGTCTCCGACCGCATCTTCCAGGCGGATATGTGGAAGAAGATCGTGGAAGTCGACCGGGGCGGCGGCGCAGCGAGCACCGGGGCCAACACCCTGGTTTACCAGGTCAGCAACCTCCTGATGAAAGAGGGGCTAGGTTTGGACGTGGATGAGCTGGCGCGCAACAGCACCATCGACGAGAACGTGCCGCGCCTCATCCAGAAACTCTACCGCACCAACCGCAACTCCGTCGCCGATAAGCTCATCCACAGCATGCTGGATAACCTCAACGACATGTCCCCGGAGATCCGCCTGAAGACGGCGGAGATCCTCGAGAACATAGACCCGGGACTGGAGATGCCCAAGCGGCGCGGCCGGGGTGTGGGTATCGCTTACGAGCTGAAGTCGGTTCTCCTGGAATGCCTGGAGAAGGAGCGGGAGCTGACCGAGATTTACGGGTCGATAGCCGAATGCCTCACCAACCTGGGCAAGAGCTTCATCCTCAACAAGGATTACGCCGCGGCCACGGATATAATCAACGAGTTCTGGCAGCACTACAATTCGCCGGACAACAGGAGGCCCGAACAGCAGGAGCTGGCCCTGAAGGCCATCTCCCGCATGAGCGATCCGGACGTGATCGAGAACCTGACGCAAGTGCTGCGAGCCGGAGACGCGAACAGCATCGCCAGCGTGGCCAATATCCTCATCAAGTTCGAGGACAAGTCGGTGCAGCCCCTCATCCAGGTCCTGAAAGACTCCGATGACCTGATGATCAAGCAGGTCACCTTCGACGCGCTGGAGACTATCGGCAAGGACGCCATCAAGGACCTCATCAACGACCTGGAGGCGCATAACCCGTGGCACATGTACCGGAACATCGTCTCCATCCTGG
>JAHEXQ010000106.1 GCA_023252035.1 Actinomycetes bacterium
ACCCGAGTCCCTGGGGATGCCCAAATGGTTCTGCATTTCCTCACGGGAGATGCCGGTAACGAGGAGCGTTTTCAAACGAGAGGTTTCACCTTGGATAATCCTAAAAGATGACTTCGGCAGGGAGGTCTCATCGGCTAGAAGTTCGACAAGCGCCCGGTTGGCTCTGCCGGACAGGGCCGGCGCGTTTACCGCAACCACCAGCCTTTCTTCCTCCACGCCCTCAATTCGTCGCCGCGACGAGCGAGGTTTCAGTTTCACGCGTAGCAACAGGGCATCTCCTTTTTCGGAGATTATTCCCAAGGACCCTGCCAATGCCGCATCATTCCCAGAAGAAGTGGCGTTTCCGCTTGCCCTCGGGCTCATCTTCTTCCGCTTCCATTTCCACGTCCGCCGGGGCCTCGAACATGGGGGTCTCCTCGGGGATGACGGGTTCCAGGTCGCGCGGCGCGGCCTGTACCGCCGACTCGATCTCGGGAGCGGCTACGGTCTGCATCCCCGCGGGCGGCACGGCGGGCCCCTGCAGCTCCGCTATTCCTATAGCGGGGGCGTCCAGAGGGGTGGGCGAAGCAGGTGGAGACGCGGCCGCCGCCGCACCGGGCTGCGCTTCGGGCAAAGGCATCCCCGTCATAGGACTCTCGAGCGCCGGTTCTATGGGCGGCCTCGCGGCTTTGGCGGGCTCGTTGTCCTTGGCGCCGTAGCGCGGGATGCCTATGGCCTCAAACTGGTCCAGGCCCTGCAGTTGCTTCTCCAATAGCTCGCGCGCGGAGACTAAATAGGATGTTACCATCTTCTTCACGTCACCGAAGGAGGCCTCCATCTTCTCCTTATCCCCCCGGAGTCCCGCGAGTACCGCATCGCCTTTCTTGTGCGCTTCGGCCAGGATGGCCTCAGCCTGGTTCTTGGCGTCCTGCACCAGAGCATCCGCGCTCTTCTGTGCGTTGATGAAAGCATTCTGCATGGTCTGCTGCATGGAATCGTATTCCCTCAGCCGTTCCCGCATCTCCTTCAGAGCCTCGCTCATCTCGTGGTTCTTCTCCAGGAGCATCTCCAGCTCATCCGCCAGTTGGTCCAGGAATGCATCTACCTCTTCGGCCTTGTATCCGCCCAAACGGCTGGTGGAGAACTCGTGCCGGTGAATATCCATCGGAGTTATTGCCAACTCCTTCGCCTCCCTCAAAATTACGTGTACACCCCGCAACACTTTGGATAGTTCCATGGCGCTCGGGGGTTTTCCTGCTTGACTGAAACCGTCAGCGGAAGAAAGAGCGCCCGATGAATCCCCGTAGCACGGCCAGGAGGATTATGAGGACCGTCGGGGAAAGATCCAGGGCCATGCCCCCTCCCAGGTGTACCAGGGGGATTACCCGCCGCAAGGGTGACAGCAGGGGTTCGGTTACATCTCGGATGAAGAGCAGTATGGGCCTTATCCCGGGAGGCCACCTGACGGGTATCCAATCCATCATAATCCGCACGACCATGATAGCTATGTATAAGTTCAGAACCCAGATTATTATCTCGCCGACCAGGTGCATCAAAGCTCTTTAGCTCTCCGCACGGCTGCATGCACGGCACGGAAGATAGCAGCCCGGAAGCCGTTTTCCTCCAGGGCCTCGATGGCTGCTATGGTGGTTCCTCCGGGGCTCGTCACCATATCCCGCAATTCCGCGGTGTGCATCTCCGTCTCGCGCATCATGAAACCAGAGCCGATCATCGTCTCCACCGCTATCTTCTTCGCCACCGGGCGCGCCAGGCCGATGCGTACGCCCGCGTCGATCAGCGATTCGACCATCAGGTAGAAATAGGCCGGCCCGCAACCGGATATGGCGGCCACCTCATCCTGAAGCTTCTCATCGATCTCAATGATCTCCCCCAGGTCGGAGAAGATCTCCTTTACCATCTCTCGGACCGGTTCGGTAACGTGCTTTCCGTAGCTTATGGAGGATAGACTGGCGGAAACCATGGCCGGTGTATTCGGCATTACCCGGACCACGGGAACGGGTTTGGTCAGGAAATGCTCTATGCTCTCGGTGCTCTTCCCCACGGCTATGCTTATGAGCACCTGGTCCTCACGCAGGGTATCGCCTATCTCCCCCAGTACCTCGGGATGGCTCTGGGGTTTTATGGAGAGGATGATAACATCCGCCTGCTCCACCGCGGCCCGGTTGGCGGAGACCACCGGAACCTTATAGCGCTCGCTCAGCTCCGAGAGCCTCTCAGAACTTATATCCGAGAGGATCACGTCCTCCGGCTTCAGGTAACCGCTGCGGATAAGCGATCTCAAGATCGCCTCGCACATCTTGCCGGCACCGATAAATGCCATCCTGGTCATGCCCGCCCCTTTTCCTCTAGCCAGCCCGCCTTTCCATCACGCGAAGACCGGCCCGCCTTTAGAACTGATTGAAGAACCCCTTCTCGCGCAGCCACTTCTTGTCCTCAGCTGATACGTCCACGTTGTGCGGCGTGAGCAGGAAGACCTTGTCCGCCACCCGCTGGATGCCGCCGTCCAGGCCGTAGGTGAGCCCGCTGGCGAAATCTATGAGACGTTTTGCAAGCTCTGCATCGGCCATCTGCAGGTTGATGATGACAGGGATGTCCGACTTGAATTTCTGCCCGACCTGCTCGGCGTCGTTGAAGCTCTTCGGCTCTATCATATGCATGCGAACCTGGCTCACGGACACCGGCTGGAGCACCGCCGGACGTTCCATCTCCCTCTGATGCTGCCTGCGCGAGTGAGCGGGCGCGGCTGCGGGCGCGGGGGATGCTATGTTGCGCTCCGAAAGCCCCTGCGAGGCTTCCTCGTATTCGCGCAGATCGTCGAACTCATCGTCCTCGACCAGCCCCAGATAGATGAGGGACTTCCTCCAAAAGCCCGCCATTTCAGTACCTCCTTAAACCTTCTTAACGGCTCAAACTCCGGCCGTGGTCGGAATCAAGCTCCTCCTTGACCGAAGACCGCCGTTCCGATGCGGAGAAGGTTGGCCCCCTCCTCGACCGCCACCTCGAAATCTCCGGTCATACCCATGCTCAGCCAGTCGAGCCGCTGCTTCCCGCATTCCTCCTGCAGCTTGTCCCTGAGCATCCTTAAACCTCTGAACACGGGCCTGGCTAACTCAGGTTCCACTGCCAGGGGCGCCATGGTCATCAGCCCGCGAAGCGCGATTCCCGGCATCGCGGCCATCTCCCGGCAGGCCTGTCCTACTTCCGCATATTCCATGCCGTATTTGCTCTTTTCGCCGGAGACGTTGACCTGAATTAAAACCTTCTGGATTATACCAGCTTCCAGGGCTCTCTCGCTTATCTTGTTTGCCAACCGCAAGGAATCCACCGAATGGATGAGAGCAGCCCGTCCGGTAACTAAGCCCGCCTTATTGGTCTGGAGATGGCCTATGAAATGCCATTCCAGCCCGAGCTCCCGCTCCTGTTTCTCCACGAACTCCTGCGCCTTGTTCTCACCAAATATCGTGGCGCCATGGGCCGCCGCCTCCCGGATCCTCTCCAGCGGCTGGTTCTTGCTCACCACCACGAGCCGTATCTTGGTGGAATCTCGCCCCGCACGTTTCGCGGCTCCATCGATGCGGCTCCATATGTCTTTCAGGTTGACTTCAATGGAAGGCATATACCAATTCTAAATCCACGGAGTCCACTCTTTCCAGGCTGCCCGTCTGCTCCTCCCAGGCCACATAGGTCACACCCGGGAGCGAACGCAACTCCCTGGTCAGTGCGAAGAGGTCATGGCTCGCGGGCACCCGGGCGCGAAATCGGTATTCGTACTGGCCATCAAGTTCGACGAGGGATATTATCCGCGGTGCTCCTACGCTCTTTTCGAGATGGTCCATGAGATGTTCTGGCCCCGCCTGACCGAATTCCGCCCGCACCGTGAAGTAGATGCGTTTCTTCTTAAAGTGCGCGATGATGAAATCCTCCACCCAGCGGAAGGCGATGAGCACGCCGAGTACCATTCCCGTGGTGTATGCAGAGATCGCGACGTATCCCGATCCGGCGGCCATGCCGATGGCCGCCGAGGCCCAGAGCGTAGCCGCAGCGGTAAGGCCGATGAGAAGGGTGCCTCCATGCAGGATGATCACCCCGGCACATATGAAACCGATTCCCACCACGATTCGAGCCGCTACCCTCGCCGTCTCCGAACCCGGGAAGGCCTGTATGGACAGTACCGTGAATACCGCCGATCCCAGCGTCACCAGGGCGTAAGTGCGAAAACCAGCCGCCCGGTCCTCCAGCTCCCGCTCCGCTCCGATAGCCCCGCCGCAAGCTAGAGCCACGGCAATGCGCAGAACCATCTGGGCCGCGCTCATTCGTCCCCTCCTCGCATATAGAGCACCCGGAAATCGTTGAATTCCCCGGCATAAGGCTCCCGAACCACTTCCACATTCTCCACGCGGGATACGGGCGAGCCTTGCCTGCTCCATGCGATCATAGCCTTCACGTCCCGCTCCTCGCCTTCTATGACCATCTCCACCCGACCGTCGCGCCGGTTGTGGATCCAGCCGGTAACCCCCAGCCTGCGAGCTTCCTCCTCCGCGCAGGACCGGTAATAGACTCCTTGCACGCGCCCCTCCACCATCACCCGGTCCCTCACCTTGGCCATTATCCAGCATCCCCACTCATCCAGATAACCATCGCCTGCCTGCCCGTTAGGCCATCCCGGCGATAGGAGAAGTACTCCGGGTTGCAAGCCGTGCAGTCTCCTTGCGAGAATATGCGGTGGGCCTGCAAACCTGCTGCTTGCAGGTTTAGCCGGTTGGCCATTGCCAGGTCGAGCATCATCCCCTTGGGCGAACGCGAACATACTCCGGATTCCTCACCGTATCTTTCGACAAAAGCCGCAGCCCTGCCTTCATCCACCGTGTAGCAACAATCCCTGATTCCGGGGCCCAGGTAGCCGGTCATTTCCCCCGCAGGCTGCCCCCTCCGCACCAGTTCGGCCACACATCGCCCCGCCAGGTTGCCCAGGGTTCCCCGCCAACCCGCGTGCGCTATGGCGATGGCACCGTCTCCCATGACGGCGATCGGATAGCAGTCCGCGGTGAGTATGGCCAGCGGCGTGGCGACCTGTTCGGTGAGAAGTCCATCGGTTCCGGCAAAAGCATCTCCGAGGCTCGCATGGCCGCGGCCCCTCTCCATCTCTCCAACGTCTTGCACCCGCAATCCGTGCGCTTGCGCCGCGAAGGTCACGGCGCTGAGAGGGAGCCTCAATGCCGCCGCGAGGATGCCCCGGTTGCGGGTGACTGATACGGGATCGTCGCCCACCGCATAGCTGACGTTCAGCGAATCATAAGGGGGAGGGCTCACACCGCCGCGGCGGGTGCTCATAGCTATATGGCATCCCGGCGGCAGCTCGCTCGCTCCCCAGTCGAGTATCAACAGCCCGGGCAGGGAATGCGTTTGCGCCATCCTGCGCCTAATCCCCTTCTCTGTCCTGCGTGACATGTTTTTCGATGATGATCTTGGATATGCGCCGTCCGATCATCCTCTCGGCGGAGATAGTGAGCCCATCGTACTCAACGCTGTCACCGGGCTTGGGAACGCTTCCCACCAGGTTGAAGAAGAGCCCGCCCAGCGTATCCCACTCTTCGGAAGGCAGCCGCGTGCCCAGGATTTCGTTCAGGTCATCTATGGAAATGCGGGCGTCGAAGCGGTAGCGATCCTCTCCCAGGGGTTCGGAGAAGACGATCTCCCTATCGTATTCATCGAAGATCTCGCCCACGATCTCCTCCAGGAGATCCTCGATGGTCACCAGGCCTGCGGTCCCGCCGTATTCGTCCAGGGCTATCGCGATGTGCATCTTGCGCGCCCGCAACTCCGTGAGGAGCTCACTTACGCGTTTGGTCTCGGGGATGAAGAAGGACTCCCTGAGGATGTCGCGGGGGAAAACGTCTATCTCGCCCCGCTTCAGGTAAGGCAAGAGGTCTTTCGCATAAAGTATGCCGAGGATATCGTCCAGATTCTCCCTGTACACGGGGATGCGCGAATACCCCGTGCGCATGATCAGTTCCAGTGCCATCTCCAGCGTGCTGTCATCCTCCAGTGCCACGATATCGGTGCGCGGAACCATCACCCCTCGCACCAGAGCCTCGGTGAATTCAAATATGGAATCGATGAGCTTCTTCTCCTGTTCCTCGATGACCTCCTGCTCCTCCGCCACCGTGACCAGCGCCTTGATGTCTCCCTCCGTCACGAAGGGGCCTTGTTTAGTGACGTGGCCTCCGAAGAGCCGAATGAGGCCATTGCTCAACATGATCAGCACCTTTATTGCGGGATACAGCACCTTGGAGAGCGCCCCTATAACGCCGGAGACGCGCAGCGCCACACGCTCGGTGTTGTTGTTGGCATAGGTCTTGGGCGCCATTTCCGCGAAGACGAAGATGAGCAGCGTCATAACGCCGGTGGCGAGCGCAGCGCCTCCCGGTAGTTTCAGGCGGATGGCCAGGCTCGTGGCCAGGGCTGAACCTCCGATGGAGGTCAGCAGGGTGAGCACCAGGATAGTGGGCAGGAAGCGGTCCACCTTGCCCAGCAGCGCAGCCAGCCGCTTGGCATGCCCGACTCCCTCTTCCTCCAGCTTGCGCACCCGAATAATACTGACGCTCACCAGGGATATCTCGGCAGCGGCCAGGAAACCCGCCGCTCCTAGGAGCAAGGCCAGGGCTATCAGCCTGACGGCGACTTCCGCACCCGATATGTCCAACACTCATTCCTTCCTTTTCGCGTCCTCCGCCAATATATCCCTCACCCGGTCGTCCATCTCCCCGTTCCCGACCTCCGTGTCGTGGCGGTAGCCGAGCAGATGCAAGATACCGTGCACTAGCGCATATCCTACTTCTTCGCCGTCGGGGACCCCGTAGATTTCCCGGCGCTCCTGCACCTCCCGGGGGCAGACGACGACATCGCCCAGTAGCAACCCGCCCTCGTCGCGCCCTTCATCCATGGGAAAAGCCATAACATCCGTCGGTCCTTCTCTCCCCAGGTACACCTGGTTCAGCTCCGCCATGCGCTCCGGGCTCACGAGAGCCAGCGATAATTCCGTGTCCTCCGCGGCCTGTTCTACGCGCAGCGCCTTCTCCGCCAGGCCCCTCAATCTCTCCATCTCCAACGGGCTTCCGCAACTCAAATCCGTTATGCTGATCTCCATGCGTCTGCCTTCCACAGGAGGGTTCTGTATCTGCACATAAACATTACGATTACCCCCTTCGCTCAGAAGAAATACCACTTCTGTCACCCCTCCTGGCTATGCTTGTGGCAGAGGAGGAGAAGCCATGCGCGATGGAGGATATAGGCAGCTTACGGATCTCTTTGAGCTCATGCGCAGGTTCCCCACGGAGGCAGCCTGCCGCGGGTACCTGCTCTCCCGCCGCTGGCCCCAAGGTTTCTCCTGCCCCCGCTGCGGAAACAACAGCTATTACTTCATCTCCACCCGCCACCTCTACCAGTGCCGGGCCTGCTCCTACCAGGCCTCCGCCACCGCGGGGACGGTGATGCAGGCAACCCGCACCCCCCTGCGGGCCTGGTTCGCCCTCATCTTCCTCATGGCCCGGTCCAAGACCGGCCTGTCCATCCTGGGGTTCTCCCGCGACTTCGGCATCCCCTACAAGCGGGCCCTCTCCATGGCCGGAAAGGTGAGGGAGGCCATGGCCGCCAGGGACTCCCGCTACCGCATGTGTGGCCTCCTCGAGCTGGACGAGAGCTACTTCGGTGCCGGGGGGCACGGCAAGAGGGGCCGGGGGACGGACAAGCGCCCGGTGCTGGTGGCGGTGAGCCTGAAGGGAGAAGGCCCCGCCCACGCCCGTATGCAGGTGCTCTCCTCGCTCACTTCCTCCGATATCAAGGTGGTGGTGAAGGCGGGGCTGGAGAAGGGATCCCGGGTGAGGACGGACGGGCTCAACTCCTGGCCCCCGGCCCTGGTAGGTATGGAACACGAGCCGAGCGTGCTGGGGTCCCCCCAGGCGGCATCCGAGAAGCTCCCTTGGGTGCACATCCTGATCGCCAACGCCAAGGGCATCCTGCGGGGAGTGCATCACGGGGTGCGGTACCTGCAGCCCTACCTCTCGGAGTTCTGCTGGAGATTTTCCCGCCGCTACTTCCAGCCCGAACTCTTCGACCGGCTGCTCTGCGCCTGCCTGGACTGCGGGCCCCAGGCCGGCCAAGCGCTCCAGCTGGCGGCCTGAGCAAGCCGGGATCGGGACTCTCCCCGCGCCGGGGGAGGCCATCTCACCGCAGATCCCGATCCTTCTCCCCGTTCCCATTATCTGGTTCCCTTCCCCATACCGGTCTCCGCGTGTACCCGAGCCGTATCTCATGCTATTCTTCTGAGCGAAGGGGCTAATCGTTTAAATATTTGCCGGACGCCCCCCGTTCACCTTTGGTTTCGGCCTCTTACCGCGGCGCCTCGAACTTCTGATAAGCCCTCACTATCTGCTGCACGATCTTGTGGCGCACTACGTCCTTCTCCGTCAGGTTCATGAAGGAGATGCCCTCGATGCCGTCGAGTATCTCGCTAACGATCCTGAGTCCCGATAGGCGCCGGTCCGGCAGGTCGATCTGGGTAACGTCGCCGGTCACCACGGCCTTGGAGCCGAAACCGAGCCGGGTCAGGAACATCTTCATCTGTTCGGGCAGGGTGTTCTGCGCTTCGTCCAGGACGATGAAAGAATCGTTCAGGGTGCGCCCGCGCATGAAGGCCAGCGGCGCCACCTCGATGACGCCCTGCTCCATCATCTTCTGGAGTTGGTCCACGTTCAACATCTCATAGAGGCAATCGTAGAGCGGCTTGAGGTAAGGGTCCACTTACTGGTAAAGGTCGCCCGGCATAAATCCGAGTTTCTCGCCCGCCTCCACCGCCGGCCGCGTGAGGATGATGCGCCCGACTTCCCGGCCCAGCAGAGCCTTAACGGCCATCGCCATGGCCAGGTAGGTCTTGCCGGTGCCTGCCGGGCCGATGGCAAATACTATGGTATTCCGCTTGATAGCCTCGACGTAGCGTTTCTGGTTGGCCGTCTTCGCGCGTATGGGTTTCCCGCGCCTGGACAGGATTATATCCCCCAGGACTTCCGTGGGACGCAACTCGCCCGTGTCCCGCATCATCTCGATGGCCCTCTCCACACTCTCCCGCGTAAGGCTCACGCCGCCCGAGATCAGCGCCAGCAACTCCTCGAAGAGGGAGCCGATCATGTCCA
>JAHEXQ010000107.1:0-2035 GCA_023252035.1 Actinomycetes bacterium
AAGAAAGGCCTTTGCGGCGGCGGCGCGCAGTAGGGGTCACCCAACTCGGGGCCGCAGGTGGCGTCGAGCAGCGCGGCGCTGTCCCGCACCGAACGGGTCAGTGCGTGCTCGCACACCAGCCCGCTCATGATGTCGCCCCACTCCGGACCGAGCGGGTTGCGCGCCCGCGTCGGTTTCAGCCCGAAAAGGCCGCAGCAGGAAGCGGGGATGCGAATGGACCCGCCTCCGTCATTGCCGTGGGCCATGGGTACCATTCCGGAAACCACCGCCGCGGCGGAGCCGCCGCTGGACCCGCCGGGCATCCGGCTCAAATCCCAGGGGTTCCGCGTCGCCCCGAACAGGGCCGGCTCCGTGGTGGGCACGATGCCGAACTCCGGCGTGTTGGTCTTGCCCAGGATGATAAGGCCTGTCTCTTTGAGCCTCGTCACCAGTTCGCTGTCCTGGGCCGGCACGTAGTAGCTGAGGAATCTGGAGCCCGAGGTCATCCGGACGCCCTCCCAGGACGCGATAAGGTCTTTCAGTAGAAAGGGTACGCCCCGGAACGGGCCCTTGGGGAGGGGTCCCAGGGCCGCCTCGTGGGCTTTCTCGAACATGGGCGTGATGACCGCGTTGAGAGCGGGATTCAATTGCTCGATGCGGTGAATGGCCCTGTCCACCAGTTCCACCGCCTGCACCTCGCCCTGGCGGACCAGTTGCGCTTGCGCGGTTGCATCCATGAAAGCGAATTCGTCCAGTTCCATCTCCCTCACCTCTCCATGTAACCGACGCCGGACATGTAACATTGTTACATGTCCGGGCCTAAAAGCGAACAGAAAGGTGCCCGGCCCCGAACATGTTCGCTTTTTCGCGCGCCTTCGAACCGCTGCCCTCTTACAGAACAGGCTTAACTTGCTGTCCTTCCGGCAATAAACTGGAGAAGACAGAGAATATCGGGAAGACGAGCAAACCGAGGAGTTGCATCTGAAAACCGAGCTGGTAGGCCTCACGCAAGCCGAGGTAGAGGAGAGGGTGGAGCGCGGACAGACCAACCAGGTCGAGGAAGCCGCGAGCCGCACCTACAGCGATATCATCCGAGCCAATGTCCTCACGCGATTCAACGCCATTCTGGGCACGCTCCTGGTCATCATCCTCATCTTCGGCGCACTACCCGACGCGCTCTTCGGACTGGTCATCGTGATCAACTCGCTTATAGGGATAGTCCAGGAAATCCGGGCCAAGTGGACGCTGGACCGCCTGCACCTGGTGAGCGCTCCCACGGCGCGCGTGATGCGTGCCGGCAACGCCCAGGAGATCCCCATCGCCGAAGTCGTCCTCGACGACGTCCTCGAACTGCGTAGCGGCGACCAGGTCGTGGTGGACGGCGCGGTGCTTTCGGCCGACGGCCTGGAGCTGGACGAGTCTCTCATCACCGGTGAATCCCTGCCGGTGACCAAGCACCCTGGCGATGAGGTCCTCTCAGGCAGCTTCGTGGCGGCGGGAGCCAGCCGTATCCGGGCGACCAAGGTGGGGGAGGAGGCCTACGCCCGCAAACTCGCCTCGGAGGCCCGCAAGTTCGGCCTGGTGCACTCTGAACTGCGCGACGGCATCAACGTGATACTCCGCGTGATGACTTACATTCTGGTGCCTGCGGGCGTCCTGCTCCTCATCAGCCAGATAAGGAATTTCCATAGCTTTGCAAGAGCCGTTCCCGGCACGGTGGCGGGGCTAGTGGGCATGGTCCCCGAGGGATTAGTCCTCCTCACCAGCGTGGCCTTCGCCGTCAGCGTGGTGAACCTGGGCCGGCGCAACGTGCTGGTCCAGGAGCTGCCTGCAGTGGAGGGCTTGGCGAGGGTCAACACCGTATGCCTGGACAAGACCGGAACCCTCACCGACGGGAGTCTGGTCTTCCATGGTATGGAAGAACTTGGAAAGATGAGCGCAGGCTCTTCCCAACCAGCCATCGCGGAAGCCCTAGGGGCTTTGACGGCATCCTCTCCCTCGCGCAATTCGACCCTGGAGGCTCTCGCCTCCGCTTTCCCGGCGCCGGAGGGTTGGC
>JAHEXQ010000107.1:2045-2620 GCA_023252035.1 Actinomycetes bacterium
GTCGCCTTCTCCTCCGCCCGGAAGTGGAGCGCGGAGATTTTTGCCGGCAAAGGGAGCTGGATTCTCGGCGCTCCGGAGATGATTATGCAGAAGAAACTGCCCTATATCGAGATCCTGGAGCGGGCGGCAGAACTGGCGAGATCGGGGTTGCGGGTCCTGCTCCTGGCCCACTCCAGTGAAGCCCCGGAGGCCGACGCCCTTCCACGCGAGCTGGAGCCCGTCGCCCTGCTGCTCTTCAAGGAGAAGGTGCGAGACGATGCCCCCGACACCCTGCGTTACTTTGCCGATCAACAGGTCTCCATCAAGGTGATCTCCGGCGATAATCCCGAAACCGTGGCGGCTGTGGCCCGGAGCGCCGGACTCCGAGACACCGGCGAGCCCTTCGATGGGAGGGACCTCCCCGCGGATCAACCGGCACTCGGCGCGGTCGTTGCGGAGCACACGATCTTCGGACGGGTGACGCCTCATCAGAAGGAGAGCATGGTCCTGGCGCTGCAGTCCCAAGGTTACGTCGTGGCCATGACCGGCGATGGCGTCAATGACGTCATGGCTCTGAAAAAGGCGGATATGGGAAT
>JAHEXQ010000107.1:2630-9171 GCA_023252035.1 Actinomycetes bacterium
GGGGAATCGCCATGGGCTCCGGCTCTCCGGCCACCAAAGCGGTGGCCCAGCTGGTGCTCATGGACGGCAAGTTCGCGACCCTTCCGGTAGTGGTGGCGGAGGGGCGGCGGGTCATCGGCAACATCGAAAGGGTCGCCAACCTGTTCCTGACCAAGACCATCTATGCCATGCTGCTCTCGGTGATCATAGGCCTGGCGGGGTGGGAGTTCTTCTTCCTGCCGCGGCATCTGACGCTCATCAGCAGCCTGACCATAGGAACCCCGGCGTTTTTCCTGTCCCTGGCGCCGAACAAGGAACGCTACAACCCCGGCTTTCTCGCCAGGGTCCTGCGTTTCGCCATCCCGGCCGGCATTATCGCTGCGCTGGCGACGCTGGCCGCCGGCGGCCTGTCGCGCATTTATTACGGGATAAACCTGGCCGAATCGCGCACCATGGCCACCCTGGTGCTGGGTATGATCGGCTTCTGGGTTCTCACAATCCTGGCGCGCCCCTTCACCTTCTGGCGGTATTTGCTCGTAGGCGCTCTGGTAGCCGCCTTCTCAGCGGCGTTGCTCATTCCCTGGCTGCGAGATCTCTTCCTGCTGGACCTTCCGGGATTTCCGCTGATGGTGGAGAGCATCGGGATCGGCACCTGCGGCATCCTGCTCCTGGAGCTGGTTTGGCGTTATACTGGTTGGAGGACACACAAGAAGGTCCAGCCCGCCAGGGCGGATGGGAGCTGAGGGGCGATGGGCGAAAGGTTTTCGCAATGCTCACGGCGTCTGGCTCGCGCACTCACCCAGAGCAAAAGTCCGGCCCCGTTAGCGCTTCCATTCGCTTGGTTTTCTGAAACTGCCCGTGGAATCGGTAAGGGTTGGTGGGAACTGGCTCGCTGCCAGAGCACCCATACGGATACGCCTATACAGCGAAGCTGAATTCACGAGCGCGCAACTGGTCTTGAGCGGATCTTTCTGGGGGTTAAGGACCGCGACTGGTATTCCTAATTTCGATCGCACGATTCGTATCGGTTCCACCAAGTCCGAATCGTTCGAGACAACAACAGCCACTTCATATTCTCCCTCAAAGACGTCTACGAGCAAATATGTGGCTAGGTTAACGTCCGATCCTTTCTCCTCAGTTCTTAAGACTTCCACTGTTCTTACTCCGTTGGGCAAAGGAGTTAGGGGCGGCATGCGCACGGGATGAGAAAAGAAATGCACCCATAGTGGACTGAAAGGTTGGGTATCGTCTGCAGCGCGCGGATTAAGATCGCTTGCCGCCGGGCTTTTGCCGGTCATCAGGAGTTGCTCTCACTCTCGCGGTGAAATACCGGATGCGATTGATTTCGTATTCCGGGAAGACTCGCTGGCAGAGCGCATATGGGTCAAGCCATTTGAAATGGGTATTCTTGACACAGCTATAGTAGAGGTTGAAGCCGTCGATATAGATGTTAGCTCTCACAGCGCCCCCAGAAAAGCAGAGACCGCCGGATCGGCGGTCTCGCACCCTGCACCCGAAGGTCCAGGGGGGTATCTCAACCTCAATGTTACGCTAGCACGTGGCAACGTCAACCGGAGGGAGCAGGGTTGGTAGGCCGCCTTGGACTCGAACCAAGCACACCCGGATTAAAAGTCCGGTGCTCTACCAGATGAGCTAGCGGCCCGTCAAACGACAACCTATATTATAAGAAAGGTCCGGACCCGGCAATAGAGAGATGCTGAATGCAGGAGGACGAAGATGGCCAAGCGGAATGACGGGCTTCCCTTTGAACGGCTAACCAAGGGGATAGTGAGACTGCCGTTTTTGAAGCTGCTGCATCCCTGGACGAATCCGAAGAAGACGGACATGCGCTGGCTGCCCATCAACGCCGACATCCAGATGCCTGAGAACGCGCCGCTTCCCCTGGAACTGCTCTACCGGCTCATCGAGGAGTCCTCGCACCGCGCGCTCTTCGACTACTGCGGGTGTCGCAAGGGCTTCAAGTGCAAGCATTATCCCGTTGAGATCGGCTGCATGCTGCTGGGAGATTCTGCCCTGGAGGCCAGCTCGCGCGTCAGCCATCTGGCGACAGTGGAGGAAGCCAAGGAGCGCGCCCGCCAGGCGGCGGAGGCCGGGCTGGTGCCCATAGTGGGAAAAGCGCGCGTGGACAACTGGATCTTCAAGATCCCCGATAAAGGCACGATGGTGACGGTCTGCTACTGCTGCGAGTGTTGCTGCGTTACCAGGTTCGCGCGCACCATACCCGCTGGATACCTGGATAACCTCTTTCCGCCCCTCGAGGGGCTGCACGTGCAGGTGAACGATAACTGCACCGGATGCGGGCTCTGCGCCAAGCACTGCTATATGGGGGCTATCACCATCGAGGATAAGCGGGCGGTACTGGGGCCCTTGTGCCGCGCCTGCGGCCGCTGCGCCTCCGTCTGCAAGAAAGACGCCGTGGACATCATCATCGACGACCCCGATTTCCTGGAGAAGACGCGCGAGCGCATCCGGAGCTACGTCAAGTACGACTGAGCCATGTTTGGCGCGCGCCGATTCGCATAGGGAGTTCCTAACCGAGGGACGGATTCGGATGAAGAAGGCTCGCCCCCGTGCCGTGGCTGGCCTCTGCGTTACTCTGCTCCTGATCATGCTGGTCCTGCTGGTTCCGGCCTATGCCCTCGCGCACCGGGTGAGCCCGCTGCCGGATACGACTCAGACCCAGCCTGTGGATACGGGGCAGCCGATGGAAAGCGGCGCTTCCGCCACCAGCCGGTACTGGGCCGGATACCTTCTCCTCGGCATCATCCTGTGCGCTATCGTCTATTTCATTACTCGTGGCAGGGCGCACCGTCTTTTCCTGTCCCGAAATTCAGGATACTTCCTTGACCGCTTCGGGCTGCCAGTCACATATTGTTGCCACATCGGACTCTACGGAGCGGAGTTGGTTGGGATTGTCTCCGCAATCGAGTCAGGCCTTTGACCGCGTGCGTTCTGCCTATGCACACGGAGTGACAGGCAAGTCCCTTCCCCCCGTAGGGCAAAGCATGGAACGAGTTATCGAGCGAACCCGCTATCTGCATGTAAGACTTCCTGAATACCATGGATGGGGCTGAGAAGAAGACTGTCCAGCGCGTCGATCGCTTGCTGGGACACGCCGCGCCTATTGGCAAACTGCTCGCGAGCGACTTCGTGATGAGATCAACCTCACGCCTCCTGGACATCGGTCTTGTGCGGAGGGCAGCGGTCTGGGCATCAGCCTGGCGAACTCCTGGCACGGTGAGGCCGTGCAGTGCGGAACAGGTGTAGAAGCTGGTGGAGCTGGTCAACCGGGAGCTCTTTTCGTACAGCAGGCCGTCCAGGCCATAGGTGCCGAGTGTGCCCGCATCCGACCAGACGCGACCCTTCGGGTGCCAAACGCCTCTGCGATCGGTCGCCTGGTATGTGATATCGTGCTCGGAGTCATAGGCGAAGACCCGCGCATCATTTCCACCCCCGCCTAGATTTATCCAGTCCGTGCCCGGGGCACCTAAGGCCTCGGCGGGAGGGGATACACCCCCGGTTATGTGATAGGAAATGGTATGGAGGCAGATATGACAACAAAGATAGCAACCGGCAAAGGAGTCCGAGCCTACTTTTTTTATCCCGAACCCCCCTTTCGGTCACCGATTCTCCGTAACGCACGAGGTCAACTATTACTACAAACGCTAGCAAAAGCCGTCGCAGCCCCGAGGCTTGACTCCCCAGCCCCTGCTGCCCTATCATAAAATTAATAATAATAATGATAACATTTAAGGTTATTATTGATGAAATCAGATAAGGCAGACAAGATGTTGGCGGCTCTGGGAACCGTTCTCGAGCAGGAGAAGATAGGCCCGGTTGATATTCTTGTCTGTGGCGCTATGGCCCTGGCTATGCAGGGGCTCGTCGAGCGGCCCACCCGTGATATTGACGGTCTGGCGCGCGTGGTGCGGCGAGGGGATTCACTAACGCTGAGGAAGCCGCTCATGAGCAAGAGGTTCACCGAGGCGGTGGAGCGGGTGGGCATGGCCTACGGCGAGGGCAAGTTCTGGTTCAGCACGGCGGCGACCATCCTGCACGAGGACACCAGGCTGCCCAAGGGCCTCGCCGAGAGGGCACAGGTACGCCATTATGGAACGCACCTGACAGTACGCCTCTGCGCGCGCGGCGACATGATCTGCCTGAAACTGTGGGCGGCCGTGAGGAGGGGAGAGCCGGACATCGGGGACCTGGTGCACATGGGGATCTCGCGGGAGGAGGCGGAGAATGCCGCGGCCTGGTGCCTGGCGCAGGACCGCGAAGCCGGCCCTGATATAGCGGCAGTGCTTAAGGAAGTGGGGCATGGAGAGCTGGCAGAGCGCTTTAGCTGAAACCGTCACTGGCATCATGTGGAGCCAGTGGGCTGCGCTGGGGGCTTACCTGGATGCGGAGCCTGCCCGTAGGTCCATCATCGACCCCGAGGCGCTGCTCGTGGCCACCTGCGCCTTCGGTCGCAACGATGCCCGCCTCTTCGATGAGGCCATGGACTGGACCCTCGTGAACCACGAGTTGCTCAAACCCTGGCGTCTCAAGCGCATCTCACGCTGTTTCGGCCCGGATGTGCAGCGCACCCTGGGAGCGGTTCTGGATTTCGCGGCCGACCGGACGCATCGCAACCTCTTCCCCGGAGTCAGGGAGGAGGCGAGGGAGGCGCTCGCCCTGGTCGAAACGGAAGAGCTCTTCTGGCGCGAGAGGGGCCGCTACTCCAAGTCATCTAGCCGGCGGCAGCCCGACCCGGTATTCCTGCGCTGGAAGCTCCTGCGCGGCCAACCGAGGACCCGACAGCACTCCGGCACTCCAGACCTCACCAACCCCGCCAACCTCATGCTGCGCCTCCGCGACTACTACGGAGCGGAGGCGCGGGCGGACGTCATGACCTACCTGCTCACGGAGCCGGGCGGCAGCTCCTGCGGCATCGCCGCGAAGATCAAGTACCAGCAGGGCGGGGTCTATGAAGTTCTGGAGAGCCTGACCAGCGCGGGCATCGCCCAGAAGCGTGGAGGCCGGGGCCAGGCCTACTACTGGATAGATCAGAAGAAAGTGGCGGCTTTCCTGGGATTGGGGCCGAAACGGCCGGCCTTCGTCGCCTGGGGCGATGTCTTCTGCGCTTTCTACCTGGTACTTGCGGATTGGCGCGGGCACCCGGCGGAGTACCAGGATGAGTTCCTCGCTTCCGAGAGGATGCGCGACCTGACGCTCAAAGTGGTTCCTATGCTGATAAACGCCGGGGAAGCGCTTTCCCGCCTGCCAGCACCGGATATCAAGCGGCAAGCAGGCGCTGAGTACGGGAAAGCGCTGAGGGCTTTCCTGGTTCGGGACGGACGGGTGCTGGCCAGCCTGGCCGCGGCCTAGACACCCGTTCCCTATGCTATAATTCACATCGCCATGAATAAGATCTTCAACGCAGCAAGCGTGGCCGTCATCGGGGCTTCGGATCGCGAAGGCAACCTGGGCAGAAATATCCTGCTCAACTTGAAGACCTGGGAGTACGGCGGGCGCATATACGTCGTAAATCCCAAGGGTGGTGAGGCCGAGGGGTTCAAGCTCTACCCGAGCGTTTCCGACCTGCCCGAGGTCGTGGACCTGGCCGTGGCCATCATCCCCGCGCAGCACGTGCCCGCCGCCATGGAGGAGTGCGGCCGGAAGGGTATTCGCCATATGTGCATTCCCAGCGGAGGCTTCGAGGAGTTCGATGCGGGCGGCGCGGGCCTCTCCCAGGCCATCAAAGAGATAGCGCACCGCTACGGCATCCGTTTCGTGGGCCCCAACGGCCTCACGGTCATCAACGCGCAAACCGGCCTCTGCCTGCCTTTCATCCCCATGCTGCGTCTCCCGGCGGGAGGGGTGAGCATCCTGGCCCAGTCCGGCGGCATCGGCATGGACTTCCTGGCGCGCCTGCGGGACGAGAACATGGGGTTCTCCAAGTTCGTGAGCATGGGCAACAAGGCCGACCTGGACGAGGTGGACTTCCTGGAGTACCTGGGCTCGGATCCCGATACCCGCGTCATCTGCATGTACCTGGAGGACGTGGCGCGGGGCAGGCGCCTGCTGGAGGCGGCGAGCGGCATCCGCAAACCGATGCTCGTCTATAAGTCCAACGTGACCAGCCTCGCCAAGGAGAGTGCCCAATCGCACACAGCTGCCCTGGCCAACGACGACTCCATACTGGACGCCGCCCTCCGCCAGGCGGGTATCGTCCGGGTTCACCGGCTGCGCGAGCTGGCAGGATATTCCAAAGTATTCCAGCTCCCGGCGCTGCGCGGCAACCGCGTGGCCCTGATATCGCCCACGGGCGGAGTGCTCGTGCTCGCTGCGGACGTCTGCGCTAAGCACGGCTTCGAGTTCCCGCCTCTGACCGAGGACCTCAAGGCCGACATCCAGGAGCGCCTGCGCGCCGGGGTCATCCGCATAGGAAACCCGGTGGACCTGGGCGACGTGCACGACTCCGACGCCCGCCTCTACATCATCCGTCGGCTGCTTGAGCAGAACTACATAGACGGGGTCATCATGATCATGTTCGCCA
>JAHEXQ010000108.1 GCA_023252035.1 Actinomycetes bacterium
GTCCAAAAGGTAGGAACCAAGATATTCGGTCTGGAAGCCGAACTCCGCCCCGAACTGCGCCGGCAGGACGTTCCGAAACATGTTGAGGCAGGCCGGGCAGGCGAAGAGCATGGTGCCGATATCCCGGCCTCGGTAGTAATCCGTCAACTTCTGGGCAACCCTCTCCACGGCGTCGAAGAGGCCCATGCGGAAGAACATCTCTCCGCAGCACAGCTCCCACTGTCCCGCTATGGTAACTCCTTCCATAAAACCCGCATCCACAAGGTGTGGCAGAGTGAGGACGTTACAGCCGGGGTAGAGAACCAGGTCGCCCTCGGGCGGCGTGTCCCTCCACTTCTCCAGGAGTTGCTGCTCGTGCGGGGTCATCCTCTTCACCACGTCGGTGCGGAAATTGGGAAAGCTGGAGGGCATCAGGTAGGACGCCCGCACGGGGAGCCCTTTTCGCTCGTACCTCTCGAACCAGTTCCGCGTGATCAGCTCGTAGGGCTTGCAGTCATGCGGGCAGAAGGCATTGCAGGCGTAGCAGCTCGTACAGTGCTTGATGAGCTTGCGGCTGGGCTTCCCGGCGATCAGCCGCTCCATCTCAGCCTTGGCTTCGCTGCCGCTGAAATCGATATACTGGCACCTGGCCAGGCATTCGCCGCAGCGCGTGCAGCTAGCCTCATCGAAAAATTCAAAGGTGGTCGAGCACATGGTTTCTCCCCCTTGGATCCCCGGAACCGCGGTGGCACGCTAACTAGCTTTGATGATAATAGTAGAAGGGGCGTGGCGTCGAGACGGACGGGCTCGTCGCCCCATGCGCGCAGGAGGAAACGGAAGAGAAGGCGAACGAGGCGCCAACCGCTGGGAGCGCGTATCCTGGGAAGAAACCCTCGCCGAGATGGCCGTCAAGCTAGAGACCGTGAAGCGCGAGAGCGGCACGGTATAGCGGTCACCATGACCCGTAACCCATTCGAGGGCGTTCAGTTGATGCGATGAGAGGTTCGAACAGATTGTTTGATTGCACAACATCTCGCGGGCAACGTGTGCCGGTCCTTACGCCGGGAGAGCATGCTGGGGACAGGACTTAAAGTAGGACTTAAAGTAAGGATAATATCCTTACTAACGATTAGCCCCTTCGCTCAGGAAGGAGAACAAATACGCAACATGCTGATTGCCGAAGAACTCCGCCGAACCTCATCTTGTGCAGTGCTGAGTATAGGTAGTAATCGTATCCTTACTTTAAGTCCTGTCCCCATTGTAAGGATTTAGCGTTCGAAGACGGCGAAGGTCCGAGCCTCGGCGAGGACCTTGCCCTTCAGGGCTTCCTCGAAGTCTTCGATACCGGAGCCGGCGGCGAGGCCCAGATGCTTAATGCTTAGGGCGTAGAGCATGAATTCGTAGTGATGGGCACCGGAACCCGGCGGCGGCATGGGCCCACCATAACCCGGGCGGCCGAAGCTGTTCTGGAGCTCGAGCGAGCCCTGGGGCATTCGCCACCTGGATGCACCCTCGGCGAGCGCATGCACGCCCGGCGGGATATCCGCCACCAGCCAGTGAACCCAGTTGTGAGCTACGGGATGGCGATCCACGCAGACCAGCGCCAAGCATGCCGTCCCTTCGGGCGAATCCTCCCACTCCAGCGGCGGCGAGAGGTTTTCGCCGCCGGCAACCCCGTGTGAGGCGAACCTGGCCGGCATCGGCTTCCCGCTGCCAAATGCAGCGGAACGCAAGACAAACATCATCCACCTCCTCATTTTTACCTGTTCTCGCTATAACCTTCTCCCCACACCTCAAATGCCCTGCAAAAATCGCCGGACAGACTGCCGGACTGCTGTCAGTCGCCGAGTTTAGTTGAAACTGGAGAAGCCGGCGAGCTGGCAAATCCCTGGGTATATTCCTGCTGATCCGCGAAGAACATAGCCAGCTCTCTTACCACGCCTATGACCAGGCAGCGGAGCGGGCATCGGTCCTCGTCAAGATGAGCATCCCCGTTTCTTGCGTGGAGGCCAGGCCGAAAGGCATAGCCTTGACGAGTACCTGGACCGCTTAGCCCCGCAGGAGCTGCTCGGTCACGGCTGACAGGGTGCGGGCTTTCCTGGAATTCCTAGCCGCAGCGGAGATACAGGAGTTCCCCTCGCCCGGCTTGGGCACCGAAGTGAGGATCGACAGGCCCCCGGGTAGCAGCCTGGCCTGGCAAGGGCGAGGCCGTTCATATCTACGCCTTCCGCAGGCTTCTAGATGCCCGGCACCACGGCTATGGCGGGGCCGGCATGGCCGGCTACCGGAACCGGGGTATAAAAAATGAGGGAGCCGGCCTGTAAGCCGGATTCTGTAACTTCTGGCCTTGGTACGCTCGAGGGCTATCTTGTAGCCCGATGAGGCTCACATTCTCGCCGCGCAAACGCGAGCCTATATATAAGAGCATTTACCAAGGACCATCAGCCGGTGATCATCCATCTGGGACCCATGTCTCCATGAGCCTCTAGCGGCCTACCCGAACCTCAAACGCCGCGGGCCACGGCTCGGCTCCTATTTGGCCTTGCTCCGGGAGGGGTTTACCTGGCCACAACCGTCGCCGGCTGTGCCGGTGGTCTCTTACACCACCCTTTCACCCTTACCAACACCCCCTGCGCGGAGGCTGCTGGCGGTCTACTCTCTGTTGCACTTGCCGTCGGGTTTCCCCGCCTGGGAGTTACCCAGCTCCCTGCCCTGTGGAGTCCGGACTTTCCTCAGGGACCTTCCGGCCCCTGCGATCACCCGGCCAGCTCCCTCGAAGTAATTATACCCCTTTCCCGCAAGCGCGTAACAGCCGCCCCGCCGACCCCCTGGAATTTCAGCCTACCAGTTCCTCGATATTCCTCCAGAGCAGGTTGTCCAGCAGGTCCTTGTCGAAACCCGCCACTTTTCGCGCGATGGAGAGCGCCGTCTTCTGGTTGGACTCGGGCCAGTCGGAGCCGAACATCACCCGGCGCTTCCCGATGGTGCCCAGAGCCTTGCGCACGCGGCCGGCGCTCTGGAAGGACGTCTCCAGGTAGACGTTGGAATAGCGCCCGGCTATGTCGATGGCCATCTGCGCGCCGGCCAGGCCGGAATGGCCGAAGATGAAGGGGATATCGGGAAAAGCCGCCACCAGTTTCTCGAACCGGCGGACATCGCCGTAGCAGCGGTAGCCGTCCGCGATCGTGTAATAATCGAAAGGACCGGTGTGCGAGATGATGGGCCGTTTGTAAGGCCGCACCACCTCCGCCAGGTTCATGTAGAAGTCATCCTCGGGTGCTATCCGCTGCAGTATGGGATTTATCTTCACGCCGCGGCACCCTGCTTCCATGGCCTCCTTAAGGTCCATTTCCCAGCCATCATCCGGATAAGCAGTGGCGAAGGGGATGAAGCGGTCCTGCCCCCGGCACTCCTCCAGGTAACGGCGGGCCGAGACGAAGGGCGCCACGGGCAAAACTACGCTGCGTTCGATGCCGTGGTGGTCCATGAAACGCAGCAGGTTCTCGGGGCACCCCATGCTCAGGCGGAACTGGTTTTCCACGGAGATGAGCGTGCGAGAGGGCTCCAGGCCGTTCAGAGGCCAGAGCACCGGGTTGAATTTCAGGAGCTCGAACTCCCACATGAGCCCCATGGGCTGTCTCTTCCGTTCGGGGTTCGTGGTCACGCCGGGAATCGGGAGTTCCAGGTGCGCGTGAGCGTCTATCACCTTCAAAAGGGTCCTCCTTTTGCTCGGTGCGGCAATGAAAGTGGCGATGGGGATTCGCGATTACATAATAACGCTTATCATCCCTGCGTCCCTCGGCGCAAGTGCATCTATCTCGCCGGTCAGCCGGAGTAACCGGTCTCCGCCAGCAGGCACCGGGCATTGGTGAACAGCAGCCGGCGCTCGGTCTCGGGCGGCAGTTCGAAGAAGGCCATGTCCTCGTGGAGCTGCTCGTGGCGGCCCATACCCACCGGGTAGTCCGAGCCGTAGATGATGCGTTCGGGGAAATCCTCAAAGAGGCGCTCGAAGGCCGGGTAATTGTCTTCGATCATCTGGAGGTCGGCGGGGAATTCTTCCGGACCCACCAGGACGCCGGAATAGGCTCCCTGCTTGAAGACACGCAGGGAGCTGAAGACATTGGTCATGTCCAGGTAGAGCTGGGGAAATTCCTGCAACCAACGGCTCGCCAGCTCGAACTCCGGAAACAGGGAATGGACCAGGACGACGCGGATATGGGGATACCGCCGGAAAGTCTCCTCCATGGCCGAACGGTCCTGTTCCTGTCCGTAGAAGACGTCATAGCCCGTATGCACCAGCAGCGGTTTCGCGTAGTGATCCAGAACCTCGTAGAGGCCCCGCATCTCCGGCGCGAAGGCATCGAAGCGCTGGGCATAGGGATGCAGCTTCATCCCAGCGAAGCCATACTGGACGATGCATCGCTCGGTCTCCGCCGCCTTATCGGGAGTCTCGATGTGGACGCTACCGAAGGGGATGGCGCCGGGAACGCCGCTGCAGAAGTCCCGGTTCCAGAGGTTCAGCTCCGCCGTCTCCTCCTCCCAGAGCGGAAAGACCAGGTTGAAGAAGGTACTGATATCGGCATCCGCCAGTCCCTGTAGCGCCTCCTCGGCGGTGAGGTCCTCCTCCACGAAAGAGGGCGCGAATTTCTTCAGCCAGCGGATGAGACCACGCATGCGCCGCGGTGGCAGTATGTGTACGTGTGGATCTATGCGGTTGCCGTATCCGGTCTCCCCGAGCATCCTCTCACCCTCCTCGCTGGAACTGTACACATCCTACCGCATCTGTTGCTCGCCTGAAAACCGGCGCGGAAGAAGTACATACCACGGGCAGTCTTTTCACGTATCAAAGATGGAGGCGCTCAAAGATCCAGATCTTCAGTTGATCCACGCAGAGCATGTAGAGGAAAGCCGCTCCGAGAGTCCCGGCCACCAGGGCCACGCCTATCTTGGCCATCAGCAGGCCAAGAGTAGCGAGCAGAGTAATCACGACGATATCTGCCAGCGTACTGGCAATCATCCAGCGGCTGGGTTTGGAACTCCAGAAATGGCGTCGTTCTCTTACCAGATAGACGGTGGCTTGCCCGGTAAGAACGAGCATGACGAATACGAGCGTTTGCAGGGCGGCTAGATCCAGATGTAGAAGGTCGCGGCCAACATAGAACACTCCGAAAGAGAACCCCAGCAGAGGAACGGCCATGACGAGCGAACCGACCACGATGCGCTGTACGTCCCATCGTTCCGGCGTCGAAGCATAAGAAACCCGGTCTGTAGTGATGGACATGGTGACGAAATCATTGGCGAACAGCAGAAGGAGGATCAGGCGCGGTGTCGTCACAAAGGTACGCGTGAAGAACAAGCCGAAGCTGAGGAAGAGCGATATCTGGAAGGTTTTGATGATCTTGTTGAGCGTGTAGGTGAGCATCCGCTGATAGATGCGGCGGCCCTCTTGCACAGCCGATACGATATCTCCGAGCCCCGGATTCGTCAGCACGAGACTGGCAGCCGCCTTGGCCACATCTGTCGCGTTGGCGACCGCTATTCCAACTTCCGCTTGTTTCAGCGCCGGTGCATCGTTTACGCCGTCACCCGTCATGCCGGTTATGTGGCCGCCCGCTTGAGCTGCCTGGACCAGTTTGAACTTGTCCTCGGGAAAGACGCCCGCGAAGACATCACAAGCGAGCCCGCCATTCGTTTGCTGCTCCCCCGATTCCGGAGTGCAAGTATGCTCTCCCAGGCCCACTTCGGCGGCTACGGAGCGCGCTGTGGCCAGATCGTCACCCGTGACCATCGTCACCCGCAGCCCCAGGTCGCGGAGGTTCTTGATCAGTGCCGCTGAATCCGGCCTGGGAGGATCCTGGAGGGCGAGCAATCCCATCATACGTGGCCCATCCGGTGGCCCACCGGCGACAGCCAATACCCGGTAGCCGTCAGACGCCAGCTCCTGGACATCAGACTCAATGTTCGGGCCGCCGACCAGTTCGCTTAGGATACGCGGCGTCCCCTTGATCGCACGGAAGGTGTTGCCATCGACCCGGAATAGCGTTTCCGAGCGCTTGGTGGCGGGATCGAAAGGCACGAACTCGAGTTTTTCTATATTGTCCGGCAGAACGCCTCGAGCTTTGGCTGCATTGATGACAGCAAGATCGATAGGATCCTGAGTGCGTTCCGCAGACGCCAGAGCTGCGATGCGAAGGACATCCGCCTCGGTGCTCGGCGAGTAAGCGCGCAAGCGCACCAATGCGAGCTGGTTCATAGTTATGGTCCCTGTCTTATCGCTGTAGACCACGTCCATTGCGGCTGCGTCTTGAATGGCCGAAAGGCGTGTGACCAGCACCCCCTCGCTTGCCAGGACTCGCGAGCCCAGAGCCGAAGCCAGCGTGAAAGTAGGCAGCAGAGCTATGGGGACCGAAGCTACGAGGAGGATCAAGGCGAAAGGCAGAGTCTCAGCATAACCGAGACCACGGAGCAGCGCATATATGATCACTGCCACAACCAACAAACCATCCATGGCCACCAGGTATTTAACGATGGTCAGGATGACTGTCTCCAGATGGCTCTGGACCTTCGCCGTCCGCACCAATTCAGCGGTCTTGCCGAAAAACGTATTGGCTCCGGTGGCCACGATCTCGCCCGACGCTTCACCTCGCGCACATGTGGAACCGGCATAGGCGGAACCGCCTACGCCGACGCTCACCGGCCTCGACTCGCCAGTCAGGGAGGACTGATCCACGGATATCTCTCCCTCGAAGACGCGGATGTCCGCGGGTACGAGGTCGCCAGCCCGCATGTGCACGACGTCGCCGGACCAGACCTTCTGCGGAAATAAGTTGCCACCGACCGTCCCGCAAGACCCGCGCCTGAACAGTGAGGCGCCCGCGTAGGAGCTCCAGAGCGTCCTGCGCACGGCGTTCCTGCGAAAAACTGAGGACCGCATTAAAACAAAGCAGTAGACCGATGATTACCGCTTCCACATATTTTCCGAGCGCCAGTTCAAGAACGACCGTTACTTCGAGCATCCAGGGAACCGGGCCCCATAGTTTCTTGGCCAGCGTCACAAGATCGTGTGTTTGCTCTTCAGCTACGGCATTGGGCCCGTATCGCGCCAAGCGTGCCGTTGCTTCATCGCCGGTCAGGCCCAGACCGGCTCGTCTCCCTGGTAAAGCCGCAGGAACACCCGCGTCGTTCACAACCTTCCACCTTCCTTACTCAGACTGTTTCATTCTAAACGAAGCCATAAACCCTCTCCAAAGAATGGAGCTTGGAGAAGAGGGCAGCTCATCGAGCGATACGCGAGTTCCGACATGGATATTGACAGCCGGGAGCGTGCCGCCTATATTAATTATGGACATATGTCAATAACTGATAGGGGTGAAGCACTTGGTCAGGCCAGCAAAGCCACGATATGTGCAGGACGAACCGCGCTTCGGCTATTTCAAACCGAAGGGGATTCCCCTCCGGGAACTGGAGGAAGAAAGGCTGTCCGTCGAGGAGCTTGAGGCCCTCAGGCTGATCGATATCGAATGCCTTTACCAGGAGGAAGCGGCGGCGCGCATGGAAGTGTCCCGGCCTACTTTCCATAGGATCCTCAAGGATGCTAGAGCGAAGGTTACACGCTGTCTTATTGAAGGCAAAGCCTTGGGGATAGAAGGCGGTAACTACATTCTGGCAGGCGATACGCGTATCTTCGCATGCTTCTCTTGCGGCCACGAGTGGAATGAACCGTTTGGCAGCGGCATAAGAGCTTGCGAATCGACCTGTCCGGCGTGTGGGGGGAAAACTGTGAGGCGAGCCGACTGCAAAGGCAGGCGCGCTCGGGCGCCGGGAAGAGCTTGTGAACGCAGCAACCCGGGCCAAGAAACGCAAGAAGAGACTGTAACTAGAGGGAGCGATTAGATTGAAGATCAATGAACAGACTACGACCAGTGGCTCTCACGTAGAGAGCACAGAAGGCAATTTGGCAGCGGAAGCCATGGCGCAACCAGCTGCGGGCTACCCACGCATCAAGAAAACTATTGCGATCATGAGCGGTAAAGGCGGTGTGGGTAAATCGGCCGTTACGATGCTGCTGGCCACTTCGCTGAGGCGCCGCGGGCATACGGTAGGAATCCTCGATGCCGACATAACCGGGCCCAGCATACCGCGCGGCTTAGGCCTCCGCGGGCCTATCCTGATCGGCCAGGCAGGCGCTATTCCCGCTACGAGTTCTACCGGCATAAAGGTCATATCGATGAACCTGATGCTTCCGGAAGAGGATGACGCCGTGATATGGCGAGGTCCCCTGATAAGCAAAGCGGTGCAGCAGTTCTACGAGGAATGTGATTGGGGCGAGCTCGACTACCTGCTCGTCGACCTGCCGCCGGGCACCGCGGATGTCCCCCTGACCGTGATGCAGTCCATCAAGCTGGACGGCATCGTCCTGGTAACCTCGCCGCAGGAGCTTGCCGGAATGATCGTCGGCAAGGCGCGGAAGATGGCCTCAGCTCTAGAGGCGCCGGTTCTCGGTCTTGTAGAGAACATGTCCTTTATCCGGTGCCCTCATTGTGCACAAACTATCGAACCCTTCGGCGAAAGCCATAGCCAGCAGGCCGCGAGCGACATGGGTATCCCCCTGCTTGGCCGCCTGCCGCTTGACCCAGATGTCTCACGGCTTGCGGACCGGGGTGAACTCGAGAAGTACGTCTCCACAGATGCAGACGAGATTGCGGAGGCTCTCCTTGTATGGCCGGCTCGGGCACATGCCACTTCGCCCGAAGAACTCCCGCTCCTCGAGACCGCCAAAGTGGCTGTCGTCATGGAAGGAAACCGGGTGTCCCAGCACTTCGGCAAGTGTGAAAGGGTCATGCTCGCGACGATCGAGGACGGTCGGATGAAGTCCCGCGAAATAATCGACGCGCCCGAACACGACTGCAGCGCACTTCCCAGGCTCTTCGCTGAGCGGGGCGTTGACTACGTGATCGCCGGCGGGCTGGGTGGTGGCGCACTGGCTAACCTGGATCAAGCCGGGGTGAAAGTGCTCGCCGGCGTAGAGGGGCTGGCAGACGACGCGCTGGACGGCTTCCTGGCGGGCACGCTGGAACCGGGCGAGGCAGCATGCAGCGGCGAGGGAACGTGCGCTCACCATGATCCTGAGTAGATTCCGAATAAC
>JAHEXQ010000109.1 GCA_023252035.1 Actinomycetes bacterium
GCCGCTCGCGTACCTCAAGAGCGGAACGACCAGCCTGGGTCCCAGCTACCTCGGCCTGTTCTTCGGCTATCACGGAGGCGCGATATCCGAGATCGGAGCCCTGTGGATCCTGCTGGGCGGGGCTTACCTGATCTACAAGGGAATCATCAAGACGGTTATCCCCGTGACCATTCTGGTGACGGTGGCTGCGGTCAGCGCCATGGTGGGCAGGGATCCCCTCTACGCGATTCTCGCCGGCGGGGTTTTCCTGGGCGCGTTCTTCATGGCGACCGACTGGGTGACCAGCCCCATGACCTTCTGGGGGCAGATCGCGTTCGGCATCATCATCGGTGTCAGCATCGTCATGATACGCACCTACGGCGGCCCGAGCGGGGCTGTGGCCTATTCCATCCTGATAGGCAACGCCTTCGTACCGCTGCTGGATAAGATCATGGTACCTAAGAGATTCGGGGCGGTAGCCGCCTGACGCAACTTGCCTGGTCCGATAAGAGGGGGCCGGTTATCATTGCCGGCCCCCTTTCCTGTGCTATACTCCATCAGGTGATTCGCAAATGATGGACCAGGAACAACTCAAGAAGCTCGGCCGCAAGAATCGCCGGGATGCCGCGATAGTCATCTTGATCCTGGCGGTGAGCATCCCCATCGCGATTCTCCTCGCGATATGGCTCAATCCCGGATACACGCGAGAGCCCTTCAGGGAGACTAGATACGCCCTGGGCGACATACCGGTAACCATAACCGCCTACGGCAAGGACAAAGGGAAGGTCGAACGAGCCGTGCGGGAGGCCTTCGATGAGATAACCCGCATCGATGCCATGAGCAACCGGTTCAATCCGGACAGCGAGCTGTCCCAGATGAACCAGAAGGCCTACGAGCAGCCGGTTCCCTTGTCCGACGACCTCTGGAGCATGATCTCCACTTCACGCGATTATTACGGCCTGAGCCAGGGCACGTATGACATAACACTTGGGAGCCTCTCCGATGTCTGGGGTTTTGGCGCGAACAAGCGCACCGTGCCCCCGAGCCCGGCAGAGGTGGCGCAGGCCAGGGCCACGACCGGGATGCAGCACTTCATCCTGGACCCCGCTGCCAGGACGGTGCGATTCGACATCCCCGGCCTCATCGTTGACCTCGGCGGTATAGCTAAAGGTTATGCGGTGAACCTGGCCGCGGAGAAACTCGGGGAGGGCGGAGTGGTGGCGGCGCTCGTGGATGCCATCAGCAGTTCGCAGACCATGGGCGACAAGCCTGGGGGGGAGAACGGGTGGCGGATAGCGGTAACCAATCCGCGCGACCCCAACGCCTGGCTGGCCGAGATCAGCGTGTCGGGCTCAACCACCATCAACACCTCGGGTGATTTTCAGCAATACTATGATTACCAGGGGGTACGCTACCATCACATCCTGGATCCAGCTACCGGTGCACCGGCGCGGCAATCCATATCCGTGACCATCCTGGGCGCGCAGAACTCCACCCAGGCGGAGATCCTGACCAAGGCCGCTTTCATCCTGGGTTATCCACGCGGCATGGAGGTCCTCCAACAATTGGGCGTGAATGCCATTATCGTGGACAGCACGGGAGCCGTGCATGTGAGCCCGGGGCTGCAGGGCACGATAAACCTGCCTACGGATCATGTCCCGCCCGAGCCCCCGGCGGGCGGCTAAGTCGTCTCTTTGAGCGAGGGGCGGTTTTTCTCCAGCCAATCCACAAAGGCCTTGACTTGGCGGGAGAGAGGTTTTCTGCGCGTGATGTAGTAAAAATTCCGGGTGAAATCCTCGCCGGGGATCCGCATGGCCGAAACACTCCCGGTCTGCCGCGCGAAATCCAGAGCCCAAGTGGAGACCAGCGAGATGCCGGCGCCGGAAGCCACGGCGTTCACCACGGCATTCGTGCTTCCCAACTCGACCACCACGTTGAGGTCGGCCAGGGCCAGGCCCATGGCCGCGAGTGCCGCGAGCATGGTTCGCCTGGTCCCGGAGCCTTCCTCGCGCAGCACGAAATCGGCCGCTGCCAGGTTGGCTGGGGCGACCCGTTTCTGGCCCCCGAGGGGATGGCCGGGAGGGATTATCAGCAGCAGCCGGTCCGCGCAGAGCGTATGACTCTCCAGTTGCGGGTCCTCCGGCAGGGCGCCCACGAAGCCGATGTCCGTCTCCCCGCCTGCCGTCTTCCGCGCTACCGTGGCCGAGTCGGCTACCTCCAGGACTACCTGCACAAAAGGGTATTCCGCCTTGAACGGGCCGAGCAGCGAGGGAAGTATGTACTCGCCGGGTATGGTGCTGGCCGCGGCGCGGAGCGATCCGCGCACCTCGGCCGTAGACTGTTCCATGGCCTCTTCCAGTTGCCGCGCCTGTTCAACCACGCTCAGGGCTTGGCGGTAGAGGACCCGCCCCGCCTCGGTCAACTCAATATTCTTGCCGCGACGCTCCAAAAGGCTCGCGCCGAATTCCCGCTCCAGCGCCTTAACCTGCAGGCTCACTGCCGGCTGGCTTAACCCCAGGGCACGGGCCGCGCTCGAAAAGCCGCCGGATTCAACTATCTCGATGAAGGTCTTGAGGTTGCTCAGATTCATGGTTTGGGAAATGGCGGAGGTGCGTAAGAATCGAACTTACCCGACGCTTCTTAGGCGTCGCGCCGGTTTTGAAGACCGGGCCGCCCACCAGGACGAATGCACCTCCTCTCCAAACATATCACCTTATACCAGTACCCTGTAATCCCCAACCCGCTTGGTGACCCGTTTCCGGTCGAAATACTCCAGGATGGGGATGGAATACTTGCGGCTGATGTCGAGCAGGGATTTCAGATCTCCCACTTCCAGCTTGCCGGTCTGGCTGACGTGCCGCCGGATCAACTCCTCGGCTTCCTCGAGCTTGCCGGCCGCCAGATAGAGATCCTGGTTCACCGGCTCGATAACGCCTTCTTCCTGCAGGATGGATACGAGGTCGCGTGCCTTCTTCTGGTCCAGCGAGAATCGTTCCTGCAGTTCGCGCAGCAGGGGCGGGCCGAAGCCTCCCTGCCGGATGGCCTCTAACACGTGGTCCTTCTCCGCCTGCTCGGTTGCGGAGAGGCGGCGGCCCCCGCCCCCGGCGCTGACGACTCCCGCCTTGATATCGATGGCGCCCTTGGCCTGGAGCGCCGCCAGGATGGCCTCGAAGGTGCCCGGGCCGAGCTGAGGCCCTAGTTTGGAGCGCAGGGTCTCCTTCTCCATGCCCGCCGCGCGCGGCTTATCCCGGTGAAACTCCCGCACCAGGTCGGCTATACGCTCCTCCCAGGAGGCCAGGGAATCCGCGGCGATATAGCGAGGTTTGCCCTCCACCTTGATGGGCTGGACATCGCCGGAGTTCAACAGCAACTCCAAGCTGGACTCTACACCACGTTCGGATATCTCCGTAAGGGAGACCACCTCCCCTAGGCTCAGTGATGACGCCCTGGTGCGGCAGACCAGGCGAACGAGGTCCGTGGGGCTGCCCTTTTCCCGCACCTCCAGTTCGGAAACGAGGCCGCGGCTCTTGCGGCTGCGCCGGTCGGGATGGCTGTCGAGGATGATGCCGCCTCCGATGGTAGCCATGGGCGAGTAGCTACGGATGATGAACCGGTCGCGGAACTTCAGGGCCGCGGGGTGCTCCAGCCGCAGCAGCACCAGGGCTGTTCCGCCCGGCGCTATCTCATCCTGGGGTTCCACCAGGCTTACCCTGGCCATCACCTCCGCGGTGCCGTGGTGAAAACGTATGCGGCTTCGCTGTTTCAGAGGCCGCGGCGCTTGCGGCAGAAGGAAGAGGCGGGCGAAGGCCTGTGTCGATGATGAGAGATAACCCGGGCTGAGGATGACATCGCCCCTCGCGATCTCCTGGACGGAAATGGCCGGCAGGTTCAATGCGACTCGTTGACCGGAGTGAGCTTCCCTCACATCCCGCCCGTGTACCTGGACGTTCCTGATGCGCAAGTCCCGGCCGGCGGGGAGGATGCGGGCGTCCGAACCATCCTTCAGGGTTCCTTCCCAGAGCGTGCCGGTCACGACTGTGCCGATGCCTTTAAGGGTGAAGACACGGTCGACGGGAAGGCGGAAAGGCCCTTCCAAGCTGCGAGGCTTCGCCCTTTCCGCGGCCCGGTCTATAGCTTCGGCTACCTCGCGGATGCCTTGCCCGGTCACGGCCGAGGAGGTCACGACCTCCGCGCCCTCCAGGGTGGTACCTGCGAGGAGCCCCCGCACCTCTTCCCGCACCAGTTCCAGCATCTCCTCGTCCACCAGGTCCGCCTTGGTGATGACTACCACGCCCTGGTCAACGCCGAGAAGATCGATGATGGCGAGATGCTCACGCGTCTGGGGCATCACCCCGTCATCGGCGGCGATGGTCAGCAGCACCAGGTCAAAACCGGTCGCCCCCGCCAACATGTTTTTCACGAAATGCTCGTGCCCGGGGACATCCACCACTCCGGCCATGCGCCCGCTCGGCAGCTTGAACTCGGCAAATCCGAGGTCAATGGAGATGCCGCGCTCCTTCTCCTCCTTGAGACGGTCGGTGTCGATGCCTGTCAGCGCCCTCACGAGTTCGGTCTTGCCGTGGTCGATATGCCCGGCCGTGCCGATAATGAGATCGCTCATGCGTCCCTTATTCCGCCTTCAGCGAAGCGAGGTCAGCCAGGGCGTCCGCGATAGCTGGGAATTCGGGATCGAAGATGGTGCGTACGTCGAGGAGCACCCGGTCCTCGCTGATACGGGCGATGATGGGGCGCGCGTATTTTCGCAGGCCTTCCTCAAGCTGGTTGGGTGTGTGAAGCGATGAGGTGAGCGAAACCACCAAGGTGGGCAGGTCGGACATGGGCAGAGCGCCGCCTCCCGCCCGGCTCAGGTCCTGGGAAACCTGTACCTCGTAGGAGTCGGAGGCTTTGCGGCAGAGTCCGGCCAGCTTCTGGGCCTTGCACTTCAGGCTTTCCAGGTCGGCGGTGAGCATCGCCAGCGTGGGAATCTTCCGTACCGCTTCCTCCGGGTCGTGGTAGATGCGTAAGGTAGCTTCGAGCCCGGCAACGGTCAGCTTGTCGGCGCGTACTGCCCTGGCCAGGGGGTGTTTAGCCATCTTCTCCACCAGGGCTTCCTGTCCCAGGATTATGCCGGCTTGCGGCCCCCCCAGCAGCTTGTCTCCGGAGAAGCAGACGAGATCCGCACCGGCCCGCAAGGAATCCAGCACGGTGGGCTCCGTGGGCAAGCCGTACCGGGCCAGATCCACCAGGACGCCGCTCCCGAGGTCGTCCAGGAATATGAGGTCGAATTCGTGCGCCAACTGTGCCAGGTCGGGCAGCTCCGGCTCCGAGGTGAAGCCGACGATGCGGTAGTTGGAGGGGTGCGCCCGCATGATGACGGCGGTCTCACTGCGGATCGCTTTGCGGTAATCGTCGAGATAGGTCTTGTTGGTGGTGCCCACCTCGGCCAGCCGTGCCCCGCTCTGCTCCAGCACCTCGGGTATGCGGAAAGAGCCGCCTATCTCGATGAGCTGGCTCCGGCTGATGATGACCTCCCGGCACTGCGCGTGGGCCGTCAGGGCCAGCAGCACCGCCGCCGCGTTGTTGTTCACTACGAGAGCGGCGGCTGCCCCGGTCAATTCCTGCAAGAGGCTCTGAAGATGCGTCATGCGAGAGCCGCGGACGCCGGTCTCGAGGTTGTATTCGAGGTTAGAGTAAGACCGGGCGACCGACTCTATTTCCTCCAGCGCTTCAGCCGCCAGAACCGACCGCCCCAGGTTGGTATGAATAACCACGCCGGTGGCGTTGATGACCTTGCGCAGGCCAACCTGCATGCGCTGCTTCACCGCCTCCTCGACCAGCGGGACCAGGTCCTCGGGGCCGGTCCTTATCTCGTTCAAGCTGGTCTCGTCCTTGGCGGCGATGATGGCTTCGCGCACCCCGTCAACCACGGACCGTACGGCGTCCACCAGAAGGTCCCGGGGGACGGCCTGGAAGGGGCTCCGGCCACGGGCCGCCGCCTGGATGACGTCGTTTACCGATGCGATCCTGCGTAGGTAATCTCTCTTATCGCCCAAATCTCACCTCCAAGGTGTCCCATCCCGGGCATACGCTAGCATTCGAACGCCTATCCATCCCCGCCGGCTGTGTTCCGCTCCCTCGACGTACTAAGAAGTACGCCCTCGGTCGCGCGCCTTGCCGGCGTGGCGCCTAGGCGCTCCCGGTGACAGACCATATGCCCGGGAAGGGACACTAGATGGTGACCGTATTCGACGCGCAAGCCATGGCCTCCGAGATCTCCTGCATGTTGCCGATAGTCCCCACTGCCATCCTCTCCCTCAAACCGTAGTAATCGAGGCAAGTGCCGCAGACAAGTATCTGTGTTCCCAGGCACGCCAGGTTCTGCAGGGCGGGCACCGAGTCCGCTCCCTCCACCACCAGCTTCACGCCTGAATTCATAAGTAGCAAGCGAGCCGGCGGGCGGGGCGCATCCGCCAGGGCGTTTAGCAACATCTTCATCAGGGTGCGGCCCAATTCCGGCTCTCCGCGCCCGACGGTTTCAGCGGAGAGGAAAAAGGTCGTGCCCTCTTCCGGACGCCCTGGCTCCGCTCGAGTGGAGAGCGCGATCTCCAGCAGGAATCCTGCTTCGCGGGACGTGGTCTTGACCTCGCCTCCCAGCGAGCGGGCCATGCGCTCGACGTTATCGGCGGCCGTCCGGTCATCCACCAGCACCCGCAGCTCTCGCTCGCCCTCCAGCAGCGTCCTTCGGGTGAGCACCACGGGCTCCGGGCAGGCCAGGCCTCTCAGATCCAGCTCTTTCATGACACTCCCGTCGCTAAGTCACCAAGATATCGTATTCCCCGCGCTCCAGGAATTCCCCCACTATGGCCGCAGCCGGCGTGCCAGCCAGGGTCAGCGCAGACGCCGCTGCCTCGGCCCTCTCCGGCGGAACCGCGAACAGCAAGCCGCCTGAGGTCTGCGCGTCGAAGAGAAGGTCGGCCGTTATGCCGTCAACGCCGTCCAGGCGCACCCTGTCCCCCAAGAATTCCCGGTTGCGGGCCGTGCCCGCCGGCACCAGCCCCATCTCCGCCGCCTCCCGCGCCCGGCTGAAAAGCGGAACCCGCGAGACGTCCACGCGGCAGGAGAGGTTCTTCTGCACCAGCATCTCCGCCAGATGGCCCAGGAAGCCGAAACCGGTTACATCGGTCACCGCCGTGGCCCCGGCTTGCAGAGCGACTTCCGCCGCCGCCGCGTTGAGGGCACACATGCTGTGGATGGCATCCTCCATGTCGCGCTCCTCGATAATGCCGCCTTTAAGAGCTGTGGCCAGGATACCCGTCCCCAGCGGCTTGCTCAGAAGCAAGGCATCCCCGGGTCGCGCGCCCGTAGATATGCATATACGCTCGGGATGCACGATCCCGGTTACCGCGAGGCCGAATTTGGGCTCGGCGTCCTCGATGGTATGGCCTCCCAGTAGCTCCGCTCCCGCCTCGGTCACCTTGGCCTGCCCTCCGGAGAGTATCTCCGCCAGCAGGTCCAGCCCGCTGGCGCAGGGGAAGCAGACGATGTTCATCGCCGTGAGGGGGCGCCCGCCCATGGCGTAGATGTCGCTCAGCGCGTTGGCCGCCGCTATCTGGCCGAAACGGTAGGGGTCATCCACTACCGGCGTGAAGAAGTCCACCGTCTGGACGAGCGCTACCTCATCGCTCAGGCGGAAGACCCCGGCGTCGTCCGGCGCCGTCAATCCGACCAGCACGTTCCGGCCCGCCGAGGGCGGCAACAACCTCAATATGTTCTCCAGGTCGCCCGGACCCACTTTAGACGCTCACCCGGAGCTGGAACTCATCTGCGTGAGCCGCACACGGTCTTGCATTTGCTCTCCTTTATCGCATCTATAAGGCAGTCTTATTATCGAATTTGCTGGCGCCGCTTTCAACCCAAAGCTTGCCCGCGGAAACGCAGGCTGAGAGAATAATCTCAGGAGCATGTAAGTACTTCCCTTGGCGGGAGCAGAGCATGAAAGATCTCAGAGAAATAAAAGAACTGATAGCAGAGCATCGGAGCGAGTTGACCGACCTCTATGGCGTCACGCGGATAGGGGTGTTCGGCTCATACCTGCACGGCGAACAGGACGACACGAGCGATGTGGATATCCTGGTGGAATTCGTAGAGCCCATCGGCCTGGAAGTCGTCGATTTGGTAGAGTTGCTGGAAGGAATCTTAGGCGCAAGAGTGGATCTTGTCACTTCCAAGGGGCTTAGGCCGGCTATGAAAGACGAGATTCTTTCGGAGGCGAGCTACGTATGAGGAGAAGACGCTATCGTCTCCTCATAGAGATGTTGAGGAGTCTATTCGCAAAATCGCCGATTATACCGCCGATAAGGACTTCCCCGGCTTCGCTGAAGACAGTCTGGTTGTAGATGCAGTGCTGAGAATCTCCAAGTCATGGGAGAAGCGGCGGGCAAGATCCCCAGCGAAGTCAGGGATGGCTGGCCTCAACTTCCCTGGCGGCGAATGATCGGTTTTAGGAATATCGTCACTCACGAGTACTTCGGGATTGATCTCGAAATAATATGGCGAATAGTTGCCGTTGACCTACCAGCGATAATCCCGGTAGCGTAGATGTTAACGCAAGGCGAATAGCAATCACCCTGGCGATTTGAGCTGAAGATAATTTGGAGTTGCACAAGGACGCCTACAAGACCATATACGAGAAGGAAGAGGACCACTGGTGGTTCCGGGGCCGTCGCCTCATCATCAAGGAGCTGCTGGACCGCCTATGCCTGCCCGAGGGCGCCCGCATCCTCGATGTGGGGTGCGGAACAGGCGGCAACCTGGCGCTGCTGGGTGAATATGGCGATGCGCAGGGCTGTGACTTCTCGGAGGAAGCTATCAGGTTCTGCAAGCTGAGAGGCCTGGAGCATGCTTTTCAGGCCAGCGTCTATGACCTGCCCTGTCCCGACGGCGAGTACGATCTGGTTACCTGTTTCGACGTGATCGAACATCTTCGGCTGGACCTCCCCGCCTTCAGGGAGTTGAACCGGGTCTGCCGTCCCGGGGGATACCTCCTGGTGACTCTCCCGGCGGGGCCCGCGCTCTACAGCTCCTTCGACTGCGTGGCCGGGCATCTGCGCA